>CAVLCS010000025.1:0-27364 GCA_963661675.1 Bulleidia sp.
GACAAGCTGGTCAGCCTGTTCCGTTCCATCCCGTTCATCATCCTGCTGACGTGGGTAATGCCGGTTTCTCGTGCGATCATGGGTACGGCGATTTACGTCCGCGGCGCGATCGTACCGCTGGTATTCGGTGCCGTGCCGTTCTTCACCCGTCAGGTGGAAAGCGCACTTGCTGAACTGGACGGCGGCCTGATCGAAGCGGCCCTGTCCATGGGTTCCACACCGCTGGAGATCATCTTCCGCGTCTACCTGAAGGAAAGCGTAGCCGCCATTGCACGCGGCACGACCATCACGGCGATCAGCCTGCTGAACCTTACCGCAATGGCAGGCGTTGTCGGTGCCGGCGGTCTGGGCGACTTTGCTATCCGCTACGGCCACGACCGCAACATGCTGGACGTGACCAATGTCACCGTACTGGTCCTCGTCATCATTGTTTGCATTATGGAGTTCGTTGGCGGCAAGGTCGTCAAGAAGAACACGCATTAAGGAGTGTCTGACATGAGTATTTCCAATCGTAAAGTTGTTATCGTCGGTGCAGGCCATGTCGGCTCACACGTCGGCTACGCACTGATTTCCCAGAGCCTTGCAGACGAGATCGTCTACATCGACTCCGACCACGCCAAGGCAGTCGCACAGGCGCTTGACCTGACCGACGCGACCAATTACCTTCCGGTCCGTACCAAGGTCACCGCAGGTGATTACAGCGACGCCAAGGACGCGCAGATCATGATCATTTCGGCAGGTCCGCTGCCGACCGGCAACCAGACCCGCATGGACACCCTGGGTCAGACCATTGCCATTCTGAAAGAGGTAACAAAATCCATCAAGGAATCCGGTTTTGACGGCATTATCGTCAATATCTCGAATCCGGCGGACGTTATCACGCATTACATTCAGCACACGTTGAACTGGGCGCCGGAGCGCATCTTCTCGACCAGCACCACGCTGGACTCCGCACGACTGCGCAGAGCAATCGCGCAGGAGATCGGCATCGACCAGAAATCCATCACGGCTTACGCGCTCGGCGAGCATGGCGAAAGCCAGATGGTCGCATGGTCGGCGGTCACCATCGCAGGCAAGCCGCTTTCTCAGTGGCAGGCGGAGTATCCGGACACCTTCGGCAAGCTTGACCTCGACGCACTCGCTGACGCAGGCCGTGAAGGCGGCTGGACCATCCTGCACGGCAAGCAGTGTACTGAGTTCGGCATCGGCGCTTCCGCCGCAGAGGTCGTCCGCGCTATCTTCTACAATGAGAACCGTGTCCTTTCGGTTTCCGTTCTGCTGAACGGCCAGTACGGCCAGCACGATGTATACGCCAGTGTGCCCGCTATCGTCAACCGCGACGGCATCGCGCATATCATCGAGCTGCACCTCACCCCGGAGGAGCAGGAGAAGTTCAACGCTTCCTGCAAGACCATGAGCGAGAATTATCAGTTGTCGCTCACTCTCTAACATCAGTCAATTAAAAATTTTATTTCACAATAATGGAGGTAATCCCAATGAAACTCAAAAGAATCATCGCACTGTCCCTGTCCGCAGCAACTCTCGCCCTGTCCCTGACCGCTTGCGGCGGCTCGAGTAGCGCATCTTCTGACAGCAATGCACAGGCATCCGACAGCAGCACCGGCGATGCCGTAACCGTAAAGCTGGGCGTAGTCGGCAGCATCTACGAGGATCTGTGGACGCCGGCTAAGGAAAAGCTGGCTGACGAAGGCATCGACCTCGAGTTCGTACAGTTCTCCGACTACGTCACCCCGAACAACGCACTTGCAAACGGTGAGATCGACCTGAACGCGTTCCAGCACCGCATTTACCTGCAGAGCGAGATCGACAACTACGGCTACAAGATCGAGAACATCGGCAACACCTTTATCATTCCGCTGAACCTGTACTCCGACAAGGTAAAGTCGGTTGACGAGATCAAGGACGGCGATACCGTAGCTATTCCGGACGACGTAACCAACGGCGGCCGTGCACTCAAGGTTCTCGAGGCTGCAGGTCTGATCAAGCTGAAGGATGACGCAGATTTCAACCCGACCATCGACGATATCGAGACCTACAACAAGCAGATCACCATCGAAGAGCTGAAGGCAAACGTTATCCCGTCTACGCTCGCTGACGTAACTGCAGCTGTTGTAAACGGCAACTACGCACTGGATTTCGGCCTCAAGACCGAGGACGCCATCTACAAGGATGACCAGCTGGACATTGAGGAGTACTGGAACCTGATCGCTGCACGTTCCGATGATCTGTCCGACCCGGACAAGCTGGAGACCTACAAGAAGGTTGTAGCAGCATTCCAGTCCGACGAGACCGAGAAGGTATTCAACGACCAGTTCGGCGGCTACTTCATCAAGGCAGGCTGGGATCAGGACCTGCTGGCAGATAAGTAATTTACAGCAAACAGAAAAATGCCGCCGGAGAGCACCGGCGGCATTTTCGGCAGGAGGAAACAGTGATGCAGATAGATAAACAGGCTTTGCAGAACATCATTTCAGATGAAACGCGCCTGCTTTTTGAGGAAAATATTCCGGCGGAGTATCTGAGCGATGCACTCGGCCGCCGTACCGGCACCGCAGATGCGCTCGTGTTCGCGCTTTCGACCGAGGAGGTCAGCGGCGTACTGAAATACGCCAATGAAAACGGCATTCCGGTTACGCCGCGCGGCGCAGGAACCAATCTCGTAGGCTCGACAATTCCGCTGTTCGGTGGTATCATTCTGGATGTATCCCGCATGAATCGGGTACTGGAACTCGACCGCGACACGATGACGATCACGGTTGAGCCGGGCATGCTGCTGCAGGATCTGCAGGCTTACGTTGAGGAACGCGGCCTGTTTTATCCGCCGGACCCGGGCGAAAAAGCCTCGAGCATCGGCGGCAACATCAGCACCAACGCAGGCGGCATGCGTGCGGTCAAGTACGGCGTCACACGTGACTATGTACGCGGATTAGAGGTCGTTCTGGCGGACGGCACCGTGCTGAAAGTCGGCGGCAAGCAGGTCAAGGACGCGAGCGGTCTGTCACTCAAGCACCTGCTTATCGGCTCGGAAGGTACATTGGCGGTCATCACCAAGTGCCTGCTGCGCCTGCTGCCCAAGCCGGAGACCTCGGTAAGCGTGCTCGTGCCGTATGCCGACCTGCAGGCCGGTATCCGCAGTGTGCTGACCATCCTGCAGGCAAACGCCAACCCGACCGCAGTCGAGTTCATGGAGCGCAAGGTGGTTGCACTCGGCGAGGAATTTTCCGGCGTGAAGTATCCGCGACCGGACGCCGGTTCGTACATTCTGCTGACGTTTGACGGCCACGAGACCGAGGTCAACGCGAATATCGAGCGCGTCCGCCGTCTGGCACTCGACAACGGCGCCATCGACTACGTTGTTCTCCGCAGTGCCGAGCAGGCGGCCGACATCTGGAAGGTCCGCGGTGCACTCGTCAAGGCCGTGGAAGCGGTCTCCGAGCAGGAGCCGGTGGACATTGTGGTGCCCATCAGCCACACGGCGGATTTCGTCCGCTATATCAATGAGCTGGAAGCATCCTCGGGTATGCGCATGATCGCGTTCGGTCACGCAGGCGACGGCAACGTGCACCTGTGCGTCGTGCGCGACGACCGTGATCAGCAGACGTGGGAGCGTGAGTTGCACGACAACATGGAGCAGGCGTACGCCAAGGCCTACGAATTCGGCGGCGTAGCCTCCGGCGAGCACGGCATCGGCATTTCCAAGCGGTCGTACTTCCTGCGGGAGACCCCGAAGGAGAATCTTGCCGTAATGAACACCATCAAGACCGCTCTTGACCCGAAACACACGCTCAACGACCAGAAATCTTACATTGTGGGAGGAAAATAACCATGCAGAGCTTATCTGAACGCACGGCCGGCTTTACCGATTCGGTCATTCGCCGTATGACGCGCGTTTCCATGCAGTATGACGCGGTCAACCTGTCGCAGGGTTTTCCGGACTTTGAGCCGCCGAAGGAGCTGCTCGACCGTCTGGCGCAGGTGGCCTATGAGGATTACCACCAGTATTCCATCACCTGGGGTTCGCAGAATTTCCGTGAGGCACTGGCCGCCAAGCAGACCTATTTCATGGGCCGCAAGATCGACCCGAACACCGAGATCGTCACGACCTGCGGCAGCACCGAAGCGATGATGGCCGCGATGATGACCGTAACCAACCCGGGCGACAAGGTTATCATTTTCTCCCCGTTTTACGAGAATTACGGCGCTGACACCATCCTGTCCGGTGCAGAGCCAATCTATGTGCCGCTCGTACCGCCGGATTTCCACTTTGACGCGAACGTCCTCGAGGACGCGTTCCGTCAGCACCCGAAGGCCATCATCCTGTGCAACCCGTCCAATCCGTGCGGCAAGGTGTTTACCCGTGAGGAACTGGAGATTATCGCGTCTCTGGCGGAGAAGTACGACACCTATGTTATCACCGACGAGGTGTACGAGCACATCGTGTTCGCGCCCAACAAGCACACCTATTTCGCGACGCTGCCCGGCATGTGGGAGCGCACGCTGTCGTGCTCATCGCTTTCCAAGACGTACTCTGTCACCGGCTGGCGACTGGGCTATATCATCGCACCGCCGGAGATTATCGACCGTGCGAAAAAGGTGCATGATTTTCTGACCGTCGGTGCAGCCGCACCGCTGCAGGAGGCCGTCGTTACCGGACTCAAGATGGGTCAGGATTATTACGACGATCTACAGGCCAAGTACACCCACAAAAAGGATCTGTTCCTCAAGGGTCTGGACGATTTGAAGATTGCCCACACCGACCCGCAGGGTGCGTACTACGTTCTGCTCGATATTGCTGAGTTCGGCTACGAGAGCGACCTCGAATTCTGCGAGGATCTGGCACATTATGTCGGCGTAGGCGCGGTTCCGGGTTCGAGTTTCTTCCGTGAGCCGGTCAACAACCTCATCCGCCTGCACTTTGCCAAGAAGGACGAGACGCTGAATGATGCACTGAATCGTCTGGAAGGTCTGAGAGATAAAATCAAGCCGAAACACCGATAAATTAGGAGGAAAAGCCGTCATGGACGTAAAGAAAGCCGCAGCGGAAACCAAGGACTACGTGGTTTCCATTCGCCGGGAATTTCATCAGCATCCGGAGCTGAGCCTGCAGGAATTCCGCACTGCACAGCGCATTGAGGAAGAACTGGACAAATTCGGCATTCCGCATACGCGCGTTGGCGAAACCGGCGTGCTCGGCACGCTGAAGGGCGAAAAGGACAACGGAAAAGTGATTGTCCTGCGTGCGGATATCGACGCACTGCCCATCGAGGAGACGCACGCGTGCGCCTACCGTTCGCAGAATGCGGGCGTGATGCACGCCTGCGGCCATGATGCCCATGCGGCTTGTCTTCTGGGTGCCGCGAAAATCCTTTCCGAGCATAAGGACGCGTTCGGCGGGGAAGTCCGTCTGGTATTTCAGCCTGCCGAGGAGATTGGGCAGGGCGCAAAGCCGTTCGTGGCAGCCGGCGTGCTGGATGGCGCCGAGCGCGTATTCGGTCTGCACACCGCATATGATTTGAAGGCGGGCACGGTCGGCCTCAAGCCGGGCATCAACAACGCTGCGGTCGATCATTTCCGCATCCGCGTGCACGGCAAATCCACGCACGTTTCCACGCCGCATCTGGGTGTGGACGCGCTGTATATCGCTAGCCAGATCGTCGTGGCAGCCCAGGGATTGGTGACGCGCCGGACTTCGCCGACCGAGCCGGTTATCATCGGTATCGGCAAGCTGAACGCGGGCACGACCTACAACGCGGTCGCCGAGTACGCCGAGCTGGAGGGCACGACGCGCACTATCTCGCAGGAGAGCCGCGACCGCGTGCGTGAACAGGTCAGCGAAACGGCCAAGAGCATTGCCGCGCTGTACGGCGGCACGGCGGAGATCGAGTGGACGGACTTCGCGGCTGCGCTCATCAACGACCCGCAGGTGTGCGAGGAGGCCGCTCAGGTCGTGGATGAATTGCTCGGCGAAGGACATGTTGTCACTGACCGCGAGCTGTCGCTCAGCGGCGATAATTTCGCTGAGTTTGAGCTGTATAAGCCGGGCGCATATGCGTATCTCGGCACCGGCAACCCGGATCTGCCGCACACGATGATAACCAACCACAACGGCGGCTTCGACGTGGACGAGGACGCACTCGTGACCGGTGCAGGTCTGTATGTCGGCTACACAGTCGCACGGCTGGGATAAAGAAAGCCGCTCCATCCTTGACAAAGACAGAGCGGACAGCGTATAATATAGATAAGTTAAGGGACGCTGTACAGCAGTCAGCCCCCTTACGTTACGTCAAGTTTTATGTTGACCGTTTGGTGGCCGCCAAGCGGTCAACACGCTTTTATAAAGAAAATGTACAGCACAACGACCGCACATATAAAAAGCTGAAAGGCTTTCTTCTTCATTCGCGTCCACCTCCTTTCGCTCGCTGACCGCGAGGGAAAGAGAGGGGCTGACCACTGGTATGCAACAGCGTCCCAGGGAGTGCGGAGCACTCCTTAAGAACATTATAGCAGATGTGGTCGAAGTTTGTCTATATCTGCAGCAAAAAGCACGCAATCAATGGCAGTTGATTGCGTGCTTTCTCTGCTTTCAGGTGCTTACATCCCGCACTCAAGTCCATCATACCGTGTTACGACAAACGGATAACTCATGGTCTCCGGCTGAATGCCAAGCTGCCGCAGACCGGCGCACAAATCCTCGACGACCTGCATATCGTGGTCGCGCTGCGCGACAGACAGCTTCATCGTATCGCCGTATGACGAAATCAGCAGCGCAAACGGCTGCACGGCGCACGGCAGGATCGCGCCGTAGTCGAGCACATACGGACGACAGCTTTCCGGCAGGGCAAACCGGCCGACATTGGTAATGAGAAAGCTGTCCTCGAGCACAAAATCGGTCGTGACCTTCTGCGCCGCCTGCATTTTCTCCGCGAGCGGCATATCCGCCTTGTGCAGCGATTCGCAGCGGTCTGCGGCGGCTTTGGCACGGTAAAGAAGCTGCTCGCGCTGCATTTGATCCTTCAAAAACGCCTTCGTGCGGCGGAACACCTCGTCATTTGGCAATTCACGGTATTCCGGAAAATACGGCAGGTCGATAAAGCAGATAAAGTACCGCGTGGTAATCGTCGGCAGCAGCGGACGCAGATCGACCGGAATCTCTGCGATGACCGGCTTGTCACCGCCGCCGAACTTGTCATCGAACGCTTTCATCATCAGCGGCGCCAGCACGGACAGCGGACTGACCCCGATGGACTTTGCATAATCATGCAGCTGCGAAAACGGGAACGTCACCTCGGTGACGACCTCGGAGCCGTTGTCGCTCCACTGCACCTCGGGGGCATGCACAGCTTCCGGCTTGCGCCAGATGCCGTCCGGCGAAAACTCTCGGTCGGCCAGCTGCTCGTAGCCGTTTGCGCTCTCCTCGGGAGACCAGCGGGTGTCCATGCCGCGTACGGAACCGTCATTCTCCACCGGAAAACCGCAGTTTTTCAGGTACTGGAACAGCACACAGCGGATAAATTCCTCGAAACCGCGTCCGTCTGAGATGGAATGCTGATACTCCATATAAATGGTCTTTTCGTGGTAGCCAACGAGAAATAAGTACCCGTTTGTGTCCTTCGAGCCGATGGTGTAGCGCGTAGACACGCCGTCGAACGGCAGTACCACGGCCGGCTGTACATTGCGCCGATAGCGGAACGCGGTCTCGGTCGGCTCGGCGGTCAGCATCATGTGCGGAAAGCGCAGCAGCGCCTGCTCGACAGCTTCGCGCAGCTTGTCCGGCCGCACTTTATCGCGCATGCGGATGGTGTGGCGTGGCACACAGGCGACGGTCTCGTGGGTGTTGTACAGGAAGATTTTTGCGTAGCTGTCAGTCCGTAACAGCGGGTCATTCATGGTCATCATAGCAGTTCTCCTCTGTTTGAGGGCAACACCGCACAATTAAACTGCGGCGCTTTACGGAAATTTTGCGCCCTGACGTCGTTGTGCTTTCACGGTAATACACAAAGTATTATCGCAAAATCACGCCTAGTCAGTCCGAAAAATTTACTCGTAAATCGCTCTTGTTCAATTATCCGGTATTGCCCTGAATTGGCGCATCTTATCTGGTAATTTCAGTATATCACTCGGATATTGCGTTGTAAATCAAAATTAGTCGAATTTGTACAGTAATATGAAAATATAGAACGGTATGTACGGTAAATGCGGCCTGCCAGACTTGAAAATTTATCGAAAGATGCGTATAATTAAACTGATGAAGTATGTCATGCGGGGAGAGAATCGGGTATATGAGGAGCAATGATTTTTCTGTTTCCATGTTTGATAACAGTCCGCTGCTGTTCGGCGTCATCCATGTAGAACTGGACGCTGAAGGCCAGCCGGAGGACTGGACATTTTTATACTGCAATCAGGCGCTGGCCGATATGGAAGGCTACCCGATCGAGGAGCTGATCGGTCACCGCCATTTTGAGCTGTTTCCGCGTGCGGAGTGCTCGCGCCTGCAGCCGTACTATATGGCAGCCTACCGCAAGCAGGCGATGGAGTTTGACACCGTCAGCGAAGCCACCGGTCGTGCACTCCATATCAACTGCATCCCGATGGAGCAGGAAGGCTGCTGTGCGTGTCTGCTCAATCCCAAGCGCGAGCAGCAGTACCGCGAGCGTCTGGAAAGCGAAAATGCGGCGATGCGGAATGTGCATCAGGCCCTGGTTTCCGGTGCATGGATGCTGCAGTACAACGAGAAAGGCGAACTTACGCACTGCGGCTGGTCGAACACCATGCGCAAAATGCTGGGATTTGAATCGACCGAGGATTTTCCGAACACGTTTGAGACCTGGGCAAACCTGCTGCATCCGGAGGAACGCGAGTACACGCTCAAAGAATATTATGACACCGTGATGGACTACACGGATAAAAAGACCTACGATGTCGAGCACCGTCTGCGCAACAAGGACGGCAGCTACCACTGGTACCGGGCCGCAGGCCGTCTTTCCCGCAGAGCCGACGGTTCGCCGATCTCGTTTAACGGCGTGTTCATCAACGTGGATGAAAAGCACGAGCTGAATGTCCGGCTGCATCGTCTGCTCAAAGAAGCCGAGGAAGCCCGCAACGAGGCCATGATCGACCACGAGATCATCTCTGCGGTCAGCCGCATGTACTTTTCCGTGTACCGCATCGACCTGCCGCGGGACTTTTACGAGGAGATCTCGAGCGACAATTCGGTGCACCGTCTGACCGGCCACGAGGGACGGGCACAGCGCAAGCTGAAGGAGATCGCCAACACGATCGTTGCACCGGCATACCGGGAAGCGGTTCGGCGGTTCTTCGACCTGTCCACGGTCGTGGAGCGTTTGGCGGACACCTACACCGTGGAGATCGAATATCTGGCGACGGACGGCAACTGGCATGAAGCACGTTTTATCGAGAAAAAACGCGATGAACAAGGTAAACTGACGCATATCCTGTACGTAACGCGCATTGTCAGCAAGACAAAGCAGCGGGAACTGGAGCAGGAGCGTCTGCGAATCGCGTACAAGGCGGCCGAAAGTGCCAACGAAGCGAAAACCAACTTCCTGCTCAACATGTCGCACGATATCCGCACACCGATGAACGCAATCCTGGGTTATACGCGCTTGATGCGGAACGAACTGACCGATCCGTAGATGCTGCATTATCAGGATATGATCGAGCAGTCCGGCGAACTGCTGCTGTCCATCCTCAACAATGTGCTGGATATGGCGCGTATCGAGAGCGGCAAGATGGAGCTGGACGCGGATTACCACGAAGCCGGCAACGTTATCGGTGCGGTCAGCAAGGTGTTCGAGACCGAAGCCCGCAAGAAAAATCTGAATTTTGTGCGCAAGGTCAACGTGCAGCACACGCATATCCTGTGCGACACGACCAAGCTGCAGGAGGTGTTCACCAACCTCATCAGCAACGCCGTCAAGTATACGCCGCCGGGCGGCACCGTGACCATGACGACCGACGAGCTGCCGTGCGACCGCGAAGACTGGTGCTGCATTCGCTCGGTGATCGAGGACACCGGCATCGGCATGAGCAAGGAATTCCTGCCGCAGCTGTTTGATTCGTTCTCGCGCGAGCGCAACACGACGATGGGCAAGATTGGCGGTTCCGGTCTGGGCATGTCGATCGTCAAGGCACTGGTCGAACTCATGGGCGGCACCATCGAAGTCGAAAGCGAACTCGGCAAGGGCACAAAGTTTACCGTAACGCTGTGGCATCCCATCGTTGATACCGAGGCTTATAACCGGCAGATGCAGCCTGCGGCTGATATCGCCGTGGATTTTCGCGGCAGACGCATCCTTCTGGCGGAGGACAACGAGCTGAACGCCGAAATCGCGATTGCTCTGCTGGAGGATATGGGCTTCGCCATCGACTGGGTAGCGGACGGACTGCTGTGCGTGGACAAGCTGGAGCATGCTCCGGCGGATACTTACGATCTGATCTTGATGGATATCCAGATGCCTAACGTGGACGGCTACAAGGCGACCCGCATTATCCGGCAGCTGCCGGATACCGAGCGCTCACGCATCCCGATCGTGGCGATGACCGCGAATGCGTTTGACGAGGACCGCCGCAAGGCCATCGAGGTCGGCATGAACGGCCATATTTCCAAGCCGATCGCGTTTGACAAGGTGAAGGAAACGCTGACCGAGATACTTAAATAAAAAAGAGGCGATACGCTTGCGTATCGCCTTTTTGTTATCGTTTTGCCAGATAAAAGGTCACATTGGCGGCTTTATCGGTCAGCGGAATGTTTACCCGGCCGGGATAGGAATTGCCCTGTCGGTGGAAGTAATCCGTGGTAAAGCACGGCAGGGAGGATGCGCGCACAAGTTCGTCGAAGGCGGCATTATCCGTCTGCACTAGGAATTTAGACGCGGGCATTTGCTCGCGGCAGAGCGCATCCCAGAAGCCAAGCTCGGTGCGGAGCAGAAAGTTAAAGCCGTTGATATCCGCAAAGGTGAGCGTTTCGTGTGATGCAAGCTGATGATCGTGCGGCACACAGACGAAAAGCTGCTCATGCATGAATTCTCGGCTGTGCTCGAGCGGGAACGGCAGGATGGCAATGTCGCACGCGCCGTCCTGCCATGCGGCAAGAACTTCCTCGTTCTGGCAGATAGCGGAGGAGATCGTCATGCCCGGATGGTCGGTGCTCAGCTGCCGCAGCAGCGTCCACAGCGGAGCCGGAGCACAGGATTTTACGATAATCGTCCGCTGCCGTGCGTCAAAATCCCGCACGCGAGAGACGGTTTGCTCGGCTTCCTGCAGTAGTTTGCGGGCGTATTCAGCGGCAAACACACCGGTTTCGTTCAGCGCGATTTTATTCTTGCCGCGTGTGAACAGAGGTACGCCAAATTCGTCCTCGAGGTGCTGCATGGCACGCGTGACCGACGGCGTGGAAACATGGAACGCCTCTGCGACACGCGACAGCGTTCCCATCTCGGCAAAGGCGGCAAACTGGGACAGCTCATATAAATTCAGCATGATACTCTCTCCTTTCACATTTCATTTTATGCAATGCAGCTTGCGATAACAATAGTGTACATTTTCCGCAATCCGTTGTAAAGTAAAAGTACAGAAAAGATTGTTCACCCACGGAAACGGAGGTACTATTATGGAATATGTTACTTTAAATAACGGCATCAAGATGCCCAAACTGGGCTACGGCGTGTATCAGACCCCGCCGGAGGACACCAAGCGTTGTGTGCTCGACGCGATCGACGTCGGCTACCGCAGCATTGACACCGCGCAGGCGTATTACAACGAGGAAGGCGTTGGCGCGGCGCTCGCTGAGTGCGGTCTGCCGCGTGAGGAGTTCTTCCTGACCACCAAGGTCTGGATCACCAACGCAGGCTACGAGCAGGCGAAGAAGTCTATCGAGGAGTCGATGAAGAAGCTGCAGACCGAGTACCTTGACCTGCTGCTCATTCATCAGCCGTTCGGCGACTACTACGGCACCTACCGGGCCATGGAGGAGCTGTACAATGAGGGCAAGCTGCGTGCCATCGGCGTTTCCAACTTCGGACCCGACCGTTATCTGGATATTCAGCACTTTGCAACCGTAAAACCGGCGGTAAACCAGATCGAGACCCACGTTTTCCAGCAGCAGAAGGTCGCTAAGGAATACCTGAAGAAGTACGGCTGTCAGATTGAATCCTGGGGTCCGTTTGCGGAAGGCCGCAAGGATATGTTTACCAATCCTGTTCTGACCGAGATCGGTGCCAAGTACGGCAAGACCGCAGCACAGACCGCCCTGCGTTTCCTGCTGCAGAGCGACGTTGTCATTATCCCGAAGTCGGTTCACAAGGACCGTATGCAGCAGAACTTCGACCTGTTCGATTTCACCCTCACGCCGGAGGAAATGGCGAAGATCGAGGCACTGGACGGCGGCGAAAGCCTGTTCTTCTCGCACTACGACCCGAAAACCGTCGAGTGGTTTATGTCGATCCTCTAAATTGCTGTTACAGCATGAAAAAAGAGCGCATATGCGCTCTTTTTATTTTTTATGGTATCCGTTATCGCAGTACGGTCCGCCGGACGCGAGCGTATGCTCCCGCACGAAGTGTGAGGTACCGCCGGCGTCGCTCATCGTGTAGTCCAGATGGCACATGGCAGGCGTGAGGTCGGCCAGTCCCAGTTCTCGCATGAGCGTGCAGATGCCGCACTGGTGAAACCGGGCCTCAAAGCCGCTGCCGTCAGCATACGGCAGGATTTCCATATCCCACGAGTACGGATTGCGCTGTGCCGGGTGCAGATCGGCCAGCTTGCGCATCTCCTGCAGAGTTTTGGGTGAAAATCGGGCTTTGCCCTTGATGCGGCAGAACAGCTTCATCGTCCGTGTCATCATGGCCTGCGCGTAGTAGTCGGTCAGCGTTTCCACGTCCGGACGCGCGGGCATGGACAGGATGAACGCGCACAGCATGGCACAGCCGACCAGATTCAGCTGAAAGGAGTCACCTTTCTCAAAATCGGGCAGCGGTGCGAGGATTTCCTTGTATTTCGCCTTGGCTTTGCGGGTGACGGACGCGGCTGTTTGCGCATCCAGGCCGAACACGGTGACAAGGTGTTCGCGAAAGGATTTTGCGAATAAAAGCCACATGGCCATTGGCATGCCGGAATATTTCATGCGCTTTCACCTCCTGATAGCTTCAATGTAGCACAGCAAACCGCGGATTGCAACCGGTTTGTCTGTTTTGGAGTGTGACGCGTCGGAATGGGAGAAACGGCGGTTGAACCAACGGTTCAATGACAAATATGCTGCCGTGTGGTATCCTGAAAATAGAAGAGCAGCAGAGTTCCGCAGTCGGTAGAAAAAGTTAATATTCCTACAGCTTCCGTCAGTTCGCGCGGTAGCGCGCGTGAAATAGAATTTGCTGTGCAAATTCGTAAAAACCGGGAGCATGTATCTCGGTTTTTACACTGCTGGAGGGAGAAAGTTTCCGCATGGGAACTTTCGGACGACTTTGGAACGGCCCACGGTCCGTTGCTGCTTGTCGGCGAAACTGTAGTTTCGCGACAGCAAAAGAGCAGCAGGCTTCCGCCTGCTGCTTTACCGGAACGAGAATCTCGTTCATCGACACGCCCAACAGTACGCTGAGCGCGTATAAATTGTCCACCGAGGGCAAACTTTTGCCCCATTGCCAGCGGTAGATGGCCTGCGGATCGTCAAAGCCGAAATAGGCCTGCAGGTCGCGGACGGTCAAGCCGCGTGCCTGCCGCAGACGCACAATGTTGCGTCCGGTCGCCGCAAGGTCGATGGTGGGATACGAACACATTTGGAACACCTCCTTCGTCTATTTCCCGAGCGGGATAGTACAGGATACACCCGCAAACGCAAAAACGCAAGCAAATCCGCCGCGCTGTAAACAAACTGAAACATAAAAGGAGAATATCATGCAGAATATGATCCCTCTGCACAAGCAGAGCAAGAAGGCGCAGCGTGCGTATCACAGCCGCCAGCGCGGCTCGTGGAGCGGCGTAAAGCCGGTGACGCGCGTCCTGCCGAATGGCAAGGCGTATGACCGCAAGCGCATGAAATCCATCGAATGGTAAATAAAAAAGAGCCGCTCCAATCGGAGAGGCTCTTTTCATAGTAGGGTTTACTTGCCGGTGTAGCGGCTAAGGATGACCGCTACCTGAGCACGGGTTGCGGTGCCGTTCGGCACAAGCGTGGTCGGGGTAACGCCGGTCACCAGACCGTTGCCGTTCGCCCAGCTCATCGCCTCGGCTGCCCAAGACTCGACAGATGCCGCGTCGGCGTAGCCGTCGAGTGCTGCGCTGCCCTGCGGCGTATGGCCACGATAGGTGTCGTAGCGGTACAGGATTGCCGCCAGCTGCTGACGGGTGATCAGCGTATCCGGCTGGAATCTGCCGTCGGTGAAGCCGTTGACGATGCCGTTTTCAGACGCCCATGCGATGGCTTCCGCGTACCACTTGCCGTCCGCCACGTCGGTGAACTGAGCCGTGGAAGCGGCCTTGCTGCCGCTCATGCGGTAGAGCACCTGAACCAGCATTGCACGGGTCATGCCGTCATCCGGACCGAACTTGGTCGCGGTCAGACCCTTGAACCAGCCGTTCTCGAGTGCGGTGTTGACCTCGTTGTAGAACCACTTGCGCAGGTTGACATCGGAGAAGTCGCTGCTGTACTCGTGGGTGATAACAAAGGTGGAGAAGTGGCCGGTCTTGAAGGTGGCCTTGCCGGTCGCTGCATCATAGGTGACCGGCAGTTTCTCGAACGAACCGTCTTCCGCAAGGTAGTACGCTACCAGATGAGAAGCGGTTTCGCCGCTCTTGAGGCTGTACGCTACGGAGATGGAAGCCGTGCCGTTCAGCTCATGAACACGGGTAACGGTGCCGTTTTTCGGCTGTACCTGAGCGGAAATGTTCAGGATCATGCCGTTCTTCGGCAGGTACTTGCGCTGTGCGTCAGTCAGGGAGGACTTGTCAGCGGAAGCAATCGAAATACTTGCCGTACCGTCTGCCTGTGCGGCGCTGCCGAGTGCGGTCAGCGTCTCACGGTCGAGCGTTACCGTGCCATTCGGCAGGGTGAGGGAGACGCCGTTCTTGGCACCCGCGAGAGCAGTTACCACATCGCCGGTGAGCGATACGGTGCGGATGGTGGAATCGGAGGACAGGTCAAGCGTCAGCGAATCCTTGCCGGAAACCGTGGTCAGCTTGGAGCTGTCAGCGGAAACGGTTGCCGTGCCGTCCTTGACCTCAACCGTTGCGGGAACCTTGGTGCCGTCCGGTGCGGTGATGGACGACGAGCCGTTATCGGACGGAGCCGGTGCAACAGCACCACCGCCGCCTGCTCCGCCGCCACCGCCGATTCCGCCGCCGCTGCTCGGCTTGGCGGCAAAGGTCGCGGTGACTGCAACGTCCTTGTCCGGCATGGTGAAGGTGTACGTCAGGGTGGATGCGGAAACCGTCTTGTCGAGCGCAGTTTCCGGTGCCAGCGTCAGGGTTTTCAGCTGATAGCCGCTTGCGGGCGTTACAGTGAGCGTTACCTTGTCGCCGGCCTTGACGCGTACCGCAGAAGCGGAAACGCTGCCGTTTTCGGCCTTGTTGGCCGTAATTGCGTAAGTCTGGTGGAACAGAGTGTCAGTGTTGACCGTCAGAGCCGCAGTCACGTTGCGGATGATGGCTTCAAACGTGCCGTCGTCCTTCTCGGTGACGTCAACAACGGCGTTCGGAGCTGCCTTCTGGAGTTCGGTCTTGATCTCCTCGGCGGTGCCGACACAGTTTGTGCTCGGCTTGAGCGTCAGCTTGACCGTGCCGTTCTTGCGAACCTGCGTTGCGGTCTTGTTGATCGTGCCGTTGTCGTTCGGCTGGATCGGCGTGGTGTAGGTGAAGCTGCCGGTGCCGTTTGTGCCGGTGATCTTGGCGTCGTACTGAACGAGGTCGGTGAAGTGGACGCGGATGGTCTGGTTGCCGCTCAGCGTGTGAACGTAAACCGGATCGACCAGATCAACGCCGTTCGCCTGTACAGCGGCCTCGTTTTCTGCAGTGGAGATAGAACCCTTGGTAACCGTCCACTTTTCGACCATCTTGTTGGCATTCGGTACTGCAGTGAAGGTGATTTTGCTGCTGTTTGGCTGCTTTTCGCCGGTGGTGATTGTATCGTTGCCAATCTTAGCGGCCAGACTGCCGTCCGCAGTCGCAGTGCCAAAAGTAAGAACATATTTCGTCGAGACTTTAAGGTATACGGTAATGTCGATGTTCTTCTCAGCACGGATTCGGCCTTCCGGATTGGTCTCGCTGTTGGTGGTAGTCAGTTTGCTGTCTACCTTCCACTGCTCAACCTGATAGCCAGCCTTCGGTGTTGCATTAAAGGTGATTTCCTCGTCCTTGTAGATGGTCACGCCTTCGGTCGGCATGGTCTTGGTCTCGAACTCATCGCCGTAAATATCGTACAGCGTGTATGCGATGGTGCCGTTGTTATTCGCAGCGGCAGCCTTGGCGGTGTAGGAATCACTCTCGGCAAATTCAGCGTAGATAGACAGATCACCAGCCAGTTCGCTGATGGTGTAAGTGCCGTTGGTCTTGGCCTTGGCTTCATTCTGTGCTTCGCCGTTTACGACCCAGTTCTTGAAGTGCCAGCCGCGTTCTGCGCGTGCCTGCAGCTCAACTTTGCTGCCGCCGGGAATCTCGGACAGGTCGTTCACAGTTTCGCCGTCTACGGTTGCAACGATTTTGCCGTGCTCCATTTCCGGAGTCGTAATCACAAAGGATGCACGGTCGGTTTTGAGCGAAACCTTGGTGTTCTCGGTGAGCGGGAAAGTGTAACTGCCGTCGGTGTTGAGTTTTGCTTTATCAAC
Organism: Bulleidia sp.; assembly: GCA_963661675.1. Classification (GTDB taxonomy): domain Bacteria; phylum Bacillota; class Clostridia; order Oscillospirales; family Butyricicoccaceae; genus Agathobaculum. Next base: position 16,854 of record CAVLCS010000025.1, read on the forward strand.
AGCCGTGTCGTTCAGCTTGTAGGTTTCGCCTTCGGCGGCAACGTAACCTGCCTTGGGCGCTACCGTGATCTGCGTATCACCGGTCAGGCTTTCGCCATTCTTGATCGGAATGGTAATCTGCTTGGTATCGTCCTTGGGATCAGTGCCAACATAGCTTGCGGTAATTTCACCGTCCAGCGTCAGCGTGTAGCTGTCGCGCTCGAATACGGCCACCAGATCAATATCGCGTACGCCAACCTCAACGGAGAGCGTATTGGAACCGTCATCGTGCTTGGTGCCGGACGGATAGGTGTTTGCACCGCGTTCAGAGAGAATCCACTGCTTAAAGTGCCAGCCTTCATTCGGTGTTGCGGTAAAGGAATACTTGGCACCACTGGAAATGTAAGCCGGGAAGTTTTTGAGGGTTTCGTAGCCATCTTCATCGATGCACTTGATCGTACCGCCCTTTTTACCCTGAACGAAAGCGTTCAATACAGTATCAGTGGTTTTGAAGTACACCTGTGCAATTGCAGACTGTGCACGAGTAGTAATGGTAACCGAGTTGTCCGTGATGGTCTTGCCGTTTGCGTCCTTAAGGGTCTCACCGGCATAGGTCCAGTGATCAACCGCATAGCCGGGATCCGGTACCGTGCTCAGGATAACATCCGTATTCGCCTGGAAATTAGCAGTTACGCCGTTAGCGATCTTCTTATGGTTGAGACCTGCGGTATCAATGGATACAGAAGCGACAGAGTGCTTGTTTGCACCTTCACCGAAGTCCACCGCCTGCAGGGTCAGCGCGTAAGTCGTGCCGTTTACGGTGTAAATGCCGGGGATAAAGGTGAAATCGTAGTTGCTGTACAGGGTTTCGTTCGTGCTTTCCGTCTTGCAGGGAGAAACCGTGTAGTTGCTGGGTGCAATGCCTGCTTTCAGCTCAGTCTCCGTGCCTGCGGAGTTGACTGCGGTAAAGCCGAAGTGCAGTGCGTCAATCTCCGTATCGGACATGTTTTTCGTGTCCGCCGTGAGAGAAAGCTGGTTCTTATCATTCGGGTTGACCTCTGTCTGTGCAACGCCGCTGCTCGGGGTGACAACACGCAGGGTAACTGCACGCGGCAGCACGGTGAACTCAGTCTCAGCGACCGGCTCGGATACGCCGCTGATATACGCATACAGCGTGTAGGTGCCAATATTCAGCTTCGTCGGCAGATCCTGCGGTTCAGCCTTCGAGCCGGAAACTGCATACTTGAAGGTTGCGCTAATCTTCTCCAGACCCTTCGAGTCTTTAGTCATGCGGGAAAGCGAAGGCGTTACGGTATCGCCGTAGGTAAAGCGGGTGACACTGTTGTTGTCCTTGCCGTTGGTGAGCGTCAGCTGATAGCCGGTAACGTTATTGCCAACGAGAACCATTTTGCCTTCTGCGCTGCTCATATCCTTGAATACATAGCTGCCCGGATAATACGGGGTAACCGTGTATGCGCCGTCTGCGGGCACGGTGACATCCTTTGTTACATGGCCGTTTTCGGCAATCTCTGCGGCCACCGTAGCGGAGTAGTCCGTGCCGCGGATCAGGAAGCTGAGCGTACCGGTCGGGATGGACCGGGATGTATCAGAGGCAGCACTCATCTTAGCATTGATGTGCAGGATGCGGTTGTACTGGGTAGTACCGCCGATTTGTGCTTTTTCCGGCGTAACATTCAGCTCGCACTTGGGCGTACGCTTGCTGTACTGCGTGGTGATCTCAGGCGAGAAAGCGGAAATGCTAAACTCCTTCTGGGCGGTATTATCGAAGTAGAGTACATTCAGTCGGCAGCGGTACGTGCCCTTGTCGGCCGAACCGGCGTTTTCGATGCTGAGCGTATCGGAAGTGCTGCCGGCGATATCGGTCCAGGAACCGTTATCCAGCTTCTGCCACTGATAGTTTACGCTGTTGTACTTGCCGCCGGTCGGCTCTGCATAGCTTACCGTTGCGGTCGCCCGTGCATCCGGATAAATCGGCAGAACCGTCTTACCCTTTATGCCGTCAATCTTTACCGAAATATCGGGATAACCGTTCTGGGTCTTGGTGCGGCAGGTCAGTGCTTCGCTGTAAATGCTCTTGCGGAGATTTTCTGCCTTGTTGTTGTTGCAGGTCTGAATCTGATACTCATACTCGGTATAGGGAGACAGATTGTTATCCGTGTAGCTGAAGGTGTAGGTGCCGTCGTTGTTCGGCTCACCGGAGGTGAACGGTACGAATGCGAGTTCCTTGCGGCCGGAGCCGGACGGGAAATCGTAGTAGCGGTACAGCTGGAAGCCGGAAACGATCTTGTCGTAAGTCCAGGTCAGGGTGACGGAATCCTCCGTGGTTTTGGCAACATCCTGCTCAAAATCCTCCGGCAGCGGAGACGGAGACCGCGGATCGCTTACGGCATAGGTAACAACCGGGAACGACTGGCTGCCGCTGCGGTAGTTGTAGCAGAAAATACGCCAGTTCATGCCGTAGCCGAATTCCTTGGCTTCGATCGGCATGTTCTGCAGAGCACCGGAGAACGAACCGCCTGCCGTGTTGACCGATACCGTACCGGCAGAGCTTTCCGAACCGGCCACAACGCCTGCGGTTACGCCGCCTGCGCCTGCACCGGCTTTGGTCTCGATGGAAGCCGTGTTGGTGTAAGCCTTGCTGTCCGAGGTGGAGAAGCTGATCTCCTGCGTAATGCCGGAGCCGCCGCCTGCCGCAGAGTAATCCACCTTGGCGGGCGTACCGTTGTACGCCTTGGAACCGGTATATTCCTTGCTCGGATAGCTGGACGGATCACCGAGGGTATGCGTCAGCACGCTGCCCGAAATGGACGGCAGAACGCTGTAATCCTCAGCGATGTTCTCGTACTCGGAAAGGTCGATCAGACCGATCGAGGCTTCATGCGGAATGGAGACGGTAGAGGTTACTGCGGTGTAATGGCCCTGGTCGTCCGGGATGTAGGAGGTGTACTCGTAGATCTCCATCGGGATAGAGTAGAAGGCTACTCGGTCCTCGCCGGAGGTCGTTTCGTAGGTGATGGACTGCTCGAGAGAGGACGTATGCTCGGTCTCGTAGGTAAAGCCTGCGGTGAATGCGGCTTCCGCCTCAACGCTGCCGATCTTTACGCCGAATACCGAGAATTCCTGCTCAAAGGAGACATATGCGCCGACCGAGATGGTAGAGGAGGAGGTAGAACCGTTCTCGGTGCCCTTCATGCTCGAGTAAGAAGTGGTGGACTCGGCATAGTTGCCGGACAGGTCATCGCGGTCGAGCAGGTCGGAGAAGTACGGAGGCGAAGCCAGTACCGCTAGAACCTGCGGGTCGGTGTAGGTGTAGTAGTGCTTGCCGGAGTAGGTCATGTAGCTGGTATCGTCGTCCGTGTTGGCGAGACAGAGCGAGTACGAGCTGTTGACATCGGTCTTTACCGGCTGCGAGCCGTCAAACAGGTTGACGGTCGAAAGAGCAGTCGTACCGGGGGTACGCTGGTTGTACTTTTCGGTAATGCTGGTGGTGATAGTCTCCGTTTTATAACCAGAAATGTAGGTGTAGGAAGACTTTTTCTTGAACAGCTTGTGCAGCCAGTTCTTGTAGTAATAGCCGGTGGAGTAAACCGGTACCTGAATGGAGCCGCTGCCCGTATACGCTTCTGCGGACTTTTCCGTATCCTTGGACATCGTCTGCGTCAGGGTGAACAGCGTACCCGAACCTGCGGTGTTGTTGTCTTTATCAACCGCGGTGGTAACTGCGCCTGCGGAAGCGTCGTACTCGACGTAGTCCTCGTTCGGCATAGCGGCCGTGTTGTCAAGCGCCTGCTTGATATCCAGACCGTTTTCATCGCAGGAGATAACAAGGCTGTCAAAGTACAGCAGATCACTGGTTTTGCCGTTGTCACTGTCTTTATCGTTATCATTGGAAGTGCTTTTATCTACCTCGCCTGCGGTCGGGCGGGAGATAATAGCCGTATTGGCCGGGCACAGCGGCAGAGAACGGAAAACGTCAGTGCCTTTTTCGGTATGGCCTTCCATTGCGCTGTAAATGTAATTGCCGTCTTTATCCTTGGAGAACAGATCGAAATTCTTCGACGCCGAATCCTTGAAGGTGACGCCGTTCCAAGCGTACAAACCTACATAACGCGTATTCTGCTTGCCGGATTTGAGGTCGGAATCCGCCTGGGCCGCCAGGATCAGCGTTTTGCCGCCGCCGGTCATATCGCCGAAGGCGAAGGATGCACGGACCAGATTGCTGCCCTGGTAGGTCAGCGGGAATTCCTGTGCGCTCTGCAGCATATGTGCGCTCGTGGAGCCGAACATAACGACTGCACGCGAGCCTGCGTTCTGCTGCGGACCGTAGTAGTAACCCCAGGTGCAGGCGAGGTCGTCCACGCCGTCCTGGTTGACGTCACCGCTGACGATGGAGATCATGTTGGATACGACCGAGCCTTCGCGGAAGTAGTACGTCCACGCCTGTCTCCAGTTGGAAGGATTGTTGTAGGAAACATTCTTGTCCTGCAGGTCGTAAATCTCAATGCGGGAAGAGCCGACTTCCGGCACATAGACCGCTACCTCGTCCATACCGTCGTTGTCCCAGTCGCCGGTGGCTACCTGCAGGTAGTTTTTCAGCTGATACGGATTTTCGGCGAAATTCTCGACCAGTTTTTCTTCGGTCTTTTCGCTGCCGCTGGTTTCAGCTGCGTCCTTGAGGGTTGGGTTGCCGATCTGCTTGCTGGTGTCGAGCAGCGTGATCGGGTTGCCGTACTTGCCGGTTGTCGCATCGCCGAAACGCAGGTATAGACCGCCGCTTGCGCTCAGATCACCGGCGTAAACCATGGCCACCTGCTCGGACTTTGCGTCGCTGCTGTCGGTGAAGTGACCTGCGGCTACGTCCGCCATCGCGTAATCTGTGCCATCGTTCAAATCGGTGGTGGCATTGGTCATACCGGTCAGATAGCCCTTGGTGTCGTAGCTGTCGCCGTTCTTGCTGCCCACCGGGAACTGTACATAGTTGCCGGTAGAGGTGGTTTTACCGACAGAGATGGTTTGCTGCGTTTTCTTAGTCTTCAGAAAACTCTCTGCCGTGATAGACGAATTATCATCATGGCCGTACAGTGTGCTCTGCAGTGTATTGTTCTTGTCGTTGGACTGGGAAGTGTTCTTTTCACAGCTTGCTGCGTCGGCCTTGCTGCCCATCGTGATTTTATCCGACGGCAGAACATCCTCCGTCAGGCCGACGGTATACAGCTCGTACACCGGCGTAACCTTGATGGTGCTGCGTCCGTACGGATTGGTAGTTGTGTCGTTGGCATTAAAGCCGTCAGGCGCTTTACTCGAATCAATGCCGAGTGCCGCAAGCGCGTCCGAGCTGCCTGTATCCGCTGCCGCTGCGCGGATATCAAGCGGTCCGCCCATACCGGCCACGAGGGCCAGAGCCAGAGCCAGGCTTATGCCGCGTTTAAATTTCATGGTGTATTCCTCCTTTTCCCATTCTGCGGTGCGGTGGAACGGACGCACCGGCAGAAAAAAGACCAAAATTGCCTGTGTTTATCATAGCAGTTTGGAGATGCGGTGTGCGGCAGGCCTCACGAAATGTCCGATTTTCGACATGAAATACACCGATCGTAAAAATCAGGTTAAGTACCCACAATTCTCCCACAGAGTTGTGCACAATCCACAGAATTTATCAACAGCCTGTGGATAATTTGCAGCATAAAAAACACTCCGGTTCTGTCGGGTGACAAAACCGGAGTGAAATTCGTTTTTACTTGTCTGCACAGCATTTTACGATGGCGGCGATGACCTGCTTGATCTGCAGCGGCTTGGCCAGATGCACGTTCATGCCGGCGGCCAGACACTGCTGCACGTCCTCGTGGAAGGTGTTCGCCGTCATGGCGAGGATGGGGATGGTCTGCGCGTCCGCACGGTCGGAGGAACGGATGGCTCGGGTGGCCGCAAGACCGTCCATCACCGGCATCATGATGTCCATCAGCACCGCATCAAACGTGCCGGCCGGATTGCCGAGGAACGCATCGACTGCCTGCTGTCCGTTGCTGACAACGGTGACTTGTGCGCCTTCGTCGCTCAGCAGCATCTGTGCGATTTCGGCGTTCAGCGCGTTATCCTCGGCGAGCAGCAGACGCAGACCGCGTACGCTGGCCTCTGCCGGAGGTGAAACCGGCTTGTTTTCGGGTGCCGGCGCGATCTCAAACGGGATATCAATGATGAAAGTCGTGCCGACACCGAGTTTGCTGGAGACCGAAATTGAGCCGCCCATCTGATCGAGCAGGCTCTTGACGATGGACATGCCGAGACCGGTGCCGTGGTAGTCGCTTCGGGCATCGCTGTGCTCCTGCGAGAACGGCTCGAAAATGTGCTGCACGAAGTCCTCGCTCATGCCGATGCCGGTGTCTGAAATGGTCCAGCGGTAGGTGCAGATGCCGTCGTGCTCGTCGAGCGCTTCCACGATGGTGGTGATCGAACCGCCGGGACGGTTGTACTTGATGCAGTTGCCGTAAATGTTCAGGAAAATCTGCCGCAGATGCAGCGGACTGCCGTAAATGTAGGGATATGGGATGATTTCCTTGCCTTTTTCGTAATTCCAGTGCAGGCCGTTCTCCACAGCACGATCGACAATGATATTGACGATATCGCGCGTCAGTTCGACCAGACTGATGGGTTCGTGCGCCAGAACCGTGGTGCCGTCCTCGAGTTTGCTCATCTGCAGCACATCGTCGATGAGCGACAGCAGGTGATTGGCGGAAACCCGCATTTTCTCGTGGTTGGCGCGGACGAGTGCGGTGTCGTCGATGTGAGCCTCGTTGATGTTGATTAAGCCAATGAGACCGTTGAGCGGTGTACGGATATCATGGCTCATGCGGCGCAGAAACTCGGTTTTCGCCTGACTGGCGCGTTCTGCCACCGTGAGCGCGTACTCAAGTTCCTCACGCAGCTTGGCCTGCTCGGCCACCATGTCATCAATCGGATGATAGCCCATGATGACCTTGAAGCTGTCCTCATCCACAAACAGGCGGACGACCGTGACCTCGAAATACTCCATGCCCATGGCGTTTGGCAGGGTTTTGTGCCGGTAAACGAAACTCTCTTCGGTTTCCAGACGGCGCATGAGATTCTGCGCGTCAAATACCTCGAGGTAATCCGGTGCGGTCTCCTTGATAACAAAGGTGTCGAACGCACAGCGGATCCACTCGGAGTAGCAGGACTCGTTCTGCATTTTCTTGCGGGCTAGCGTGGCATGCGAGAAACTTTTCTGCTTGACCGGACGCATGCAGTCGTGCCGGAGATCGCACACATAGGCCGCTGTGTAGTTGATACACAGGGCACTGAGCATTTGCTTTTCCGCTTCCACGGTGTGCAATACGTGTTTCATGCTGCGGTGTGCACCTGTGCTGCTTAATTTGTCCGACATGACTATCCCCCCATATCTTACCAAACAGGTTGTGCATATAGTTTACCGTATTTTGGCTGTCATGACAAGGGGAAAAATGACGACAAAAGTAAATCAGAGAAGCTCTTGCAGCTTGTCCGCGATGAGTTTGCCGAGCACGGCGTGTTCCTCAGCGACCAGATGAATCTGGTCCGAGCATTTTGCCGCCGTGACGGCCGAGCCGTCCACGAACGCACAGCCGTACTGCTCCGCCAGTGCGCGGTAAACTGCGGGCAGCGCACGGACGAGTGCGGCACTGCCTTCATCAAACATACCGTAGTAGTGACTGCGCCGTACATCGCCCATCTGCGGCGGTGCAACCAGCAGAATCTGCGGTTTCTGCATGGTATTCGACCATAAAAGCGGACTTTGAATCAATTTAATGGTGCGGTCCATGGCGTCTCCAATGGTGAACGGAGAATGTCCGTACATGGCCTTGCTGTCGTTCGTGCCGAGCATGATAACGATCACGTCGATCGGGTCGTGCGTTGCCAGCAGGGCCGGCAGCATGGCCATGCCGTTTCGGCCGTAATCGATCGGGTCGGTGTTGCAGATGGTGCGTCCGCACAGACCTTCTTCGATAAAGTGCACCTCAGGGAACCGGGCCGCAACCACGCCGGTGAAGCGCTTGTCTGCATCCAGACGGTGGGTGGGATTGTCTCCCTGATATCCCCAAGTGTTGGAATCGCCGTAAAACAGTACATTTTTCATTCTTACTCTCTCCTTTGCCTTTATCATAGCATAAAATGGCAGCCGTGAATATAGAAATTCGGCAGACGAAATTGTGCATATTGTGTTTTCGTTCAGAGATTGCTACAATGTTTACAGTACATTTTTGGAGGTTTTCGCTATGACCCTGCAGCAGCTGACCTATCTTGTCACCGTGGCCGAGTGCGGCAACATCACGGATGCCGCCGAGCGGCTGTTTATCTCTCAGCCGAGCCTGAGTGCCGCGATCCATAATCTGGAGAAGGAGATGGGCGTGACTGCCTTTGTGCGCTCGAACAAGGGCGTAACCGTCACACGGGAAGGAGAAGAACTGCTTTCGTTTGCGCGCATGCTGCTCGAGCAGGCGGACATCATGCGGGAGCACTTCGGCGTGGGCAAAAAGCGTGTGCCCAAGTTCTGTGTGTCGTGTCAGCACTACTCGTTCGCGGTGAATGCGTTCGTCGAGGTGGTCAAGGAGTACGACGCGGACCAGTACAGCTTCATCCTGCGGGAGACGCAGACCGGCGAGATCATTGACGATGTGGCGTCCGGCAAAAGTGAACTGGGTCTGCTGTACCTGTCCGAGAGCAACGAAACCGTGCTTTCCAAGCTGCTGCGCAAGAATGAACTCGTGTTTGAGGAACTGTTCACCGCCGAACCGCATGTGTTCATCAATAAAGATCATCCGCTTGCCGACCGGGAGCGCATTGCGCTCGACGAACTGAAACCCTATCCGTATCTGGTGTTTGAACAGGGCGACCGCAATTCCTTCTACTTTGCCGAGGAGTTGCTCAGTATGCTCGATATGCCGAAAACCATTCAGGTCCGCGACCGCGCCACGCTGTTCAGTCTGGTGATCGGACTGAACGGCTTTACGGTCAGCTCGGGCGTCATCGACCGCAAGCTGAACAGCCCGAGCATTATCGCGCGGCCGCTCGACATGGACGGCAGTATGCGTATCGGCCTTATCCGAAAGAAAAACGTGGTGTTCAGCCGCTATGCGGAGTCCTATGTGAAGGCGCTGAAAAAGCACCTGTCTATCGGTTAAATCTGCGGAAAACACGTTCCTTTCTCATACTGATTTTGCTATAATAGGAAGCAGAAACGCGGCAGGACCGCGAACGGAGTGACAGAGATGAAGATCACGATTCGGAAGATTGCCGAGCTGGCGGGTGTGTCGCGCGGCACGGTGGATAAGGTAGTGCACGGACGCGAGGGCGTGAGCACCGAGGTGCGGGCACAGGTGCAGAGCATCATCGAGGAATACGGCTACAAGCTGCCCGAACGCAAGCCGAAAGCGGCGGTGCCGCCGGTCGAGCCGGAACGCAGCTATCGCGTAGCGGTTATCGCACCGCGGCTGACCAATCCGTTTTTCGAGAAGGTCATCCGCGGCATGCAGGACGCGCTGACTGCCGAGAGCGCGCAATCCGTTCACGCGGAATACTTCTACTGCGACAGTGAGAACGTAAACGAGCAGCTTTCCATCTTATATTATTTAGAGGAGCGCGGCATTGACGGTATTTTGCTGCGCGGCACGCGCAATCAACGCCTGTGTGACCGCATCAACCATTTGATGGAGCGGAAGATTCCGGTCGTGCTGTTCGACTCGGACGTGCCCGGCTGCAAACGCCTGTGCTTTGTCGGCGAGGACAGCGGTGCCTCGAGCCGTGTGGCGGCGTCGCTGTTGGCGAAAAGCATCGGCGAGGAAGGCGAGGTCGCTATCATCAGCGGTCTGCCGGATATGCCGACGCACCGTGCGCGTGTGCAGGGATTTGAGCAGGTCATGCGGGAGCGGTTTCCCAAGATCCGCATTGTCGAGAAGATCAATTCCCGCGATCAGAGCGTTATCGCGTACGAGAAAACGCGCTATCTGCTGCGGCAGTATCCGCATTTGTGCGGCATCTTCAACGCGGTCGGCTGCACCGGCGATATCGGGCAGGCGCTCATTGATCTGAAAGCGCAGCACATTAAAATGGTGTGCTACAACATGACGCCGGACATTGTGGCGCTCGTCAAGCGCGGGATTGTCGATTTTGCGATCGGGCTGGCGCCGTATCAGCAGGGATTTTCCGCCATGAATGCGATGGCGGCGTATCTGACGCAGGGAAGACAGCCGGCGGCGTTTATTGAGCTGCCGCAGTTGATTGGCATCGATGAGAACATCGAGGCTTTGGCGAAGACGATGTGAATATCCGTTTTGGGAAACGGGGGGACGGCGCCGTACCCACGGCGGTGGGCAAAAAGGAAGGGACACCTGCGGTTTCCCTTCCTCTTTGAACTCCAACCTTTCCCTTTGGGATAGCACGGCGGCAATCAGAGAACTGAGACTATAAAGGAACGGCAGAGGATTTTTCGTGTACTACGGACGGACCGACTTCGGGTCCGTCCT
>CAVLCS010000026.1:0-27025 GCA_963661675.1 Bulleidia sp.
ATCCTGATGGTACACACGGCAGATGGTATCTGCGGTTTCCGGCAGGCCGTCGGTCTGGCGCGGGAACACAACTGCGCCTCTCGCAATACGCTCTGCGCCTTCGTCGATGAGCGAAACGGCGGGTTTATCGGTGAACAGGCTGTCGGTCGGCAGCAGAAGCTGCTGCATAGTGCCGTCCGCCATGGCCTGCTCGCATTCGTCAAAGGTGTGGCACTGCGACAGGTCGTACGCGCCCGAACGGGTGCGCTCCAGACTGTGCAGCACGGCCAGCGTGCCCAGCTTTTCGCCGAGGTCGTTGACCAGCGTGCGGACATAGGTGCCCTTGCTGACCACGCACCGCAGCGTGCCCTTCTGGGCATTCTCGTCGAAGTCGAGCAGCGTCATTTCGTGCACGATGATATCTCGTGCCGGACGCTCGACTTCCCTGCCCTTGCGGGCCAGGTCGTACAATTTCTGGCCGTTCACCTTGACCGCCGAATACATGGGCGGCACCTGCTGCTGCGGACCGACAAAGCGCCGAACCATCTGCTTTACCGCGTATTCTGCGGCGTAGCGTTCGCTGGTCTGGAGCATTTCACCGGTCACGTCCTGTGTATCCGTGCAGTAGCCGAGCGTGAAGCCTGCAACGTATTCCTTATCCTGCGCCGCGGCAAAATCGGCCGCCTTGGTGGCACCGCCGACGAACACCGGCAGTACGCCGGTCGCCATCGGGTCCAGTGTGCCGCCGTGGCCGATCTTGCGCGTGTGCAGAATGCCGCGCAGCTTAGCCACCACGTCATGCGAGGTGAAGCCCTGCGGCTTATTCATCAATAAAATGCCGTTCAGGTCAGTCTGCTGCATGAAACTGCTCCTTCGCTACCCGCAGCATGGTTGCCTTGGCTTCCTCCATGCCGCAGGTGAAGCTTGCGCCTGCCGCACGGACATGGCCGCCACCGCCTACCTTCTTGCAGATAGCAGATGCGTCCATCTCCTTGGTGGTGCGGACGGAAACGCGAACTGTGCCGTCCGGCTTTTCGGTCAGCGTGATGCCGATCTGCACACCCTCGATCTGCCGCGTGAGCGACGCGATCGAGTCCAGATCGTCCATATCCGCGCCTACGCGGTCGATATCCTTGCGCCAGAGCACTGCGATCGCGATCGCACCGTCCTCGTGGAACTCCATCGTGTCGAACACGATGCGGTCCATCTCAAAACGCGGACGCGACTTGGTCTCGAACAGCACACGATTGATCTCACCGCCGTCAATACCGGCGGTGAGGCACGCTGCCGCTACCGCATGGGTATGCGCGGTCGTGTTGGAGAACTTAAAGCAGCCGGTATCGGTCGAAACACCGATATAGATGCACTCCGCAATGTCAGTTGTAAACTTTGCACCGAGTGCCATCAGCACATCGTACAGCACCTCGGCACAGCCGCCTGCATCCGGACGGATGAGGTTCTTCCGGCCGAAGCCGTCGTTCGAGCCGTGGTGGTCGATGACTAAATCGACCTTGCCCTTGTACTGCTCAGCTGTATCCGGGAACAGCTTCTCTTCCGCAATATCGGTCGAAACCACATACGCAGGAGTGAAACCTTCCGGCGGGTAATACGGCACGATCAGCGGCGCATACCGCTTGGTGATCTCCGGATTTTCGAGAATATAGGCACGCTTGCCGATCTGCTGCAGACCGCGGCAGAGTGCACCTGCACAGCCTGCCGTGTCGCCGTCCGGTCGGCGGTGTGTCAGGATCAGAATGTCGTCCGCTGCCTGAAGCGCAGCAGCCGCGCCAGCAACGTCAACGATCATTCTGCGTCCTCCTCTCCCAGCTTGCCCTCGCTTTTCAGCTCGTGCAGCACCTCGGAGATGTGCGCACCGTGGGTAATGGACTGATCCAGCTCAAAAACCAGCTCAGGCGCGTAGCGCAGCTGTACCTTGTGGCCGACCTCGCGGCGCAGCCAGCCTGCAGCGGACTTGAGACCCTTCATAACGTCCTTGGTCTGCTGCTCGCTGCCGAGCACGGAAACATAGCACTTCGCATAGCGAAGATCGTTGGTAACATCGCAGTGTACCACGGAAACCATAGCCTCCTGTACACGCGGGTCCTTGACCGAGCGCATAGCCTCCGCCAGAGCCTTCATCACTTCTTCGGAAATACGATCAATTCGAGTAGACATTTTACAAATCAAACCTCCTTCGTGAGGATTGGTTACATAATGGAGAATTGAGAATGGAAAATGGAGAATTATTATCTCCACTTCCCACTCTGCACATTCCCTCCGGTCGTATAGGAAAATGCGCTATCGCGCATTTTCACACGCACCGCAGTGCGTGATTCAATTCCCTATAAAAGTCCAGCTCCGCCGGACTTTTATACCACTGCTTTGGGACATGTGTCCCAAACCTCGTCCGCCGTGCGGACGAGAGGGGGGTATCGAAAAAAGTTTCCTTGGGAACTTTTTTCGTATATAGGGGGGACAGCGTCCCCCCTATAAGGCGCTTTAGCGCTTCACTTCTTCCATGATGAAGCATTCAATGATATCGCCTTCCTTGATATCATTGTAGTTCTCGATGCTCATGCCACACTCGTAAGAGGTTGCGACTTCCTTCACATCGTCCTTGAAGCGCTTGAGGGTATTCAGGTGGCCCTCGTGGAATACGATGCCGTCACGGACAACACGAACCTCAGCGTTACGCTGAATCTTGCCGTCCTGTACATAGCAGCCTGCAACAGCGCCTGCGCCGGTGATCTTGAACACCTGACGAACCTCTGCGTGGCCGAGGACAACTTCCTTGAACTTCGGCTCGAGCATGCCCTTCATAGCCTGCTCCATCTCCTCGATGGCATCGTAAATGACGCGGTACATACGCATATCAACGCCCTGCTGTGCAGCAGAATCGGTAGCGGTACGGTCCGGACGGACGTTAAAGCCGACAATGATCGCGCCGGAAGCGGCAGCCAGCATAACGTCGGACTCGTTGATAGCGCCAACGGCACCGTGGATAACGCGAACGCGAACCTCGTCGTTGGTCAGCTTTTCGAGAGAGGAACGAACGGCCTCGACAGAGCCCTGTACGTCGGCCTTGACGATGATGTTGAGTTCCTTCATCTCGCCCTGCTGGATGGAATCGAACAGGTTATCGAGCGTTACCTTGTGGAACAGCTTGTTGCGCTCTTCCTTCTCCTTGTCCTTGCGCTGCTCAACCAGCTCGCGAGCCATCTTCTCGTCGTCTACTGCGTCAAAGATGTCGCCAGCGCCCGGAACCTCGGCCAGACCGATGATCTCGACCGGAACGGACGGACCGGCGGACTCGATCTTCTTGCCGTCGTCGTTGGTCATTGCACGCACACGGCCGACGGAAGTACCCGCGATAACGGTATCGCCTGCATGCAGAGTACCGTTCTGAACCAGCAGGGTTGCAACCGGGCCGCGGCCCTTATCCAGCTTGGCCTCGATGACAGTACCGTGTGCCTTGCGGTTCGGGTTTGCCTTGAGGTCCGCCATTTCGGCAGTCAGCAGGACCATTTCGAGCAGGTTGTCAATGCCCTGGCCGAACTTTGCGGAAATGTTGCAGACGATGGTCTGGCCGCCCCATTCCTCCGGTACCAGTTCGTACTCGGTCAGCTGCTGCAGAACACGATCCGGGTTTGCACCCTGCTTGTCGATCTTGTTGACCGCAACGATGATCGGCACGTTTGCTGCCTTGGCGTGGTTGATGGCCTCGATGGTCTGCGGCATAACGCCGTCGTCGGCTGCTACGACCAGAATTGCAATATCGGTTACCTGAGCACCGCGGGCACGCATGGAAGTAAATGCGGCATGACCCGGGGTATCCAGGAAGGTGATCGGCTTGCCGTCAACCTCAACGCGGTACGCGCCGATGTGCTGGGTAATGCCGCCGGCCTCACCCTCGATGACCTTGGTCTTGCGGATCGCGTCGAGCAGAGAGGTCTTGCCGTGGTCAACGTGGCCCATAACAACAACGACCGGATCACGCGGCTGCAGCTCTTCTTCCTTGTCCTCGTGCTCGTCGAACAGCTGCTCCTCGATGGTTACGTGAACTTCCTTCTCGACCTTGCAGCCCATTTCCTCTGCAACGATGGCTGCGGTATCGTAGTCGATGACCTCGGAGATGGACGCCATAACGCCCAGCTTGATCAGGCCCTTGATAACGTCCGCTGCGGTGCGCTTCATGCGGGAAGCCAGCTCGCCGACGGAAATCTCCTCCGGGATCATTACCTTTACCGGGATCTTCTTGAGTGCGGCCATCTGCTGCTGACGCTGCAGGCGGCGCATCTTCTCCTGCTCCTCCTGACGGCGCTTGTTGCCGAAGGGCTTGGAGCGCTGGTCGGACTTCTTGGTCAGCTTCTGCTTCTTGGGTCCCTTGGACTCCATTCGCTCGGCCTTTGCGTCAACCAGCTTATCTACATGATCATCATATTTTGCAAGGTTTACGTCGCCGGTGCCGCGGGTGTCGATGCGGTGAACCTGCTTTACCTTGCTCTGGGTCGGCTGCTGCTGCACGATAGGCTCCTCTCTCTTGGACTCGGTCTGCTGTTTGGTTTCCGTCTTGGGCTGCTCCGGCTTCTTGCGGGATGCGCCCTGTGCGTTCAGCGTACCTTCAATGTCACTTACCTGATTATGCTGGGTGAGATACTCGAAAATGACCGACAGGTCGGTATCGTCAAGCACCTGCATGTGGTTCTTCGGTGCAGAGCGATACTTGGTCAGGATTTCGGTGATCTCCTTGGTGGATACGCCGAAGTCCTTTGCGACCTCGTGTACCCGGTATTTATTGTCTAATGCCATGGGCAAAAACCTCCTTAAAGACTTCGTTCAAAACCACGGTTTTGAACGAGAGAGGACGTACCGAACAGAGTTCGGATACGTCCAAAGCTGCGAAAAGTTCCTCCTTCGTCGAAACTTTTCTCCGCTCTGGTATAAAAACCGTGATACATGCTCCCGGTTTTTATGGATTTGCGGAGCAAATCCTATTTAATGCGCGCTATGGCGCGAGGAATTACGTTTTATTGCGGAAACTGCGCTTACCGCTGTTGAAATTCGGCTTGCCGGCACCGCTTTTGCGGTACGGACGGTGCTCGCCGTCCTTATGGAAGGAACGCTTGCTGTCGTCGTTCTTTCGGTAGGGACGATAGTCGCCGTCCGGCTTACGATACGGACGCTTGTTATCGTCCTTGCGGAACGGTCGGTCGCCTTCCTTACGGTACGGGCGCTTTTCGCCGGTCGGCTTACGGTAGGTGCGCTTCGGCTTCTCCTCTGCCGGCTTTTCGGCCTTGACCGGTGCTTCCTCGGTCTTTTCCGCCTTATCCTTATGCTTCTTGATGCCCTTGCGGGACTGGATCTTTGCGTTTTTCTCGCTAAGCTGCTGTGCCACTTCCGCATATGCAGGATCCTGCTCCGCCAGCTTGTTTACGGCTGCTGCCGCCATGCCGATATCCGCTACCGCGCACATGGCGCAGCCTGCCTTGCCGATCGCACTGCCGAGTTCAAACTTGCCGTGCGGCAGCGTCACGCACGGAACATTGGCCTTATCGGCGTAAAATGCGGCCTTTTTCGCTGCATTTGCGCCTGCGTCGCCCGCGATGAACACACAGCGGGTCTTGTGGTCGAAGCACGCTTCGCGCACCAGCTCGTCGCCGTAGGCCAGCTTGCCGGCACGGCGTGCCAGACCGAGCATTCTCAGAACCGGATCAGTTGCCATTTGCACCCTCCTGTTCCATCTGCTGCTCAAGCTGGTCGTAAACCGTCTCGGGCACCTCTACGCTGAGCGCACGCTCGATCGCACGGCTCTTGCGGGCTTTTTTCAGGCATTCCGGCTTGCCGCACAGATATGCGCCTCTGCCGGGTGCCTTGCCCTTGAAATCCAGCGAAAGCTCGCCTTCCGGCGAACGCACCACGCGGATCAGTTCCCGTTTCGGGAACATTTCACGGCAGCCGAGGCACTGCCGCATGGGAATCTTCTTCTGTACCATATTCTGCCGCACCTCCGCTTGCTTATTCGCCCTGCGACTCGGGAGCGATATCGATCTTGCAGCCGGTCAGCTTGGCAGCCAGACGTGCGTTCTGGCCTTCCTTGCCGATGGCCAGCGACAGCTGATCGTCCGGAACGATGACGCGGCAGGACTTATTGTCCGCCTGCATGGTGGCATTGATAACATCCGCCGGAGCGAGTGCCGCAGAAACGAACTGCGCCATATCCTCGTTCCACTTGATGATATCGATCTTCTCGCCGTTCAGCTCGCCAGTGATGTTAGCCACACGGGCACCGCGGGTACCAACGCATGCGCCGATCGGATCGACGTTCTCGTCGTTCGAGGTAACGGCGATCTTGGTGCGGTTGCCGGCCTCACGCGCAATGGACTTGACCTCGACGATACCGGAGTGGATCTCCGGAACCTCCAGCTCGAACAGGCGCTTGACCAGACCCGGGTGGGTGCGGGAAACAACGACCTGCGGACCACGGGTACCGCGGCGTACCTCGATCAGGTAAACCTTGAGACGCTGACCCTCGGTCAGAACCTCACCGCGAACCTGCTCGGAAGCTGCCAGAACAGCTTCGCTCTTCTCACCGCCGGAAACCACATCCAGATAAGCGGTGCCGGAACGCGGATCGATACGAGCTACGACGCCGTTCAGGATCTCGTGCTCCTTGCTCTCGAACTCGGAGATGACCATGCCGCGCTCAGCCTCGCGGATGCCCTGGATGATAACCTGCTTTGCGGTCTGGGCCGCGATGCGGCCAAACGACTTGGTCGGGATATCGATATCGATGATATCGCCTACCATCGGGTTGTTCTTGTACTCGGCAGCCTCCTCGAGGGTGATCTCCTCGTACGGCTCATACAGGTCCTCCGCCTTGACAACGGTCTTGCGGACAAACATGTGGATGGTCTTCTTGTCGCGGTCCGGCTCAACGTACACGTTGTCGGTCATGCCGTCGTTATCGCGCTTGTAGGCGGTGATCAGCGCCTGACCTACACGGTCGAGCATATAGTCTACCGGAATGCCTTTTTCCTTTTCCAGCTGCTCCAGCGCATTAAAAAATTCTGCGTTAACCATTTTTTCCAACTCAGCTCCTTCTTATATCTCTACCGCCAGTCGAACTGCGGCAATGTCTTTGGGTTCGTATACGGTGGTCTCACCGTTCACTTCCAGCGTTACGGCGCCGTTGTCGTAGCCGGCGAGCGTGCCCTCGATCTGCTTCATGCCGTTCATCGGCTTGTAAAAGCCGACCTCGACGGTCTGACCCATGAACGCCTGGAAATGCTCCGGGCGCTTGAGTCGGCGCGACATACCGGCCGAGGAAACGCACAGCGTATAGGACGGCATATCGTCAAATTCCTTTTCGTCCAGCATCGGGTCGAGTGCGCGTGAAACCTGCTCGCACTGGTCAATGTTGACGCCCTCCGGTCGATCTACGGTAACGGTCAGCATGTACTGTCCGCCCTCTTTTTCAAACTCCACATCCCACAGGGAAACACCAGCCTGTTCACACAAAGGCTTTACCAGTTCCTCTACGCGGGCGACGATCTGCTTTGCCTGCAAAGCCGTCCCTCCTCACTGAAAATTTTTCTCCAAGCAAAGCGTAAGGAGTGGCACTTGGCCACTCCTTACGGTTACTTATCATCTTACATTGATAGTATATCACGCCTCGGCGTACATTGCAAGCGTTTTCGCAATAAAAATATCCGTTTTTACCGTGAAAATGCACAATTTTAGGCGTGTGAGCCGCAAAATCTGCGGTCAGCGGCCGCTGCCGCGTTTCAGCTCGTGCAGGATGCACAGTCCCATGGCAAGGATGGGAAACAGGATGCGCAGACCGAGAAATCCCATCGGGTCGCCGAAGTCGATGTTGGCATCCAGCAGCAGGCCGATGAACCAGCCTAAGATGGTGAGGACGGTTGCTTTTAGGTACATAATCTCTTCCTACCTTTCTATCATTAGAAACTCATATCCGCATCAAAACTACGCCAGTTGAACGAATCATAAAAAGTTTCAAGATCTGCCTCGTACATGTCTCTATTTTCTCGAGCACTGGTCGCACTATCAACAAACGGAGTCCATAGCTTTTCGTCAGAATAATTTCGCTGATTATACATCACAGTATAGCTTTTTACTGCCTGTTGATACGACTTCATAAACTCATTATAAGAAGGCAACATCTGTTCACTCAAAAGATGATAGCATCCATTATCTTCCGACAGTGTTTTTAGCATCTTTGTATCTCGGTCAATAAATACCTGTGCTTCTTTACTCTTTTCAGCTGGAGCTGTCCAAAAAGCATTATTATTCATAGCTGCACGATATACTTCAAGTTCAATCATACATACAGCAATCGTACGATCCAGCTTGTAAGCTGCTGTAAGAATTTCCGTGAAATCGTCATAGACTGAAATCGTCTGCGTATTGCGGTCGTAGCCGATATCCGCGCCGAATGCGTTCGACACGGCTCGAATCGGCACATAGGTCGTGCCGTTATAGATAAACGCCTCGACTGGTTTGCCGTTGGCGTCCGTCATGTCGATGGCTTCGTTGTTGAATTCCACATTGACGCCGGACGTAACGGTGATCGTCTTGCGGTAGGTATTCGCCGCATACGATGTAGTCAAAAACAGGACAAACATCAGGATAATCGCGGGGATTCTCTTTTTCATGGTGGGACCTCCCTTTATTTGTTTGTTACAGTATACCAAATAAATCCTGATATTTCAACATTATATTATCAAACAAGCACAAAAAGCCATCCGGCATCTCTGCCGGACGGCTTTGTTATTCACTTTACACCTCGACCGACTGCACACCCGGGATATCCTCCTGCAGACGAAGGAAATCCGCTTTATCGAAGTGCCGCGGCATGGCAATAAACAGCACGATTTTCACCGAATTGCCTTCCTGCCGCTTGATATCAATCTCCCGCACGGTGATTTTCCGCTGCTCCAGCCAGTCATACAGACGCACAAGGTCGCCTTTGCCGTCTGCCAGGCTGACCGCAAGCTCGGTCACCTGCATTTTTTCGCGCCGCTCTACGCCGCGCAGCAGCACCTGAGCAATCAGCATGAGCGCGGTCGCCGTGATGCCCGGCACATACAGGCCGCAGCCGATCGCCATGCCGACACCGGTCGTTGTCCACAGACCGGCGGCCGTTGTCAGGCCGACTACACCGCCGCGGTGCACAAAAATCACGCCCGCACCGAGGAATCCGATACCGGCCGCAATGCTGGCCGCCACACGCGAAACGTCAACCGAAACGCCTGCCGCGCCCACAATCGGCAGAAAACCGTACATGGAAACCAGTGTCATCAGCGCTGCACCGAGCGAAACCATCATGTGCGTGCGCAAACCGGCACCTTTCATGCGTGTCTGCCGCTCTACGCCGATCAGCAGACCGCAGACTGCCGCCACGATCAGCCGCACCAGACAAATTGTTTGGATATTTTCCGGCATACGCACGCCTTCTTTCTGAAAAACTTATCGCTCAAACGACAGGTACCGGGTTCCCTGGAACGTCAGCCTGCCGGTGTCGCCTTCCGCCAGCATGCCGTATTCCGAGCCGGAAACATGAAATTCCATCCGGTCTCCGCTTTCCACCTGAAAGGTTACATAGTAGGTGGTGCTCGTCGTCATGGTGAATCCGTGCGCTCCACTGACGTCGCCTGCATTGGGATGCTGGTGCTGTGTGACGCTTTCGCGCTTTGCGACGATCACCGCCGGCACGGTCAATCTGGGAGAATTGTTGTTCTTATGCCATGTGCTGATCCCCTGTATAATAAAAAAAATCATGATGCCAAACACAACGATGAATACGATCGGGAACATCACTTCCAGTAATCCAAACATCTCCAGTCCTCCCTTTTTCAGTTCGTCAAAATCCGCCCTTCTATTTATCTACATAGTACCATACAGGCTGAAAAAAAGCAAAAAGAAAAAAGGTTATCCAATAAGCACGCTACTGGATAACCTTTTTAGGATCATTTTTCTGTTTTAAAACAGATCGAGTCGTCAGAAGTTAAATTTTAACTTACTTAACCAGCTCGATGATCGCCATTTCAGCTGCGTCGCCACGACGCGGGCCGGTCTTGATGATGCGGGTGTAGCCACCGTTGCGGTTAGCGTACTCCGGAGCGATCTCAGAGAACAGCTTAGCAACAACTGCTTCCTTGGTTACGAAAGCCATAGCCTGACGGCGGGAAGCCAGGGTGTTCTTCTTGCCCAGGGTGATCATCTTCTCGGTCAGCGGGCCTACTTCCTTGGCACGAGCGAGCGTGGTCTCAACCTTGCCGTTCTCCAGCAGGTAGGTTACCAGCGCACGCAGCATAGCCATACGGTGATCCGTAGCACGGCCGAGCTTGCGATTGTTAGCCATGTGAGTTTACCTCCAAATTAAAGTAAAGCGGCGGCGCGGTAATCGTACCGCCGCAACAGTTCAAGTTACGATGTCCGAAGATTACTCTTCCGACTTGGCCAGGTGGAGACCCATTGCCTCCAGCTTGCCGATAACCTCTTCCAAGGACTTGCGGCCCAGGTTACGAACCTTCATCATGTCCTCCTCGGAGGTGTTGATGAGGTCCTCAACCGTGTTGATGCCTGCGCGCTTGAGGCAGTTGAACGAACGCACGGAGAAGTCAAGCTCCTCAATGGTCATTTCAAGCACCTTATCGTGCTGCGCTTCAGCCTTTTCAACAACGGTGGACTTGGAGCCGATTTCCTCGGACAGGTCTACGAACAGATCGAGGTGGTCGCGCAGAACCTTCGCACCGAGCGAAACCGCGTCGCGTGCGTTGATGGTTGCATCGGTCCATACCTCGAGCGTCAGCTTGTCATAGTCGGTCAGGTCGCGTACACGGGTGTTTTCAACCGTGTAGTTTACCTTGTAAACCGGCGTGTAGATCGAATCCACCGGAATGACGCCGATGGAGGTCTGATGCTGCTTGTTCTTCTCAGCCGGAACATAGCCGCGGCCGGAAGTCATCGTGATCTCCATGGACAGACGCGCGTCGCTCATCAGGGTAGCGATGTGTAGATCCGGGTTGAGGATCTCAACCTCGCCGTCTGCATGGATATCGCCAGCCTTGACCTCGCCCTCGCCGGCGGCCTCGATGTAGACCGTCTTGGGACCATCACAATGCAGCTTGGCAATAATGCCCTTTACATTCAGCACGATCTCGGTAACGTCTTCCTTAACGCCCGGAATCGTAGAAAACTCATGCTGCACACCAGCGATCTTGATGCTGGACGCTGCCGTGCCCGGCAGAGACGACAGCAGGATGCGGCGCAGAGAGTTGCCCAGCGTGGTGCCGTAGCCGCGCTCGAGGGGTTCAACGACGAACTTGCCGTAGGAACCGTCCTCCGCGAGCTGTTCACAGTCAATACGCGGTTTTTCGATTTCGATCATGTGGTACCCTCCTTCACGTTGGTTGGAAACTTAAGATAGAACAGGCGAAGCAGACGCCGCGCCTGTTCCAAAAGCGAGGGTCTATTATTTCGAGTACAGCTCGACGATGAGGTGCTCGGCAACATCATAGTCGATGTCGTCACGTGCAGGCATCGCAACGATCTTGCCCTCGAAGGAATCGTTAGCCTTCTCGATCCACTTCGGGCAAGCCTTCTTGCCGTTCTCTTCCAGCAGAGACTTGAACTTGGTGGTAGAACGGGACTTCTCGGAAACTGCAACAACGTCGCCCGGCTTTACCTGGAAGGACGGGATGTTAACGCGCTTGCCGTTTACGGTGAAGTGTGCATGGTTAACCAGCTGACGAGCCTCACGGCGGGTGTTAGCAAAGCCCATGCGGAAAACTACGTTGTCCAGACGGCGCTCGAGCTCCTGCAGCAGGATCTCACCGGTGATGCCCTGCTTGCGCTCAGCCTTCTCGTAGTAAGCATGGAACTGCTTCTCGAGTACGCCGTAGATGAATTTTACCTTCTGCTTTTCGTTCAGCTGCATGCCGTACTCGGACTGCTTGCGGCGGCTCTGCTTGGGCTGACGCTTAGTGGACTTGGAGTAACCAAGTACCGCAGGGGAAAGACCAAGCGTCTTGCAGCGCTTGAGAACGGGCTGGGTATTCTTAGCCATTTATTGGTTCCTCCTCTATTAAACTCGACGACGCTTGGGCGGACGGCAGCCGTTGTGCGGGATCGGGGTTACATCCTTGATCATGGTAACCTCGAGGCCAGCGGCCTGCAGTGCACGGATTGCAGCCTCACGGCCGGAACCCGGGCCCTTAACGTATACTTCAACAGTCTTCAGACCGTGCTCCATTGCAGCAGCAGCAGCGGTTTCAGCTGCAGTCTGAGCAGCAAACGGAGTGGACTTACGCGAACCGCGGAAGCCCATTTCGCCGGAGGAAGCCCAGGAAATAGCGTTACCGTTCAGGTCGGTAATGGTAACGATCGTGTTGTTGAAAGAGGAACGGATATGTGCCGCGCCCTTTTCAATGTTCTTGCGCTCACGACGACGAGTACGGGTCGCAGCGCCCTTCTTCTGTACCTTAGCCATTTATACGTTCCCCTCCTTACTTCTTCTTGTTCGCAATGGTCTTCTTCGGGCCCTTGCGGGTACGAGCGTTGGTCTTGGTGCGCTGACCGCGAACCGGCAGGCCGCGGCGGTGGCGCAGGCCGCGATAGCAGCCGATCTCTACCAGACGCTTGATATTCAGGCCGATCTCACGGCGCAGGTCACCCTCGACGTTGTAGTCGCGCTCGATGACTTCACGCAGCTTAGCAGCCTCTTCTTCAGTCAGGTCCTTAACGCGGGTGTCCGGATTGATACCGGTCTTAGCAAGGATCTCGTTGGACGTTTTGCGGCCAATGCCGAAAACGTAGGTCAGGCCGATCTCCACGCGCTTCTCGCGGGGAAGGTCAACACCGGCAATACGTGCCATACTATTATAACCTCCATAGTTACACACTGAGGCGTGTTTGCAAACACAGTATAGGAGCCGCCTCCGCTCCTGCAGCGCCGCACTCGCCGTGCGTGCTTGTCGTGCTCGCGTAAACCATGATCCGCACCCCTGGGTGCGCATTTATTCGAAACCGGCTTGCCGGTTTCATAAAATGGACGAGCTTTGCCCGTTCATTTTATACCGCGACTCAGCCGCCCTGGGCGGCGTCATTTCGGTATCGAAAATCAGTTTCTACTGGAACTGATTTTCGTATATAGGGACTTTTTGAAAGTCCCTATAGCGCCGGTCAGGCGCAGATTAGCCCTGCTTCTGCTTGTGCTTCGGGTTCTGGCAGATAACCATAACCTTGCCCTTACGGCGGATGATCTTGCACTTCTCGCAGATCGGCTTTACAGACGGTCTTACCTTCATGTTATTTTACCTCCATCAAATTTTTGGTGGGATGGGACACCGGGAACTTGCCCGGCGACCACTGGCGCGCAGGTCACTTGCGTACCTCCGCCCGCTATTATTAGCCTTGCGTTACTTGGAACGCCAGGTGATACGACCGCGGGTCAGGTCGTAGGGCGACATCTGAACGGTGACCTTGTCGCCGGGAAGAATGCGGATAAAGTTCATGCGGAGCTTGCCCGAGATATGCGCCAGAATCTTATGGCCGTTGGGAAGCTCTACCTGAAACATTGCATTGGGCAGCGCCTCTACGACGGTACCCTCGAGCTCAATCACATCATCTTTTGCCATTGTGGTTTATCCTCCTCGGTCAATTTGCGTTCTCGTCCCCTGTCCAGAGGGCGAGTGCCTTGCGGATCTCGCTGTTTGTCAGCCGGCTTTCGCTTTGCAGCTTGAGTCGGGTGCGCTCGTCGCACGGGCCCTGCAGGCTCACATGCTTGCGGCGCTTGCGCTTAGGCTTTTCAGCTCTTCGCGCCCGTCCGTTCGCCAGTAGAAGAAAATCCCCCTCTTCTGCGACGACCAGCATCAGCTGTCCTCTGTCCCTTCCGGTCAGCGACAGCACAATGTCTGCGGTACGGATCTCTGCCATTACAGCACTTCGCCGTCGATACTGGTAAGGATCTCCGGCTCTCCATCCGTAATAGCGATGGTGTTTTCGTAGTGCGCGGACAGCTTGCCGTCCTTGGTCTTGACAGTCCAGCCATCCGGCAGGACCTTGACCGTGTAAACACCCACATTGACCATCGGCTCTACCGCGATGACCATACCGCGCTGCAGGCGAATGCCATGACCCGGTTTGCCGTAGTTCGGAACCTCCGGGCTTTCATGCAGCGCAGAGCCTACGCCGTGGCCGACGTAGTCGCGCACGACAGAGAAGCCGTTGGCCTCGACGTAAGCCTGAACGGCTGCGCCGATATCCGATACGCGGTAGCCCTCACGGGCAAATTTAATGCCTTCAAAGAAGCTCTGGCGTGTTACAGCGATCAGCTTCTTGGCCTCTTCGCTTACCTCGCCGCACGGAACCGTGCAGGCGCAGTCGCCGTGGAAACCGCCGATGTACGCACCAACGTCAACCTTGACGATATCGCCTTCCTTGACAACAGCGGTCTTGGACGGGATACCGTGGATGACCTGGTCATTCAGCGATACGCAGGCGCTGCCCGGAAAACCGCCGTAGCCGAGGAAGGACGGCTTTGCACCGGCGTCCTCGATCGTCTTGCGGACGATGCGGTCGATCTCCCAGGTGGTAACACCCGGCTTTACGGCGTCTGCCGCCGCCTTACGCGCAATAGCGGTAAGGCGGCCGGCAACACGCATTTTTTCAAGCTCTTTTTCTGTCTTGATATGAATCATATTACAGACCCAGCGCCTCTACTGCAAACTTTTCGGTAGCGGTGATGCCCTGAGCACCATCGATGCTCTTGAGCTTGCCCTGGACTTCATAGTAGCCCTTGAGCGGCTCGGTCTGCTCATGATAGGTTTCAAGACGATGACGAACGACCTCAGCCTGATCATCGCTGCGGATGACCAGCTTATCGCCGCAGATGTCGCAAACGTCCTTCACGCGCGGCGGATTGGCCTCAACGTGATAGGTTGCACCGCAGCGCAGGCAGACACGGCGGCCGGTCATGCGCTTTTCGATGACGTCGTCTGCAACCTCAAGGGACAGAGCGCAGTCGATGTTAGCGATCTCGTCGAGTGCTTCCGCCTGCGGAATCGTACGCGGAAAACCGTCGAGGATGAAACCGCTCTTGCAGTCGCGCTTAGCGATACGCTCCTTCAGCATGCCGATAACCACTTCATCGGGTACCAGCTTGCCTGCATCCATATACTCCTTAGCGGACTGGCCGAGCGGAGTATTGTTCTTGATCGCTTCGCGCAGGATGTTACCGGTGGAAATGCTCGGTACACCCATCTGCTCGATCAGGTAAGAAGCAAGCGTGCCCTTACCGGCGCCCGGAGCGCCCAGCAGAATTAAATTCATTTGAACACAGCCTCCAGAATTATTCCAGGAATCCCTTATGATGACGCATCAGCATCTGTGCTTCCATCTGCTTCACCGTATCAAGCGCAACGCCTACTACGATGATAACCGAGGTGCCGCCCAGTGCTACGTTGCGCAGGCTGGTGTTTACTGCGCCTACGATCAGCGGGAGCAGTGCTACAACAGCGAGGAACAGCGCACCAACGAAGGTGACCTTGCCGAGTGCCTTGGTGATGAAGTCGCTGGTCGGCTTGCCGGGACGGAAGCCCGGGATGAAGCCGCCGTTCTTCTTCAGGTTGTTGGCGATCTCGATCGGGTTGAACTGGATGGATGCATAGAAGTATGCAAATGCGAGGATCAGCAGTGCGTACAGTACAATGTAGAACACGCTGGTCTGAGAGAACAGGTTAAGAATGTGCGCACCAACCGAGCCGCTCTCCGGCTGCCAGAACATCGAAATGGTCTGCGGCAGGGACAGGATGGACGATGCGAAGATGATCGGCATAACGCCGGACGCATTGACCTTGATCGGCAGGTGGGTGGACTGACCGCCGTACATCTTGCGGCCAACTACGCGCTTCGCGTACTGAACCGGGATGCGACGCTCTGCGTTCGACATATAAACGATGAATACAACGATCGCAAGACCGATGATGATCATTACAATGCCGGAAACGATGCCGCTCGTGCCGGTCTGGAACAGGTTAGCCAGCGTACGCATGAGCGACGGACCGCGGGAAACGATACCTGCGAACAGGATGATCGAAATGCCGTTACCGATACCCTTCTGGGTGATGTGCTCACCCATCCACATGATCAGCGCGGTACCTGCGGTGAAGGTTACGATAATGGTTACAGCTGCAAGCGCACCCTTGTCGGACAGCATGGAAGTGCCGCCGAAACCGTTGCGGAGCAGTGCGTAGTAAGACAGACCCTGGAGCAGACCAAGCAGAACGCCGAGGTAACGGGTCCAGCTTGCGATCTTCTCACGGCCTTCCTCGCCGCCGTCCTTTACCATGCGCTCAAGAGCGGGGATGGCAACCGTCAGCAGCTGAAGGATGATGGATGCGTTGATATACGGGGTGATGGACATTGCGAAGATGGTCGCACGAGACAGACCACCGCCGGTGAACATATCCAGATAACCAAGCATCGAGCCGTTTACCGATGCCTGCTCAAAGTACTGAGACAGGAGCGTGGTATCGATGAACGGTACCGGAATACACGAACCAAAGCGGAAGATCAAGATGATGAACAGAGTGTACAGCATCTTCTTGCGCAGTTCGGGCATAGACCAGGCGTTTTTAAGGGTTTGAAACACCTTAAACCACCTCGGCCTTTCCGCCTGCGGCTTCGATCTTCTCCTTTGCGGAAGCCGAGAAAGCAGCTGCCTTAACGGTCAGCTTCTTGGTCAGCGTGCCGGTGCCGAGGATCTTGATGCCGTCGAGAGCATTCTTAACGATGCCGGCATTGCAGAGGATCTCTGCAGTTACCTCAGCGCCGTCTTCAAACTTCTCCAGTGCGGAAACATTGACCGGTGCGTAAGTGGTGCCGAAAATGTTGTGGAAACCACGCTTCGGCAGACGACGTGCCAGAGGCATCTGGCCGCCTTCAAAACCCGGACGGACACCGCCGCCGGAACGGGCCCACTGGCCCTTGTGACCGCGACCTGCGGTCTTGCCATTGCCGGAACCAGCGCCGCGGCCCTTACGGTATGCCGGCTTGGTAGCGCCTGCGGCAGGCGTCAATTCATGCAGCTTCATGGGTTACGCCTCCTCTACGATTTCGAGCAGGTAACCGATCTGCTTTACCTTGCCGCGCGTCTGCGCGTTGTCCGGCTGAACGGTTACGTCATTGATCTTCTTAAGCCCCAAAGAATGAGCCGTTGCGATGTGCTTCTCCAAGCGACCAGCCAGGCTCTTTTTCAGGGTAATCTTCATGTTAGCCATTGTCAGTTACCCCTTTCTTACAGTTCTTCTACGGCTTTGCCGCGTACAGCAGCTACCTGAGCTGCGTCGCGCAGGCTCTTCAGGCCTTCCATCGTTGCGGTAACGACGTTCTGCGGGTTGTTGGAACGCAGGCACTTGGTACGGATGTCCTTGATGCCGGCAGCCTCAACTACTGCACGAACAGCGCCGCCGGCGATAACGCCGGTACCGGGAGCAGCAGGCTTGAGCAGAACGCGGCCTGCACCGAACTCGCCGATAACTTCGTGCGGGATGCTGGTGCCCTTGAGAGAAATCTTAACGAGGTTCTTCTTGGCGTCCTCGATGCCCTTGCGGATAGCGTCCGGAACCTCGGAAGCCTTGCCGAGGCCGAAACCGACAGTACCCTTGCCGTCGCCTACAACGACCAGAGCTGCGAACTTGAAGATTCGGCCGCCCTTAACGGTCTTAGCAACGCGGTTGAGCGCTACGACGTTCTCGGAGAACTCGTCCTCACGCTTATCGTTTCTGTTAAACTGAGCCATGTTTTACCTCCTCCCGATTAAAACTGCAGGCCGCCCTCACGGGCGCCATCTGCGAGCTCCTTCACGCGGCCGTGGAACACATAGCCGCCGCGGTCAAACACGACAGTCTCAATGCCCTTAGCCTTGCAGCGCTCGGCAACGATCTGACCAATCTTCTTGGCTGCTTCCTTGTTGCCGCCGTACTCGGTAAAGCTCTTCTCTGCAGTCGAGGCGGATACGAGGGTTACACCGGCTACATCGTCAATAACCTGTGCATAGATGTTCTTTGCAGAACGGAATACGTCCAGACGGGGACGCTCAGCGGTGCCGCTGATCTTAGCGCGTACGCGCTTGTGGCGCTGAAGGCGCGCCTTGTTGGAATCCTTCTTCGAAACCATTTATTTTCGCCTCTCCTTTCCTTACTTCTTCTTAGCGCCGGTCTTGCCTTCCTTGCGGCGGACATACTCATCAGCGTAGCGAATGCCCTTGCCCTTATAGGGTTCCGGCGGACGCTTCTCGCGGACTTCCGCTGCAAACTGGCCAACCTTCTGCTTGTCAGGACCGGAGATGATGATCGTGTTCGGGTTCGGAACGTCGATCGTGATGCCCTCAACCTCGCTCATGGTAACCTGATGCGAGTAGCCGAGGTTCATAACCAGATCCTTGCCCTGCTTAGCAACACGATAACCAACGCCCTGAACGCTCAGCTCCTTCTTGAAGCCTTCGGTAACACCAACAACCATGTTGTGGATCAGGCTGCGGGTCAGGCCGTGCAGTGCGCGGTTGTCCTTGTTGTCGTTCGGACGGGTTACGAGGATTTCGTTGCCCTCAACCGCGATGGTCATGTTCGGATGAAATTCGCGGGTAAGGGTTGCCTTTGCGCCCTTCACGGTAACAACGCTGCCGTCAATCTTGACTTCAACGCCGGCCGGGATGGCAATCGGCATTCTACCAATACGAGACATTGTTTATACCTCCCTTACCATACAAATGCGAGAACTTCACCGCCGACGTTCAGCTCGCGAGCCTTCTTGTCGGTCATGACGCCTCTGGAAGTGGAAACGATGGCAATACCAAGGCCGCGGAGTACCTTCGGCAGCTCCTGAGCGCCAGCGTATACACGCAGGCCCGGCTTGGACACACGCTTGATGCCGGTGATAGCCTTCTGGCGGTTATCAACGTACTTCAGTGCGATGCGGATAATGCCCTGGGTGTTGCCCTCTACAACCTCGAAAGACTTGATGTAGCCTTCGTCGAGCAGGATCTGGGCAATAGCCTTCTTCATCTTGGATGCGGGTACATCCACACTGGCATGACGAGCATTGCCAGCGTTGCGGATACGCGTCAGCATATCTGCGATAGGATCAGTGATCTGCATAAAATGCTCTCCTTTAATATAAGAAGTTTGGGGGTAGTGCAGCAATCGAGCGCCGGTGGGTTAATCCGGTTCTGATTTGTCTGTTTGCCCTCCACTTTTCTTTACACTGTTCGTGGCCCTTCCACGGACAGCGGCGAGGGATAAAAATCGCCGGTCCAGTACTAAACCAGACCAGCGTTAATTATAGCACGAGAAACCAATGGCTGCAATCGGAAAAAGTGCTGATTTTTACGCAGTTTTAGCCTGTTTTGCAGTCAAATTGCTTGATTACCCGGTATAACGGCAGGTCGGCCGTTTTTGGACCGCACCAGGGACCACGCCGGAATTTCCGGTTGATGGCCGATGGGCGTGCGCAGGAGAAACTCCTTTGCGCGGCAATTCGGTTACGCATTTGCGCAACTGTAATTAGTATACACTATACCGGGTGTATCGCGCAAGTGTTTTTTATCAAATTTTCTTAATTTTTTTGAGATTTCTCTTTGCCGCTTGAGAAGCGGGCGGTTCTTGCCTACCCGGCAGGGGCACAAGAGGGTAGACAACCTACGGTTTTCCACCCTCTTGTGAATCTCCCCTTTTCCCTATTAGCTCGGCGAAAATCGGAGAGCTGAGACTCGCCAAGGAAACGGCAGAGGATTTTTTTCTTCCGCATGTACGCACTTCGTGCGCCATGTATCCGCATATTCGCAGGGTCAGATGCCGTACTGCTACACATACGGGCAACTCTACGCTAGGTGCGGCATAACAGTGCCGCACGATTCGTTCGCGTGTTATTACAGACAGGGCCTGCGCAGGATAAATTCTACCAAACAGATAGATTCGCAGGTGCCGTCCGCAATCTCCAACTAACGAGTTGCGCGACACGGGTATGTCGCGCCTGCGTTGAGTAAACCATATGTGTGGCAGCAAAGCATCTGACACTGCGTATAGATAAAGAAATGGGAGCACACTGTGCTCCCCTACGGTAGAAAAGATCCTCTGCCGTTCCTTTATAGTCTCAGTTCTCTGATTGCCACCGTGCTATCCCAAAGGGAAAGGTAGGAGTTCAAAGAGGAAGGGAAACCGCAGGTGTCCCTTCCTCTTTGTCCCCGCCGCGGACGCGGCAGTCTCCCGCGCTCCGCAGAGCGCAGCTTATTCTTTAGCAAACCGCAAAGTAATGCAAGTTCCCTCGCCGAGTGCACTCTTCAGCTCCACCTCGGCATTGTGCAATGCCGCACCGTGCTTGACGATTGACAGTCCCAATCCGGTGCCGCCGGTCATCTTGCTGTGGCTCTTATCCACGCGGTAGAACCGCTCAAACACGCGCTGCTGGTCTGCAGGCGCGATGCCGATGCCGGTATCCGCCACCTGCACGAACGGTCTGCCGTTCTCCGTGCCGGTGACGAGCGTGACGCTGCCGTGCGGCCTGTTATAGTTGATGGCGTTATCCGCCAGATTGAAGATCATCTGCTCGAGCGTGCGGCGCTGACCGGAAACCGTAGCCTGTTCGCCGTGCACATGGAGCGCGATCCCGCGGGTATCCGCCTTGCTCTGCAGGCGGTCGCGCACGGTCTCGCAGAGTGCGGACAGCTCCACCGGCTCAAAGGCCGCAGTCTCACCGCCCTCGTCCAGACGTGACAGATGAATGATATCCTCGATGAGCGCCAGCAGACGCTGTGCTTCCGTGCGGATCTTGCCTGCAAACGGAGCAACATCCTCCGGCTTGGCAATGCCGCCCGCGATAATTTCCGCGTAGCCCATGATACTGGTCAGCGGCGTTTTCAGCTCGTGCGACACGTTGGCCGTGAATTCCTGCCGCTGCTGTTCGGCCCGTTCGCGCTCGGTGACGTCCACGATCAGCAGCACGGCGGCATGCCATACGCTGCTCTCCTCGACCGAGCTTGCGGTGAGTTCGTAAATGCGGCCGTCCCGCTCGAGTTTGCCGTGCGCACCCTTGCCGTCGAGCGCCTGCTCGACCACACGGATGTAATTCGCGTCGCGGCACAGCGTCAGATAGCTGCCTTCCGCACTGTCATGCGGGAACAGCGCCCGTGCAGCGTGGTTGGCGAACAGAATCATGCCCTTGCCGGAAAACAGCACCAGACCCTCGTCCATACGGGCGGTAATGTCGTCAAATTCGGCCTGACGGCGCTGCAGTTCGGTCATCTGCGCCTGAATCTTTCGGTTCTGCTTGTCCATGCGGTGCAGCAGCGGCGACAATTCATCGTAGGCTTCGCCTTTGAGCGGGTCATGCAGATCGAGCGTTTCGATTGGCTTGAGGAACAAACCGGTCAGCCAGCCGGCCAGCATTGCGGCTACCAGCATGGCCAGCAGCACGATCAGGACGATCCACGGAGACGCACCGGACAGGGCACCAAACACGCTGTCCGCGGTTGCGGAAATACGCAGGACATCGCCGTTCTGCAGACGGACTGCGTAGTAAAACGTCTGCTTGGAGAGTGTCTCAGACAGACGGTTGTCCTCACCGGTACCGTTCTTCTCGGCTGCCGCGATCTCGGGACGGACGGCGTGATTCTCCATCTCGGAGGCATCCGAGCGGTTGTCATACAGCACGGTGCCGTCCTGCTTGACCAGCGTCAGACGGTCGGCGTACACCGGTCCAAACTCTTCAAGTTCCTCCCGAATGTTGTCCACCGCAGACAAATAGCTGCTTTCGGTCACCAGCCGCTGACGCATATCGCGCGTCAGTCCGGCGTGGACCGCAAGCAGCAGCAATCCGGTCGTCAGCAGCAGAGAGACCAGCGCCGTGAGAAAAATACTGCCGAATACGCGTTTTCTCATGTGTGTTCTCCCATGCGGTAGCCGACACCGCGAACAGTTTCAATCAGTGCACCGTCCGCGCCCAGCTTCTGCCGCAGCGTACGGATATGCACATCAACGGTACGGGTTTCGCTCTCGTTGTTATAGCCCCAGATATTCTCGAGCAGCACGTCGCGCGTCAGCACGGCACCGCGGTTCTTCATCAGCAGACACAGCAGCTGGTACTCCTTGAGCGTCAGCTGCACCTCCTGCTCATCGACGAACACGGTGTGCGCCCGCTCGTCCACGCAGATGCCGCCGGCTACCAGCGGACGCGGCTCATCCTTCTCCTGTGCGTCCTCGGTGCGGCGCAGGACCGCACGGATACGTGCGATCAGCTCCATCATGCCGAACGGCTTGGGAATGTAATCATCCGCACCGGTGTCCAGACCAACCACCTTGTCGTACTCGGTGTTTTTCGCGGTCAACAGAATGACCGGAATCTTTGCCGTATCCGGTGCTGCGCGCAGACGACGCAGAATGGTGATGCCGTCCTCGCCGGGCAGCATGATATCCAGCAAAATCAGCTGCGGCTTGCGTTTTTTGAGCGCAGCAGTCAGTGCCGCACCGTCCTCGCAGCCGTCGGCCTCAAAGCCGGTGTTGCGCAGCGTGTATACCACCAGTTCGCGGATACCCGCATCATCTTCCACACAGTAGATCATATGTTACACTCCGATTTCCGTCAGCGCTGTGCCGCCGCCTCTGCGCCGTGCACATCGCTTTTATGCGTGCCGGTGATGGAGAACTCCACCCATTCGGCAACGTTGGTCGCGTGGTCGCCGATACGCTCGAGGTACTTGGCGATCATCAGCACATCGAGCACGCGCTCGCCGTCCTCCGGGTTCTGTGCAATTTCGGCGATGAGGTCGCTCTTGCACTCGTCGAACAGGCGGTCTACCACGTCATCATATTCAATAACGCTCCATGCCAGGGTCAGATCACGGCGGACAAACGCGTCCAGACTGTCGGTTACCATCTTAATGGTCGCCTGCGCCATCTGGTCGATGTGCGCGTTGTGACCGCACGAACCGGATAAGTACGTTACGATTTCTGCGATATCGCTTGCCTGGTCGCCGATACGCTCGATATCCGTGATCATCTTCAGTACAGACGAAATCAGACGCAGATCGCTTGCCACCGGCTGCTGCTGCAGCAGGAGCTTGAGGCACATGGACTCAATCTCGCGTTCCTTGTGGTCAATTTCCTGGTCGATGCGGATAGCGGCAGCCGCCAGCTTGATATCGCCCTCGAGCAGAGCCTTTACTGCACTGGCGATGGCGTTTTCGCACAGTGCACCCATCGAGATCAGCTCGTTGTTCATTTCTGCGAGCTGGGTATCAAAACGGTTTCTCATTAGCCGAACCTCCCCGTAATGTAGTCTTCCGTGCGCTTGTCCGACGGCATGGAGAACAGCTTTTCGGTGTCGTCCACTTCGATCATGTCGCCAAGCAGGAAGAACGCAGTCGTATCCGAAACACGGGTGGCCTGCTGCATGTTATGCGTTACCATAACGATAGTATAATCCTTTTTGAGTTCGAGCACAAGGTCCTCGATCTTTGCAGTGGAGATCGGGTCGAGCGCGGAAGTCGGCTCGTCCATCAGCAGCACTTCCGGGTCTGCCGCCAGCGCACGCGCGATGCAGATACGCTGCTGCTGACCGCCGGACATGGACAGTGCGGATTTTTTGAGGTTATCCTTGGTCTCGTCCCAGATGGCAGCACGCTTGAGCGAGGTCTCGACGATCTCGTCGAGCTGTACGCGGCTCTTGATGCCGTGCGTGCGCGGACCGTAGGCGATGTTGTCGTAAATGGACATCGGGAACGGATTCGGCTTCTGGAACACCATGCCGACACGGCGGCGCAGCAGATTGACATCGCAGTTCTTGTAGATATCCTGACCGTCGAGCGTGATGTCGCCCGTGATACGGCAGTTTTCGACCAGATCGTTCATGCGGTTGAGCGAACGCAGGAGCGTAGACTTACCGCAGCCGGACGGTCCGATGAATGCGGTGATCTCATTCTCCTTGATATCCAGATTGATATCGTGCAGGGCATGAAAATCGCCGTAATGTAAATTCATATTGCGAATTTCGATTTTATTTTGCATGTTCATTCTCCATTTACTTCTTGGTCAGCTTTTTCGCTGCCAGAGCGGAAAGCGTATTCATCAGCAGGACCACCAGCAGCAGGACGACTGCGGTAGCGTTTGCCTCGTTCATGTGCAGCGCCTCACCCGAGAGCACATACATGTGAATGGCCAGCGTTCGGCCGGACTGGAACAGGCCGGGGATCTGGGCCATGGTGCCTGCGGTGAAGATGAGCGCCGCAGTCTCGCCGACAATGCGGCCGATGCCGAGGATGACACCGGACAGGATGCCGGGACCTGCGGCAGGCAGCACGATGCGGAATACCGTGCGCAGACGTCCGGCGCCCAGGCCGAACGAGCCTTCGCGGTAGGAATCCGGAACCGCCATGAGCGCTTCCTCAGCAGTGCGCATGATGAGCGGCAGGATCATGATGGCCAGCGTCATCGCACCGGCCAGCAGGGAGTATCCCCAGTGCAGCTTGGTGACGAAGAACAGCATGCCGAACAGGCCGTAAACGATGGACGGAATGCCGGAAAGCGTCTCGGTCGTGACGCGAATGACGTTTACCAGCTTGTTGCCGCGTTTTGCGTACTCGTTCAGGTACACAGCGGTGAACAGACCGAGCGGAACCGCCAGCAGCAGCGCCAGTGCGGTCGTCTCGATCGTGGTGAGGATGGCAGGCATCATGGAGACGTTCTCCGAGGTGTAGTTCCACTGGAACAGCGACGGCTTGAGGTGCGGAATGCCCGTCACCAGAATATAGCCGATGAGGAACAGCAGCACGGCAAAGGTCAGCGTGGCTGCGCCGTACACCAGACCCTTGAGCACAGCGGCCGATGCGGCACCGTGCACCTTTTCGCTCTTAGCGCCGGTGCGGACCGCAGGTGCTGTGTTGGATACAGCTTCTCGTGTCATGCTTCCTTCCTCCTTTTGAGAACCGAAAATGCCAGATTGATGAGCAGAATGAATACGAACAGCACAACGCCGGTCGCGATGAGCGCCTCACGGTGCAGGCCGGTGGCGTAGCCCATCTCAAGTACGATGTTCGCCGTCATGGTGCGGATGCCCTTGAGCATGCTGCCGGTCAGTCGCGGCTGGTTGCCCGCAACCATGATGACCGCCATGGTCTCACCGATGGCGCGGCCGATGCCGAGCACGATGCCGGCCAGCACGCCGGACTTGGCAGCCGGTACCATAACCGTGAAGACTGCACGCTCATGCCGTGCGCCCATGGCTACTGCGCCCTCGTAGTAGCTCATCGGCACTGCACGCAGCGCCGCTTCGGACACGCCGATGATGGTCGGCAGGATCATGATGCCGAGCAGGATGGACGCCGCCAGAATGGACGAACCCGAAATATCCTTATGGAACACGTCCGCCACTGTACGGACCGCCGGTACGATGATGACCATGCCGAAGAAGCCGTATACGATCGACGGAATGCCGGCCAGCAGTTCGGTACACGGCTTGAGCAGACCGTACAGCTTTTTCGGACAGTAGAATGCCATGAATACCGCGGTCAGCAGACCGATCGGCACGCCGATGACGATCGCACCGGCGGTGATGTACAGGCTGCCGAGGATCATCGGCAGGATGCCGTAAATGTCGTTGCCCGGTTTCCACTTTGCGCCGGTGAGGAAGTCCAGCAGGCCGATCTCCTTCATGGCAGGCACACCGTTTGCAAACAGGAAAATGCAGATGAGCACCACCGCGAAGATGGAGGTCAGTGCACAGAGGAAGAACACAATGTGCATCAGGTTTTCCCGAAAGTTTTTCATAAATCTTTCTCCTATACAGGCACAGGGCGAATCGCTTCGCCCTGTTTTATCCGTCTGTTGATTCGCTTACGCGAGGTCGCCCCAGTCAGTGATGTCGCCGACATAGATGCCCTTGATCTGATCCATGGACAGGTCGTCGATGGTGTTTGCCGGGTTTACGACAACTGCGATACCGTCCAGTGCGATAGCCGTGCCGGTCAGCTGTGCAGCTTCGTCGTCCTTCAGTTCACGGGACGCCATGCCGATGGCGAAGGTGCCGTCCATTGCGCCGGTCATGCCGGAGGTGGAGTCAGAGGTCTGCAGGTCGATGCTTGCGTTCGGGTTTACAGCCTTGTAAGCCTCGATCAGCTTCTCCATTACCGGGGATACCGAGGAGGAACCGCCGACTGCGATCTGACCGGAGGAGCCGTCGGAAGTGAAGGCTGCTGCATTGTCGTCTACTGCGATGTACTTATTCTCGTTTACAACAGCCTGGCCTTCCTTAGAGAGGATGAAGTTGATGAAATCCTTTGCTACGCCGGTCGGCTCGCCCTTGGTTGCGATATTGAACGGACGGGACAGCTTGTAGGTGCCGGCCTTTACATTATCTACGGTAGCTTCTGCACCGTCTACCTTGACAGCCTTAACGGTGTCGTTCAGCGCACCGAGGGAGATGTAGCCGATGGCCTTCTCGTTGCCAGCCACGCTGGTCAGTACAACATCGGTCTTGTTGGCGATCTCGGCATCAGCGGTGGTGTTGTCGATCTTCTCGCCTGCGTCGTTCTTCTCCTCAACGCCGGTCAGCTCGATGAACGCGCCGCGCGTACCGGAGCCGTCCTCACGGGAGATAACGGTGATCGCACCGGATACGCCGCTGTCGTTGCCGCTTGCCTGGGAGTCGGAAGAATCGGAAGAGGAGCTGCCGCCGCAGCCGCTCAGTGCACCGGTCAGCATCAGTGCTGCCAGAAGCATGGAAATGCTCTTTTTCATAATTAGTTCTCCTTTTACATATGTCTTCGTTTTTTGTTACAAGATTATCTTACGAAAGTTTTGTAAAATGCAAAAGCGAGAGTTTGTTAAGTTTGGGTAAAGTGTTATTTTTTCGGTAAAATCTTTGTTAAATCGGTGGGTTTTCGCCTGCAAGGCGAACGGTTCTTGCCTACCCGGCAGGGGCACAAGAGGGTAGACACCAAGGTTTCCACCCTCTTGTGAATCACCCCTTTCCT
>CAVLCS010000027.1:0-26557 GCA_963661675.1 Bulleidia sp.
CTCAAAGCCTACTAATACCTGAAATTATTAACTTTTAAACTTATTATACGAGGAGGGGATCTTATGCTGCAATTTTCGGAAAAACTGCTCAACAATCTGATGCAGATCGGCCTGACCGTATCGCTGGCGGCGCTTGTGCCGCTCGTTCTGCGGCGGCTGATGAAAAAACGCTATCCGGCCCGCATGGTCTGTGCGGTGTGGGCGATCCTTGCGCTGCGGCTGCTCGTGCCGGTGCAGCTGACACTGCCGCAGGCGCCGGTGCAGGTCATGCCGCGCACCAGCTATGTGGTGCAGAGCAGCCAGACCGCCTTCGAGCAGGCCGGACTTCCGGTCGCGCAAACGCCGATCCGATGGGTGACGGGTACGCAGGCGGAAACGCTCAGCGCGGCAGACACCGGCACGGTCAAGACCGTGGATATTACCGACATCCTGCTGACGCTGTGGCTGGTCGGTGTCATTTCCTGCACACTCTGGCAGGGAATGGGACATTACCGGCTGATGAAAAGCCTGAAAAGCAAGTCCAAACCGGTCGAACGCGCTGATTTACACACGGTTTTGCAGGAACAGTGTGCCGAACTGGCTATTGACCGGGAAATCCCATTGCGGGTATCTTCGGCTGCGGACTGCCCGATGCTGGCCGGATTTGTCCATCCGACGCTGTACCTGCCGGATGAGCACATTTCCCGGACGGACGCGGCGTTCATTTTCCGCCACGAACTGACGCACTGCAAGCACGGCGATCTGTGGCTCAAGCTGCTGCTTCTGGCCGCACGCTGCCTGCACTGGTTCAATCCGCTGGTGCATTTGATCGCACGTTTCGCGCAGGAAGACATTGAGCTGGCGTGCGATGATGCGGTCGTTCGAGGCCACGACGGCGCCTACCGCCGAGCCTACGGCGAGACCATTCTGCGGTCGGCGATCGCACAGTCGCAAAAGAGAAAGGCACTGGTTTCCTGCTTCGGCGACGACAAAAAGACGCTCATGCGCCGGTTTGAGGGACTGTTTGACAAGTCGGTCAAAAAACGCGGTGTCGCGCTCATCGTGATGATAGCCATACTGGTCGGCTCGCTCGGCTGCACGATCGCGGTCGGCGATACCGATAAGGGCCTGACGAAAGAGCTGCGTATGCAGCTGGCACAAAAGCAGGCAAATGAGACGGAAAATCTCGGTTATACGGTCAAACTGGACGGAAAAGACACCTATTTAATTACGGATGGAGAGTTCAGCGACAACGCAAGCGAAACCATTCCCGGACGTGTGGTGCAAAAGCTGACCTTTGCCAAACAGGATGGAGAGTGGGCCGTATCGAACAGCGAAATTGTGCCGGAAAGCGGCCGTGTGACTTCTCTGGATGAATTTAAGCTGCTGTATGAGAATGATCTCGGCTTGCCGGATTTTCTCTCGGACAGCAGCCAGTGGAAAATTGCAAACGGCTATGATATCAGCGACCCGGTAAATGCGGCAGAAACATTGCTTCGGCTTTCTCCGGCGACAAGCCAGGTTGAGGGCAGCGCCGAAGAGTCTGCACCCTACAACGATATCCGCAAGGTGACGTTCACGTTTGCGGACAACAGCAAGGTCGTTGTCACCATGATAAACCAGTTTGGTCAGGGCTGGCTGCCGCAGGACTGGACGGACGGCAATGGCGTTCGCTCCCGCACGGCGGCCGACCTTGCGCAGCAGTACGCACGCGCAGTCCTGCACAAGAGTGCGCAGTATCTGTTCCCGATTTTGACGCCGGACGGTCAGAAGGACCTGATCACGCAGCAGAAAGCCATGACCGGCGGCGACCAGTGGACGTGGAAGTACGGTCCGTCCTCGCCTTCGGCTGAGGAGTATGTTCTGGTGCCGACCGACGACGCAAACAGCTATCGCGTTGTATTCCGTCTGTCGGGCGGCGGCGTGAATGATGTGCGCTCGGCGTACACCGTGGAGACCATCCACGAGAACCAGAACAGCTCGGTAATCGGCTCTATCCGCGAACTCAGCACGGACGGTATGACGCGGCGAGAATTGTTTGATCTGTACTACCGCACCGGCCTGCCGCTACCTGATTTGGAGCGGGATTTTGACAGCCTGGACGCGGAGACCCGCAAAGGCTATACCGACCCGGCACAGGCGGCCATGTATGACTTTGGCATGAGCCTGCGTGGTGATTCTCATTTGGTGCTTTTACAGGATACCAATACGCTCTGGCAGGGCGACAGCGTAGATGGCAAACAGCTTGCACAGGTTAAGCTGATTTTTGGCGATAATCTTGCACCGGCTTATGTGACCATGGAGCAGACAGACGCAGGTTACTGGCGGCCTATCGGTATTAACGAGGATATTACCGCCGAGAGCGGAAACGAGAAGGTGTACGTCGGTGTGAATGCACTGGATGCAATCCTGCACAACGAAGCACCGAACCTGAATATCGGCGATACCATCACCTTCACGTTTGCAGATGAGCCGGTCGGCGGTGTGCAGATCACCAATCGGCTGGTGAACTGGGATGATGGCTCCGACCAGTTTGGCATAGTTGACGAGCAGACCACACTGCAGAAATCCGGCAGCGGCTGGGTCTATACCGTGCCGTCGAGCCTTGGCAAAATGCTCTCGAGCACTATAAGCTATCCGTTCTACCACGCGGTAACACTGGAATATACGGACGCAGGCCATATTCAGCATACGGCCACGGCGGTGTATACCAGCGATAGTATAGCTGACGACGCAAACAGCGATTTTGGCGGTAAGGACGGTAAGACAGTGTATCACAATGAGCAGATGGCTTACTGGCTGACGGTTCCGGATTCCTTTATGGAGAACGGCTACGCCAAGCAGAATGAAGCAGACAGCAGTGTGGAATTCGGCATGAAAGGCACCGGAGATGGCGCAATTATGACGCTGAATGTAGATGCAACCGCCGCTTTGCGCAGCGAATACGGCGAAAACTGGACGGAAAACTATCCGGTGCCGGTCAAGCAGCTTGCCGAGAAGGACGGCTTGACCTATTATCTGGTCTATGTGTCCGATGTGCAGTATGCCCCGGGTGATTCGGAAACTGCCGCAAAGTACAAAAAGCTGTTTACTGCCGCATGGGATATCACTGCGGACGATTTCTCGCTCGATGATTTGACGGATAAGGATAACACGGCTCGCCGCAGACAGCTGCTGACAAGTCTCGGCGTGTACTATGCAGGCGTGCATATGGGCGCACAGCATGACGAACCATATCAGGTTATCGCCAATACGGATGATAATTCCTGTGAAATCTATGTCAGCCGTATCGACTGGACAACCGAAGCACAATATAAGGTCTATGCCGCTGATCGAGTAACTTTCGAGGATATCACCAATGCAGAGCCAACCAAAGTGGAACATCTGGCAGACTCCACACAGGGATTGACCGCAGAGCAGTTTGATTTGCTGTACGGCAA
This sequence comes from Bulleidia sp., assembly GCA_963661675.1. Taxonomy (GTDB): domain Bacteria; phylum Bacillota; class Clostridia; order Oscillospirales; family Butyricicoccaceae; genus Agathobaculum. The sequence goes on from CAVLCS010000027.1 coordinate 3,420, forward strand.
ACTTGATCTTCCGGTTTATACCGATGATGAATTGAAGAATCTGCAAAGAGTTCTGCAGAAGGACCAGATACCCGAACAGGGAGCCGCATTTTTCCTTGGATTAGGTGATATGTACGGTATATTTGATGGCGATTCTGTACAGATTTACGGTGAAAACAAGGAATACGCCGTATTGACTTATCAGTTTACCGACCCGAATACCGGTAAAGAAAACGGCAAATATGTCAAGTTGACCATGCATAAGGTAACAGCCGATAGCAGCCTGCCCGCACTGTGGATTCCGTATAGCTACGATCTGTTCACAGCCTAATCCAACGGTGCTGTGCACAATAATCAATAAAACCTTTGGGCGGCACTGTCATGCCGCCCTTTGCGTTGAGTAAACCGCATGTGTAGCAGTACGAAAACAGCTTGAGCGGTGAAGGTAGAGAAATGGGCGGACACATTGGTCCGCCCCTACGGAAGATGAGCGGTATGGCCGTTTCCTTGGCGAGTCTCAGTTCTCTAATTACTACCGTGCTAAATAGGAAGAAGGATGATTCACAAGAAGGAGGGAACCTTGGTTCTCTCCTTCTTGTGCCCCTGCCGGGGAGGCAAGACTCGTTCGCTTCTCAAGCGACAACACCCCGTTCAAGAAAAATTGAAAAACCCACAATTTTGTTCACACAACGAACAAACATCGGCGTTATACTTGCGGTATCATCAAAGAACGTAAGGTGGAATAACCATGTCTACTATTTTAATTGCAGACGATGAGGCCCGTATCCGTCGTCTGGTAAGCGACTTTCTCAAGCGGGACGGCCATACCATCGTCGAGGCCGCCGACGGCAAGGAGGCGCTGAATATTCTGGAAAACCGCCGTCCGGGACTGGATATGGCCATTCTGGACGTCATGATGCCGGGTATGGACGGCTTTGAGGTCCTGCGGGAGCTGCGTGAGCAGGAGCACGGTGAAAGCCACCTGCCGGTTATGATGCTTACCGCCCGTGCCGAGGACGCCGACCAGGTGCGCGGTCTGGAAGGCGGTGCGGACGATTACGTCACCAAGCCGTTTTCGCCTATCGTGCTGGCGGCCCGTGTACGCACGCTGCTCAAGAGAGAAGGCCGTGTCGGTGCTCCGCTTGAACAGCTTGGCAAGCTGTCGGTCAACGAGCTGCGCCGTGAGGTCATGGTGGAGAACAAGCCGATCGACCTGACGCCCAAGGAGTACGAGCTGCTCATCTACTTCAAGAACAATCGAGCCATTGCCCTGTCGCGTGAGAGCATCCTCAACGCTGTCTGGGGTTACGACTACTTCGGCGACCTGCGCACCGTGGATACCCATGTCAAAAAGCTGCGCGCTAAACTCGGCGAGTGCGGCACCATGATCGAGACCGTGCGCGGCTACGGTTACCGCTTTGAAGCATGAAGTTGAGACATCGGTCGATCCGGTTTAAGTTTTTTGCCGCGATCAGCATTATCGCACTGGTGTTTATCGGCATTCTGGTGTTGCTCAACGTGTTTTTCTATCAGGATTACTACATGATGACACGTCGGAGTGAATTGCGCGACGCCTACGGCAGCATCTGCACCAGCTACGCGAGCGACTCCTCGGATATTGCCGCGCTGCTGGACAAGTACGAAAACCGCAGTGCGACCCGTCTGGCGGTCATCACGCAGGACGGCGATGTCATTACCTCGTCCTTCCTGCGCGACAGTGAGTTCGGCTCGGAGTTCGATCTGGGGCACAAGGAGCAGCAGTTCCGCAGCATCGCGGTGCTGGCGTCCATTTTGCAGAATGACGACTGGGCGGATCTGGATAAGAACGAATACCAGTTTATGACGGTCAGCCTGCGCGATAACGACCAGTATTTGTGCCTGATCGGCTTGTTGGACGCGTCCAACGGCGAATATCTGGTCGCGTATATGCCCTATGCATATATTGAACAAAATTCTGCGCTGAATTTGGTATTTCTGCTGATTGCCGGCGGCTGTGCGCTGCTGATCTGTCTTGGCTGCGGCTATGTCATCTCGCGGCAGTTCACGCGCCCGCTCATTCAGATGGCCGGACTGGCGGACCGGATGAGTGAGTTGGATTTCTCCACGCAGTACACCGGCAAGGGTGACGGCGATGAGATCGACCAGCTGGGACAGTCGCTCAACCGCTTGTCTGCGTATCTGGAGCAGGCGATCGGCGAACTGAAGGAGTCCAACGATCAGCTGGCGCAGGAGATCGAGGAGAAGGAGCGCATTGACAACATGCGGCAGGAGTTCATCGTCAATGTGTCGCATGAGCTGAAAACGCCGATCGCGCTCATTCAAGGCTACGCCGAGGGCTTGACGGCCGGTGTGGCCGACGACCCCGAGGACCGCAAGTTCTACTGCGACACCATCGCGGACGAGGCCGACCACATGAATAAGCTGGTCATGCAGCTGCTCAGTCTGTCGCGTCTGGAGTTGGGCGCCGAGCAGACCTACGATGAGGATATCGATCTGCATGCGCTTTGCGAGGAAGCAGTGCGCAAAACCGCTGTTTTGTGTGAAAACCGCGGTCTGACCGTGGAATATGAGGACACGCATATCACGGTCCGCACGGACGGCGATCTGCTCGATCAGGTGCTGATGAATTACCTGTCGAACGCCATCCGCTACACGCCCGAGGGCAAGCGTATTGCGATTTCGGCCGCACGGACGAACGGCGGCGTGCGCCTGTCCGTGTTCAACGAAGGCGATGGTCTGCCGGAGGAGGAGCTGCCCAAGATCTGGGAGAAATTCTATCGCACTGACCGGGCCCGCACCCGAGAGGCCGGCGGCACCGGCATCGGCCTGTCGCTCGTCCGCGCTATCGCGGATACCCTGCACGGCGCCTGCGGCGCGGAAAACGTCGAAGGCGGTATCTGCTTCTGGTTTGAACTGCCCGATCTGCTGCCCGCAGACGGCGAGGACACCGCAGATTAAAATTTTCTGCACAAAAATTGAATTTGTGCTTGACAACTGCTCTATGCTATGGTATAGTATATAAGCACTCTGAAAAAGAGCTGCGATAAAATCTATATCGCGGGGTAGAGCAGTTGGTAGCTCGTCGGGCTCATAACCCGGAGGCCGCAGGTTCAAGTCCTGTCCCCGCAACCATGTTTGACCGCTGATTTCGTAAGGAATCAGCGGTTTTTTGCATTTTTCAGAGCACTTAGAAAACTTCCGGGAAGGCGACTTCGAAAGTGGAAAGTCGTATGGAAAGGCAGTGGTATCAAAAAAACGCTTGTTTGGAAGGTGCATTTTTTGATACTTGGAACGAGAGTTTTGAGCAGTATATTCAGAGCGGCAGGTAAAAATGGAAAGGAGATATAAAAGCAACGCCATTAAGAAGGGGAATATCGACGCCTACACGGTACCTTCGGTTCCAACGACAGCAGTGAGGTAACGCTAAATACCATGACTGTTATTACGGTGAGGCGCTGGCTCGGAACCTTATACCGACACGGTGGGGCTGCGTCTTTTGTCGGTTGGTACGATGCCCCTGTGATAGCGATAGCAATGGCAAAAGTATCAGCGATTATTACCGACGGCATCGGGCAATGATCTGTTTGTAGCAAACAACACTTGCAAGCGTAAACAGAGTGTAATGTTTCTCTATCGCGTTTATAATAGATCACGAAGAGACAGAGGATTCTGCCTGTTAGAACAACACTGGAAAATTTAATCTAAAGGAAAACCCGGAGTACAGCTTACTGAGTTGAGTCTGTGTTCTGGGACTGTTTTGCGGCAAAGCGGTTCGAAGTTAATCGTTTTGCAGGCTCGCTTTTGGATATATGTATAAAGGCAGAACAAGAGTAGAACAAATTGGAACAAAGGTAGAACAATTCGGAACAAGAGGGTAATTGTCAAGAGAATCTTTCGGGTGTATAATAGTACTATCGAAAAGTAGGTAAAGTGGCTTTGCTATCACAAAAAGATGTGATAGTAGAACTTTTTTGCATATCAAAAAGTTAAGAGCAAGACCAATAAGTAAATTTCTTATTGGTCTTTTTTTATACCTATTTTTCGAGAGTATACACGAAAAGAGTGAAATTTATGGGAAGAATGCGAAAAAATTCGCCTAATATGCGGGTGTATGGAGTATCTTTCCGAGTGAAGGAAATGAAAGAGACGCTAAAAGGCCAATCAAGATATTACATCCGTATGTGGAAACCGGATGGGTCTATGCTGCATGGGACAGATGCAGAGATGTTGGTCACAGCAAAGAGTATGACAGATGCAGCCATCATAAAAGCTGCAGAAAAAATTATATGTAAACATAGCAACATGGTACTTGAGTGGCTACGATCCGGCCAGTTAAAAGAAGCGACACCGGAGCTGCTGCTTCTGGTGCTGCCGGAAGAAAGCATAGAGCGCGTATATGGAAAGAGCGATGAAAGGCATCGAGAGTTGATGCGATGTGTGGTGAAATTACTTCCGCCGCTTTCAAAACTTCAGGAAAAGATGGAGGCTGTGACCTTACGCGCGGTAAAAGAAGTGGCCGCGAACCAGGAGAAAGGTGACGCACTAAAGCGTGCATTGAATCGACTGTATGATGAGGCGGTACGTTGGGGAATTATTGAAGAAAATGTAGCGAAAAATGTACTAATTACCGTGCGCAGCGAGGGAGAAAAGGCAGACAGGAATATTAGCCAACGTGCTCTCACTCTGGAGGAGATGCGGATGCTGACCACTTTATGTATAGAGGGGATGCAGACAGATACAAGATACGCAGCCGTGCTGCTTCATCTGATCACAGGAGTAAAGACGGGAGAACTATGTGGATTAAATATTGACAATTTAATGCGGTATAAAGATGTGGTCTATATCGAAATTGGCGCAAAATCCGCACAAAAACGAGGTAAAGCGGCGGTGTGGAAGCCATACGATCGCGAAAGCGGAAAGCTGCGGCGCATACCGTGTACCCCTTTAGCGCAGGCGGCGCTAAGTGTGCTTTTGAAGTCGCGGTTAGCAGTGGGTGCAAATGTGGATGCCCCGTTGATTGTAGGTGAGGACGGATGCCGATGGGATGTCTTGAAGCTACGTGCTTTTGAAAAAGAATTGCTGCAAAAAGTAGTACCGGAATACGCGAAAATATCACGAACTGACGTAATTCGTACAAGTTTTGAGCATTACTGTCGCGTTATATGTGGTATGTCAGATGGATCGACGCAGAAACTCTTAGGATGTAAAGCAGCTCAAACATATGAGGAATGGTATTGTGATTACAGTAGTAAAGTTGCACTGATGACACTGGATGCGAAACTTAGAAGATGCCATAATCTGTTAATGGATAATGGACATAAGTGGAAAATAACTATGCACTTACATTTGCGTATGAAGCGTGGGGCATGCATCAAGATTCATACGGAACATGGTGCCAAAATTGAAAAAATATAGTAATATGTGAGCCGAGAGGCTCTTTTTTTATGTCTGCAGATAAGGACCTATTGTATTTTGCAATAGGTCTTTATATTAATAATGAAATTTGAGTAATTAATAATGACACTTATTTACTAAAATGTTATTATATAAATATAGAGTAGCGGAATAAGGAGGGAAGAAATGGCATTTTTCACAACTCAGCGAAAAGAAACCGGTAGCTATAACGCTAAGCGAACCAAGCCGTGCCGCAGCAGGCGCAAGGGCAAGATATATGACGAAAAAACGAAAGATGGTAAGTTAACCGTTTGGGGTGCTTACGAGCGGGTGATTTTGGATATACAGAATACCAGAAAATGGGCTGACAGCACATGCAGGGCATATGACAGCGTATTCTACCGTTATATTGCTGAGATTTATAATAATATTGAGTATGCTTCGCTGACAGAAGAGACAGCAGAGCAGATTTGGTCCTCGAAAATTGACATTTTTGAAGGCAGTGATGCACAGGATCAAAGAGCGCGGAGTATTTTCGTGAGCTTTGTAGAGCAGGCGTGCCGAGCGGGACTGTCTCTGATGCGGTTCAGAGATACGGTTCCATTTGTGATTCCGGAAGATCTTAGTCAGCTGACTGCGGAGCAGCTGTTGGAGGTACGTAGAGCTGCTGATCGTTTCCAGTGGCGGCCGAAGTCGCTGACGATTGAAGCGGAAATTAAAATTTATAACGAGCTGATAAAGCGTGCATCAACACAGGGCGAGTGCATTGCTTTGCTGGTCATGCTTTTGCTGGGCTGCCGTACATCAGAAGCGGCGGGTTTGTCCTTTGGCAATATCCGTAAGATGGCAGATGATTTGTACTCCATAGAGCGGCGGGAAGTAGAAGAGCAAAGCTCGAGGACCGTCAAAACCGGCAGTAAAACAGCAAGTGGTTACAGACTTTTGCCGCTTTTGCCGCAATTTTATGATCTGCTGGAAGAGCGTAAGCGTATGGTGCAGGAGTACATGGAGGAAAACGGCTATACTGACTTGGATGTAAACGAAATGCCGCTTGCTTGCCAGGGGACGAATCTGCTGAAACGGTGCACAGCAAAGGAAATGAATCGTATTTTTAAGGATATTTGCATTGACGCGGGTGTCGAAGAAGGCTTTTTCTTTGAAGCTGAGGCAATGATGGCTATTGATAAAGAGGCAGGAGCAGAGTACGAGAAAAGGGTAGTAGCCTACATTTTACGACACCAAGCGGCAACGGAACTGATAGCGACTAATGCTTCTCGGGCTGCTATTTCTGTGTTGATGGGTCACAAAATTGAAGACCCTAATGTCAAAGCATTTGATTATGCCAATACAGACGGTCAGCGTGAGCTGCTGCATATTTTAATGCAGCGCCCGTTATATCGGTATATTTGCGGTGCGACAGATATGGAGCAGATTACGCTTGAAAAGGGTCAATCGGCAGTATGCGGAGGGTCAGCTCGTCTGGTTGCACAAGAGAACGAGGAGTTTGATCTTTATATTGACACACTGGAGCCATATGACACAATGAAGCTTCAGCTTGAGGGAGATGCCCGGTTGCTAAAGAAAGATGTGAGAAAGACAACTGCATTGCCGTATCAAAGACCGAGCGGGCTTAGTGTGGTCAATGCGGTGAATCGAGTTGTGACACAGGCTAAAGAGAATATATCTTCCGGAGAACTGGCGGATAAGCCGGTTATGATCGCGCAGTGTGAAGATCCTCTAAGTGAATTGCTCAATATTGACGATCTGCATATCGATTGGAAGCCTCAAATCACCAATGGGGATGGAGATTTAAGCGAAGATTCTTCGGAAGAAGTGCAGATGGCGGTTTGTGAAGATGCATTGATTGCGGTCTTGCCGAGCGGTGTATTAAAAGAAGTGCCGAAGAAAGAATTCGTTTATAACTGGACAAAGAAGGCACGCCGTGATGAGAAGATTTTTGCGGATAAAACAATGGACAGCATTAAAGCAATATGGCCGTTTTCTCAATCTGCGGATAAAATTGTAATTAGCAGAGAGGGAACGGCGTGGTATCTGCTGGCTGAGGTCAGTGCAGAAGAATTTTTACAGGCAGATGAGTGGGAAGAATGCCGCGGAACTTTGGCGGCGGGCGGTCTCATGATTCCATGTGAAAAGGATGCAGATTCGTTAATTTGTGGAGCGCAGAGTGGCGATCTAGTACGCTTACCAGCAGAAAAACTGTGTGCATGGCAGGGGCGGCAACAGATCGTACGTATAGGCGAGGCACCTCTGACAGCAGCTTGCTTCTGTAAGGCTACTGATGATATTCTGCTGATTAGCGAAAAGGGACAGGCTCTTCGTACACATGTTGCAGATTTGTACAAGCGTGTAGACATTGGTGGCGGACTGACTAAAGGCATGCAGATGAAAAAGGGTACAGATGATAGATTGTGCTGCTGTTTGGTTTACCAGCAAAAGCGTAGTTTAACAGCTGTTTCCCAGCAGAGAAAGCTGCTTGTGCTGCGTGTGGATGGTGAAGAAAAGGCTCAGCTGAGAGCGCAAGGCCATGTCGGAGAGGGCGTTTGCTTAGTGCATGTGGAAGGTTCGGATCGAGTAGCGGAGGTGCTGTATACAGATCAGGCAGTATTACTGCTGTCAGACTCCGGTTATGCGCAATGCCGTGACGTTAGTGTGCTGAGAGAGAAGGGACGCCGTGCAAAAGGCATTGAGGGCATGAAGCGCGGCCAGATTATAAGAGCGATATGTGCGAAAGTTAAATAATAGGAAAGACGCAGCTTTTGAGTAGATATCTCGAAAGCTGCGCCTTTAGGCTTGTATGAATTTATTTTAAATAAAATATAAAAATAAAACGAAGAAAAAGTTTTCATAAACTTTTTCTTCGTTTTTGACACCCTGCTTACGCAGGGGAAATTGATGTGTAGGCAACTGTTTAGGATCAACATAAGGATCACCCCCGCTTATGCGGGGAAATAAGTTGTCTACACTACCCGATACTTACGATGAATTGAATTATGAAATAACAACTTTTCGCTGTCGGGTCACCCCCGCCTATGCGGGGAACAATATTTATTGATAATAGTATAGCATAAATCTTTTATCTTTGCAACTTTAAATTGCAAAGATAAAAATTAGATATCTGGATTTAATAATTAATGTTTTTGTAACCAGGGAAAAAACGTGCATCAGGGATATCAGTTAAGGTATATGTTTGGTAGATAGTGAGATGTTAAGTGGCTAAAGTCGGATGCATATGGCATATGTTTATTATCCATATATGCTTGCGCCGCACGAGCTGTCATTTGTTGTGATTTGCAATGATTTGCTTCACAATGAGAGTGATATTTTACCTTATAAGCATCAAGAAGCGATTAATGGTGCTTTTAAGCCGTCGCCTCCGGGAAGCTATGACGATACTGTTTTAGAAGCCAAGCGGCAAAATAGATTAGCGGGCTGTTTAGAGGATATAAAAATTATGCGACTGAAAACAGATAAGCGGCTTCTTCATAAAGCATAGAATTTGGCTATTCGCAAGGATAAGGAAGAAGTTCGATTTTACGAATCTCGAAAAGGACCTGCTCAACGAGCAGGTCCTTTTTCGCGCACATTTGTTGGAAGTCATGCCTCAAACCAATCGCCGCAGACTTGCAGAATACGACGGACAGCGGTCGACGTATCGTTCTCGGCGAACAGTTCGAAGGACACAAAGCCGTTGAAACTGATATCGTGTAGAGTTTGGAATACTCGCGGATAGTAGATGGCACCGGTGCCCGGTTCGTGACGTCCGGGGGCATCTGCGATATGCACATAGCCGATCTGGTCGGCGTATTGCTCGAGTGTCTCGCAGACACGACCCTCGTTCAGATACATATGATATGCGTCATACAGCACTTTGACATGCGGCGAGCCGACAGCACGGGTCAGATCAGCGGCGGTAGCGGTATCTTTCAGAAAATTGCCGATATGATCGACTACGGTGTTGAGCGGTTCAATCACGAGCAGCATTTCCATCTCCTGTGCGATAGGCGCGAGCGTACACAGGTTATCATACATGGTCAGTAGCTTAGTGGTATCGGAAAACTGCGGAAAAGCATCGGCAGCAGTGCCGTCTGCTGCAATGACGTTAGAGTGCAGAGCTACGCCAGGCAGTCCCATTTGCTTTGCGGCCTGCATAGCAGCGGTGACTTCTGCGATGTACTCCGTCTTGTGAGCAGGATCGCAGAGAGCAAAATATCGATCGCCGTTCATGCCGGACATTTTTAGATTATGCTGCTGAAGTGTTTGCTTGATCTGTTCGATATCGCGGTCGTGGTGATACCACATCTCAACATAGCGGAAGCCGTCAGCTGTGGCCGCCGCAAAACGGTCCATAAATGGAAGTTCCAGATACAGAGAATCCAGATTTACTGCTTTTTTCATGGGTTTCCTCCTTCGGTGTCTTTTAACTGTTCTCGATAATCGCGCACACGACAGCCAGTGACTTTTTTAAAGAGCTTAGAGAAATAAACCGGATCGCTGATGCCAACCGCCTGCGCGATCTCATAGGTGTGCAGATTGGTGGTTTCGATCAATTTTTTTGCATTTTCGATCCGGATATTTTGAATATAAACTGTTACATTGATACCTTTCTTGTTCTTGAACATGCGTCCGAGGTAGCCAGAACTCATGCTGAATACTGATGCGATACCTTCAAGAGAAAGCTCGCTGGCATAGTTTTTCTGAATGTAACTATCGACGTTATCCACAATATCACCGTTAGCCGGATGGCGGCTGCGCAGACCGTCAATCGTTCGCTGTACGATGCCGCTCACCATATGATACAGCTCGGACGGACTGGTGCAGCGTTCCAGACGGGTGCGGTAATCCTGCTGTTCGCTGATCATTTGGCCGCTGTACAGGTAATACTGCTGTGCGCAGGCATTCGTAACCATCAAAAACAGACGCAGGATATCGTGGAATGGCGCTTTGTTGGTCTGGCAGTATTGGAACAGTGCTTCCAGACTGTGGATAGCAGCTTCGAGATCCAAACGGCTAATGTTAGAAATAATCTGGTCGAGCTTCTGCTTAGCCTGCTCGGTGTGCTGTACGGACAGCTGCGGCAGAGTGCTGTACTGTACGACCGGATGATCATCACTGTATTCGGTAAATTTTGCCGCATTTTCTGCTTCGATTGAGGCTGTGGGAAGTGCAGCAGGTGCATCATGCCAGCAGCTGATACCGACGGAAATGTAGAAGTCTGTGCAGCCATCCACCACATTGGATAACTCGATGCACCGTTTGACAAGATCCTCGCTCTCATCGGCAGAATTGATAACGATACGGATGCACTGACGATGACGATAGATTAGATAATACTGCGCACCGGTGAACACGCGGTTGACGTATTTGCAGACCGTCCGTTCTGCATCCAGATCGGCTTCATCGTTCTCGCCGTCGCTGACGATGCGGTTGAGATAAATGGCGATCACGGCATAGTGTTCCAGACAGATGTTTTCCGCACGCAATGTACGCGGAATATCGGCGGCGCTGACATGCCCATCCATCAGGTTGGTCAGCGCAATGGACTGCGATAATTCGCGGTTGCGCTGCAGCTGATGCGACATTTCCTGCTGGAGTGCAAGATGATCCTTTTCGTTCTGAATGGAGGAAATAGCCTGTTGGACTGCTTCGGTCACTTTGAATACCGAAGTCGGCTTGAGTACCAGATTGATCACATTGGACAGCTTGATGGCGTTATAGGCATTATCAAATTCGTAAAATCCTGTAATCAGGATACATTTGATAGCCGGGAAACGGGTCTCCAGCACACGGCACAGCGAAAGTCCGTCCATCTCATCCATGTTGATATCGCTGAGTACAATATCAGGTGGTTCGTTTTCGATCTTTTGCAGGGCATCGATGCCGTTTTCGGCAGTGCCGATTACCTGGCAATCCATACAGGTCCAGTCGATTCCTACAGTAAGACCGGTGCGGATACTTTTTTCATTATCTACGATTAGTATCTTGTACACCAAACTCTCTCCTTTATCTTCTCTCAATTGATATGCTCCGTTGCTGTCAGGAGTCTTTGCTGCGGTCGAACGGCAGGCGGACGATAACGGTCGTGCCTTCGTCGATAACGCTTTTGATTGTCAGTCCGTATTCCGGGCCATACAGCATGCGCAGCCGGTTCTGGATATTGGACAGTGCAATGTGGTTGCCGTGGTTGGACGGTACTTCGGCAGCGGGCTGATCGAAGTAGTGCTCGCTGTCAAAGCCGCAGCCGTTGTCAATGATATGGCAGTAAACGGCGTCCATGTCCTCCCAGATGTTGATCTGGATATGGCCCTTACGGTCAATACCGCGAAAGGCGTGCGTAATGCAGTTTTCGACAATGGGCTGAAGGGTCAGCTTGGGCAGATAGTACAGCCCGAGGATTTCATCGTCCGCGTTAATGGTATAGTCAAAGGCTTCTGCACCGCTGCGAATCTTCTGCAGGATGAGATAGTTCTGCACGTACTGCAGTTCTTCGCGTAAAGTCAACTTCTGGCGGTCGTTGAACATTAGATCGCTGCGGAGCATTTCGCCTAACCGCTGCACCATGGTGCTTACATCCGAGGAACCGGATTCTGCCGCCTTCCACCCAATGGAATCCAGAATGTTGAACAGGAAATGCGGATCCATCTGCGCCTGCAGAGATTTGATCTCAGCTTCCTTAATCTTGAGTTCACAGGCGGTATGCTGTTTTTTCAGTGCTTCGATATCGTCAATGCGGTCGCGCAGTACGGTCAGCAGTTCTTCCAGTTCGCGACAGCGCGGCTGAAGCGAAGGCACAGTCAGCGGATAACTTTGTGCAGCGAGATAATAATCGTGCAGACGGGTGACAGGCTCCACGAACTGCCGGAATAGAAGCAGCAGGATGACGAAATACAGCAGCAATCCGAGAAATACCGCCAGCGGAGGCAGACCGGAAAGAAAACTGTTCTGCGCAGTCAGTGCCGCATGGGGAATAACCACTGTAAGCGTTACGCCGTAGGCGGTCAGCTGCTTCTGCATGGTATCGAAATTGCCGTTGTCTTCTTCGGTCAAACTGCCTTCAGGCAGGACATCCTTCAGTGCCTTGCCGGACAGTTCAGCTGTTCGGGCAAAGATAATAGTGTCTTTTTCATCGCTGATGTAATACTGCATCCCGTCATACCGAGAGGTGTCAATCCAGTATGAGGAAGCGGACGATCCGCGTCCATCGTACTCGTTGGTCGGGATGGGGTAGAATTCGATTACGATCTTGCCGTAATAGAGGTTTTCATAGATGTTGCGATAGTCTTGTATCCAGTAGGCATAGGAAGAACCACCGGTCCAGACAAATTCGCCATCCGGGAATTCGCCTTCTTTATACTGGTCGAAGATCTGCTGGCAGCGCTGCAGACCGAGGTCCATATCACCGGCAAGGGAATAGTATTCCATCCCTTTTTGCGAGAATACAGTGACGGCACTGACGGCCCGATGCTGAAAGGCTTCCTTATAGGAATGGGGGAAACGCAGGATATTCTCAATGGGAACCGGATCGGAAGAAACAGTAGCAGAGGCGGTCTGTTTCATGTGGCGGCGGATCGGTTCGCTGTCCTCCAACAGGGTGATGGTGGAGCGAATGGGAGACAGATGCGTCGCTACCGCACTATATACGGAATTAAAGTAGTCTTCGAAGGTCTGTTGGTTCAATGCGTTGACATTACGCGTGTTGACCAATACGACGAAGGTCGTAAACAGCAGCAGCGGAATGAATACCGCATACAACAGAAGAAGAAAGATCCGTTGGCGGGCACTGCGTAAACGGTGCGCTGGAAGATCGTCATGATTTTTGATAGAAAACACAGTTGATATCCTCTCGTGATTTGTACAGATTTGATAATTCTATTATAAATTGCAGCGCGAAGAGTTTCCATGGTAATTCCCTGCTATTTTATTGTTTATTTCTGCGATTGACAAGAGGATGCGGAAAATACAGGAAACGAAAAACTGGTATTTTGCGATAAGACTAGAATGTTTTGTCGAAAACGGACAAGAAAAACCGGGAGAAATCAGAGTTGACTTGTCTGAAAAGCCGAAAAATGCAGTAAACGTGACGGATACGTCCATTCAATTCTCGTGACGGCGATGCTACAATAAGGGCACAGTCAAGGACAAGAGCAAAAGAGAAAAACAAAAAGAAAAGAGGTAACAAGCATGAAAAAACGTTGGATGAGTTTATTACTGGCAGGTACGATGGCACTTTCCCTCACTGCATGCGGCAGCAAGGGCGCAGATTCGGCACAGAGCGGCGGTGACAGCACCGCAGACAGCGGCGAACCGCTCAAGATTGGCGTAGTCGTCAAGTTCCAGCACGAGCACTACACTGCACTGATGAATGGTGCCAAGGATGCAGCTGCTGAACTGGGCTGCGAGATCAACGCACAGGCGCCGAGTTCGCCGTCCGATGTTATGGGTCAGGTACAGCTGGTAGAGGATATGGTAACCAAGGGTGTTGACGTTCTGCTGATCGCTCCCAACCAGCCGGATACGCTGACTAATATTCTGGATCAGGCGGCCGGCAAGGGCACGACGATCATGGCGGTCGATACCGATCTGCCGGATTATGATAAAAAGACGGCTTTCGTCGGTACAGGCAATAAGGAAGCCCTGCACACTGCTGCAACCGAGCTGGCCAAGCAGCTTCCCAAAGGCGCGAACGTAATCGTGCTCCGTGGTCCGCTGGGTGATGCAAACCACGAACTGCGTTCCGCAGGCGCAACGGAAGGCTTGGAAGAAGCAGGCTGCAACGTACTGGAGGTATTCGACGCACAGTCCACTGCGGAGAAGGCCGCAGCAGCAACCGAGGATTTCCTGCTCAAGTATCAGAGCCAGGGTATCGATGGTATCCTGTGCTGCGATGATGAAATGGCAGTTGGTGCAGTTACTGCAGTCAAGCAGGCGGGCAAGCTGGATTCCATCAAGATCAGCGGTTATGATGGCAACCAGGCGGCAGTAGAGATGGTCGGCAATGGTGAGCTGGCGTTCGATATGGCACAGAACCCGTATGAGATGGGCTATCAGGCTGTCAAGGAAGGCTATAAGGCACACAACGGTGAGAAAATCGACGAAGTGATCGACACTGGTGTACAGCTGATCACGAAGGACAATTATAAGGAATTTCAGAAGTAAACACTGACAGGAAGGGATGCCTGTGTTCCATCCCCGGATGGGACACAGGCTGTTTTATACAGAAAAGTGAGGTGCAGCATGACAACTCCGATTGTTTCCCTGCAGCATATTACAAAGATCTTTCCCGGCGTTGTTGCGCTGAATGATATGTCTCTGGACATCATCCCTGGAGAGATCCATGGTTTGATCGGTGAAAATGGTGCAGGAAAATCTACTTTGATCAAGGTGCTGACCGGCGTACATAAGCCAGACGGCGGTGAGATTTTTATTGACGGTGAAAAATGCGAGTTTCACGATCCGAATGAGGCGCGGCAGAAGGGCATCGCCTGTGTGTATCAGGAACTGAATATCGTCAAGGATTCGAATGTAATTGATAATTTCTTTCTTGGCAACTATAAAAAGAAAAAGAACGGTCTACTGGACCGCAAATATATGCGGGAGCGTACGCAGGAAATACTGAATCTGCTGGAGCAGGATTTCAGCCCGGATACGCTGTGCGGCACACTGGGTGTCGGCCAGCAGCAGATGGTTGAGATCGGCAAGGCAATCCTGACAGATGCCCGCGTTATCATTCTGGATGAGCCGACATCTTCTCTTGGTGAAAAAGAGGCGGAAAATCTGTTCCGCACGGTGCGGCTGCTGCAGGAGAAGGGTATTTCCTTCCTGTTCGTGTCGCATAAGCTGGAGGAATTGTTCACACTGTGTGATTCGGTAACGGTTATGCGCGACAGCAAGCATATCATCACCTGTCCAATCAGTGAGATTACCAATGACCAGCTTATCACCTATATGGTTGGCCGATCGCTGGATAATCTGTTTCCAAAGGCATCGGCACAGCCTGGCGAGACCATCCTCAAGGTGGACGGCCTGAGCCGTATGGGCGAGTATTACGATGTTAGCTTCACGGCACGTCGTGGTGAGATTCTCGGGTTCTCCGGTCTGGTTGGTGCAGGTCGTACCGAACTATTCCGTGGTATTTTCGGTGCAGATGTACCGGACAGCGGCACGGTGGAGATCAACGGAAAGGTCTGTCGTAATAAAGCGCCGCGTGATGCGATTCGCAATAAGGTGGCCTTGCTGACCGAGGACCGTAAGAATCAGGGTCTGCTATTGGATTTTTCCGTACAGTGGAATCTGTGTACGGTTGTGCTCGATCGGCTGAAAAAAGGCTTCCAGCTGGATCATAAGCAGTTTTCACATATCAGCGAGGACTGTATCGACCGGCTGCATATCAAGGTCTCTTCGCCGAGCCAGCTGGCAGGCCAGCTTTCAGGCGGCAATCAGCAGAAGGTGGTTATCGGCAAATGGATTTCGTCGGATGCCGATATCTACATTTTCGATGAGCCGACCAAGGGTATCGACGTCGGTTCCAAGATCGAAGTGTACAACATTATGAACGAACTGGTAAAACAGAATAAGTGTGTGATTATGATCTCCTCAGAGCTGCCGGAGATCCTCGGTATGAGCGACCGCGTTGTCGTGATGCGCAGCGGACGTGTCACCGCGAAGATCGACCGGGATAGTGAGCAGTTCAATCAGGAGGATATTATGAAGGCTGCATGGGGAGTGAATGGACATGGCTAAAAAAATCAATATTCGAGGTATTCTGGAAAAGAGCGGACCGCTCATCGCGGTCATCATCCTCTCAATCATCCTTGCAGTGGCAACGGATAACTTTCTGACGCTGGACAACTGGATGAACCTGTTCCGTCAGACCGCAATCAACGCAATGATCGCTGTAGGTATGCTGATCATCCTGCTCACAGGCGGCATCGACCTTTCAGTCGGCTCGATCTGTGCGCTGAGTGCTTGCCTGATGGGTGTTGCGATGAAATCCGGTGTCAGCAGTTCGGCGATGCTCATCGTGATCTGTGTCGGTGTCGGCGCTCTGTGCGGCCTTATCAATGGTGCGCTGTACACCAAACTGCATCTGCCGCACCCGTTTATCGCTACCCTGGGTACGATGCAGATCTTCCGAGGCCTGGCGCTGATCGTGACCGCTTCGGCACCGATCACGGGATTCCCCAAGGGCGTTACATGGCTCGGTTTTGAGAGCATTGGCGATTTCCCGCTGTGTTTTATAGCAGTTATTCTGGTGTTCCTGTTCTTCGGTTACTTTTTGAATAACACCGCACTCGGTAAGAAGATTTATTCGGTCGGCGGCAACACAGAAGCGGCTCGCTTGTCCGGTATTAACGTGGAAAATGTACAGATGTTTGTTTACATCATCGCGGGTCTGATGAGCGGTGTTGCAGCGCTGATTCTTACCGGTCGTGTAGGTACGGCACTGCCGACCACCGGTCAGGATTACGCAATGGACGCCATCGCATCCTGCGTTATCGGTGGTGCATCGTTTAACGGCGGCAAGGGCACGGTAAGCGGTACGCTGGTTGGTGCACTGATGGTTCAGATTGTGCGTAACGGTTTGAACCTGCTCGGACAGCAGTCTGACGTACAGCAGGTCGTAATCGGCGCAGTCGTTATCATCGCGGTATTTATTGATGTTCGCCGCGGTATCTCGGATGCCAAGGCAAAACGCGCGGCGCAGGCAAAGGCACATGCAGCCGCAGCGGCAAAATAAGCTGCAATCATCTTCTCTCTCTTTCTCTTTTTCAGGCGGAGCGCCTCTCGGAAGCGCTCCGCCGACTCTCAAAAATTTTCATCTATCAGGATATATTACGGATATAGGAGGTAGTTACCATGGAAGAACTGAGAATCGGTCTGGTAGGCACTGGCGCAATCGGCCGCACCCACATTGAGCGCATCAACAACACCCTGCAGGGCGGCAAAGTCGTTGCCTGCGCAGACGCAAACATCGATTTCTGCAAGTCGGTTGCCGAGAAATACGGCATCAAGGCTTACGAGAAGGGCGAGGATATGATCGCGGCGGACGACATCGACGCAGTAGTCGTTACCACGCTCGATCCGTTCCACGAGCAATACGTCATAGCGGCCATCAAGGCCGGCAAGTACGTATTCTGCGAGAAGCCGCTGGCACCGGAAGCTGACGCCTGCAAGCGCATCG
This sequence comes from Bulleidia sp., assembly GCA_963661675.1. Lineage (GTDB taxonomy): Bacteria > Bacillota > Clostridia > Oscillospirales > Butyricicoccaceae > Agathobaculum. The sequence goes on from CAVLCS010000027.1 coordinate 20,992, forward strand.
TTGAGGCCGAGATGGCAGCAGGAAAGCAGCTGGTACAGGTTGGCTTCATGCGCCGCTATGATCCGGGTTACGGTCAGCTGAAGAAGGCCATCGACTCCGGCAAGTACGGTCAGCCGCTCATGCTGCACTGCGTACACCGCAACTACGATGCACCGGGTTTTACCACCTCGATGCCGGTTGAGAACTCCATGATTCACGAAATCGACGTGCTCCGCTGGCTGCTCGGCGAGAATTACAAGACCGCTGAGGTCGTATTCCCAAAAACCACCCGCAACGCGGAAGGCGAGCTGCGCGACCCGCAGATCATGTACCTGACTACCGAATCCGGTGTCCGCATTGATGTAGAATCGTTCGTCAACTGCCGCTACGGCTACGACGTTCGCTGTGAGGTTGTCTGCGAGGAAGGCTGCTTGAATCTGCCCGAACCGGCAAATGCAATGATCCGCACGAACGACGCCCGCGTTACCCCGATTTGCCATGACTGGTCCGAGCGCTTCCCCGAGGCGTACAACATTGAGTTCCAGTCCTGGATCAACGCCTGCAAGGAAGGCCGTGTCGATGGTCCGTCCGCTTGGGACGGCTATGTTGGCCAGGTGACCGCAAAGGCGGCGTCCAAGGCTCGCGACACGCAGACCGTCGTTGAGATCCACTACGACGAGACCCCGGATTTTTATAAGAAGTAAAGAAAAGAAACATAAAGAACCAGAAAAAAGGAGTGCAGATCATGAAAAAGGTAAGAATCGGTATCATCGGTGCAGGTTTCATCGCAAATGTACATGCAGGCGCGTACCAGTTGGTGCAGCATCATTTCGGCAACGAAGTTGTTCCGGAACTGGTCTGCTGCTGCGATATTGACGAAGCAAAGGCAAAGCGTCTGTGCGAAAAGCATAACATGCAGTGGTATACGACTGACTGGCACAAGATTGTAGAATCCGACGATATCGACGCAGTTGTTATTGCCACCTACAACGATTCGCATGTTCCGATCGCGATCGAAGCGGCGAAGCACGGTAAGCACATCCACAGTGAAAAGCCGCTGGGCATGAACGGTGAGCAGACCAGTGAGGCAGTTCGCGTTATCAAGGAGACTGGTGTCATCGCAGCGGTAGGCTTCAACTGCTGTAAGCATCCGCTGCAGGAGTACGTCAAGCGTCTGATCGCATCCGGCGAACTCGGTGATGTTCTGTACTTCCGCGGCTGCTCGGATCAGGATTACTACTTGGACGATCCGACCCACACACAGGATTTCGTATGGCGCATGTCCAAAGAGCATGCCGGTTCCGGCGCACTGGGTGATCTGCTGGCGCATACCATCAGTCTGTCGCAGTACCTGGTCGGCGATACCGCAGCCGTCAGCGGCATGACCCAGATCGTATTCCCCGAACGTCCGGATTTCTATGATCCGTCCAAGATCTACAAGGTAGAGAACGACGATATCTGCCAGTACACCTTCCGTTACGCGAATGGTGCGATCGGTTACATGTCCTCCAGCCGTGTAGCGGCCGGTCGTAAGATGGGCGTAGATTACGAAATTCAGCTGACCAAGGGAGCCATCCGCTTCTCGCTGGAACGCATGAATGAGGTACAGATTTATCATCATTGTGAGAATCCAGAGGAACGCGGCTTCAAGACGGTCTATGTTGCACCGGGACACGGCGACTATAGCAAGTTCTACGGCGGTGCTGGTATTGAGATTGGTTATTCGGACGGCAAGGTCTGTGATGCATACCATTTCCTGCGCTGTGTAGCCGAGAACAAGCAGCCGGAGATCGGCTTCGAGTTCGGCGACAAGGTGCAGAAGATCATCGATGCAGTTCTGGAATCCGCAGCAAACAACAGTAAGTGGGTCGAAGTCAAAAAGTAAGGAGCGGCATATATGAGAGTTTGCTTAAATACAGACGGTCTGGCGCATATGCCATTTGAGCAGATGGTGGATACCGCCGCAGATATCGGCATTGAATCGCTGGAAATCGCGTGCGGCAACTGGTCCAGTGCACCGCATATGGATCTGGACGGCATGCTGTCCAGCGTAGATAAGCGTCATGCGTTTATGGAGAAGATCGAGTCTCGCGGTCTGGTGCTGGAAGCGCTGAACTGCTCAGGCAATCAGCTCGCACCGAATGAGGAAGGCAAAGAGCATCAGGCTGTTGTCGAAAAGACGTTTGAACTGGCAAATTTGCTGGGCGTTAAGCATATCGTGATGATGTCCGGTTTGCCGGGCGGCAACGCAACGGACACCACGCCGAACTGGGTCACAACCTGTTGGCCGCTGATCTGCGGCGATATTCTGAAATATCAGTGGGAGGATGTTCTTATCCCATATTGGGAAAAGACGACAGCTCGTGCTAAGGAACTCGGCATCGAGACTATCGCACTGGAAAACCACGGCGCACAGTGTGTTTATAATCCGGAGACCCTGCTCAAGCTACGTAAAGCAGTCGGGCCGATGATTGGCATGAATCTTGATCCGAGTCATCACATGTGGATGGGCGGCGATGCAATTGAAGCGGCAAAGGCACTGGGTGCCGATGCAATCTATCACGTTCATGCAAAGGATCTCCGTAAGGAGCGCGAACACTTTGCAGCAAACGGCGGTTTGGAAACCAAGTTTTTTGATGATTATACGCATCGCCAGTGGAACTATGTTGCGCTCGGCTTCGGTGAAAGCACGGAATGGTGGAAGGAGTTCTTCGCAGTGCTCAGCATGATGGGGTATGACGGTCCAGTCTCTCTTGAGATCGAGGATAAGACCATGCCGGCGCTGACCGCGGTCAAAAAATCTCTGAAATTCTTGCAGGATGTTATGCCGAGAGATTTTCAGGTATGAGAAGTAGTTATAGTAGTTTAAATAAAGCTGCCTATTCAGGGCAGCTTTATTGTTCTTCAAAGAATAACATTAGCTGTGGCAAGGTTATATAAATAATTAAGTCGATTGCTGGTATATAAATAAACCCTGCTGATGCGGTGCATCTGCAGGGTTTAGCTTAATATTAGAAATTATTCTTTTTCGCATTATCCCGCTCCATAGCCTCTCGGATGGCGCGCTTGATGAAAGCAGTAGCGGACTCGCCCTGTTGTTCAGCGTGTGCCTGAATGCGGGCACGTTCGCCTTTAGGGACGCGAAAACGTACTTCATCGGTTTTTTCTTTTTGCCATTTTAAAGTGGCTCGCTTTTGCGCTTCGCTGACTGACATTTTCTCACCCCCGATATTATATAAAAGACCACTTTTGAAAAATATAGTAAAACTGCAACATATAGTGCACCTATATTTGTGAGAAATGACCATTGAATAGGTGCGCTATATATGATATTATTCTATCAGAAAATAAAAAACGGCAGTGCAAAAGGACGGCAATCCTTTTGCACCTGCGCAGGTGACACTACCACCTACACAACGGAAAACTCCGCACCGCAGTATTAGTATACCCTTTTTTTAAGGGTTGCACAAGACCTTTGTTAGTGCTATATTTATACTTCCTTCTGCTGTGTGATTTTGACACCGTGTAGGCTCTATATTGCCTGCACGGTTTTATTTTCACTCAAAATCACATATAGAAAGGCGGAATTACGATGAATGGATACTCTTTCGCAGATATGCCAGCGCTGCACTGGAAAGATTACGAGTTCGAGCGTCAGCGGCTGACCCTTCCGGATGGCAGACAAATTCGTTTGACTAACAGCCAGAATAAGCAGGTTCAGACAAAGTACACGCAGTACATCGATCAGCATCATCACGCACCGCGCATGGGAGATTTTATTTTCCCGAGCAAGGAGGCGAGGTCATGGGTATAACCTTGAGGGAATGGTCGCAGCAGTGGCTGGAGGTTTATGTTAAGCCGGTGGCCAAGCCGAGCGGCTACGAGCACTACTATGACAACATGCACAAGCATATCCTGCCGAAATTGGGCGAAATGCCTTTGGAAAGTCTGACTACCGCCGTAGTACAGCATTTTCTCAACGAAGAATCTCAGCAGGGCAACCTGCGGACCGGCGGCGCGTTGAGCGCAAAAAGCATCAAAAATATGCGTGTTGTCTTAGATGTCTGCTGCAAACGTGCTGTTGCGGACGGTATGATGTCCGCAAATCCGGTTCCCGCGACCGTATATACGCATTGCCGCTCGAAGAAGCACAATGTTATGAGCGATAGCGATCAAAAAGTGCTCGAAAAGTGGCTGTTTTCTGATCTGTCGCTTAATAACGCCGGCATTATCTTAGCACTGTACAGCGGTATGCGTCTGGGTGAAGTCTGTGCGGTACGGTGGGGTAATTACGACGCGATGAGCGGCACGCTGCACATTACGCAGACCGTACGCCGCGTGATGGTTGATCCTGCGGCAGAGTACGGCAAGCGGACGGCACTTATCTTCAGCTCTGCGAAAAGCGATGCTTCCGAGCGGGATTTGTATCTGCCGGAAGTACTGCAGGGTTTGCTTACCGTACAGTATCAGCGCTTCGAGTCTCTTTTCGAGCGGACGCCGAATGCTGATGATTTCATCATCTATAATACAATCGGCGGTGTAATGGACCCGGATCATCTGAGCAGCTACTGGGGCGATGTACTGGACGGCCTTGGCCTGCCACATGTTCGTTTTCACGATATTCGGCATACATTTGCAACTCGTGCGATTGAGCAGGGTATCGATGCTGCAACGGTTTCGGGTATACTAGGTCATGCAGATACTACGACGACTACGCATTATTACGTCCATCCGCGTGATGCGTCTATGCGGCGTGCTATGGCGGGAGTCACACCGGTCGGAGCAGTTACGCACGCATGGCAGAATACGCGCCTGTTTGCACCGAAAAGTGCGAAAGAGAAAGTACCTGAAGCCGCAAAGCGTGTGCACCGTCGCCGTAAGCATATCGCAGAATGTGGTTAAGCAAAATGCCTAGAAATTAGAAAATATAGGAGAATCAATATGAAAGAATATAAATATATATGTAAACTCTGCAAGAAACACCCCACAAGTGAGGAGAATCAACTGTGCTCAGAGTGCCGGAATAAAAAAATGGGAGATAGACAGCGTTGTATTATTTGTGGGAATGTGCATACTGCGGCACCGGATGGCATTTGCTACAAATGTCGTCCAGCACACCCTATGGAGCCTTTTGACTCTGTTGCATTTTTGAAGAGAACATACGTGGAGCTTGGGCTTGCATGGACGGTTTGGAGGGCGTGGGTCGTCGGTCGATCCTATGAAGAACTCGTAAAGGAGTTACGAATGCCCGTAGAGGAATATATGTATCTCATCAGCAAAGTTATTTCTATGCTCGAATTTGAAATAGCAGTTGATAGAACTATCGATTGAATGGTAGGAATGTACAGCAGGTTGCACCTCTTCCCCGCATTTGCGGGGGTCACCCAAATTTGATGTAAACAATTATGCTTGAAATCGGCAACTTATCCCCGCATAAGCGGGGGACAGAACAATCCCCAAAGCAGAGGATAAAACCTTTTGCTTTGGGGATTGCTTTTTGGCGAGAAGAATGTTTGGATAAGTTAGATGCTCACTTCGTATCCAAAATCCTCTGCACGAGATACAGATACTCCTTCGCATACTTCTG
>CAVLCS010000028.1:0-26531 GCA_963661675.1 Bulleidia sp.
AGCGATTTACCAAGAGTAAAAAACTCTCGAAATTTCAGGTTCGCACTACAACCTTGTTCATTTCGAACAAAAGTTTAAGCACATCGTTGTTTAATTTACAAGGTACAATCTGCTGTAACAAGAAGTTTTCTGAACTTTTTCAAGTTCTTAACTACTCATCAACAGCTTATTTAGTATATCAAAACCAGAAACGTTTGTCAAGAACTTTTTCAAATTCTTTTTTAGAATCTCAAGCGATTCTAAACCAAACTTTTCGGTTTTGTGCTTGTCTCTGAGAGATATTTTTAATAGAATACCAAATCCCGGACCGTTTGTCAAACACTTTTTTCGTTTTTCGCAAAAATTTTTGCTGCAAACGAAAAACGACGGCTCACGCCGTCGTTTTCTCTCGATGCTCAGACAAAATCAAGCCGCCCAGAGCCAAAACCGTGCCCAGCCACATGATCGGCGTCATGGTTTCGTGCAGGATCAGCGCCGAGCTTACTATTGTAATAACCGGCGTTGCATAAATGTACACACTGGTTTTCACCGGACCGAGCAGGAAAACCGCCCGATTCCACGTCACAAAGCAGGTTGCGGACGCGCAAAGACCCAGAAACAGTAGGTTGGCCAGATGAATCGGCTGCGTCCACACGCTCAAACCGGACGGAAACCCTTCGATCACCGCGGGAACGAGCAGGAACAGCAAGCCGTATCCAAAAATGCGGCAAGTGAGCGGAATGGTGCGGTATCCCATGTGCCCAAGCTGGCGCACGAGCACCGAGTACACACCCCAGACCAGAGCCGCGCCTATGCCGAGCAGTGCACCGATCGGGCTGAAGTGCAGCTCACTGACGCCTGCGAGCGACACGAGCGCGACACCCGCCATCGCACAGACGAAGCCGAAAAAGAACCATTTACTGAGTTTTTCGTGCAGCGCGGCTGCAGCGATCAATGCGGTGAACAGCGGCGCTGCCGCAACGATAACGCCGACCAGCGACGCAGAAATGTACGTCAGCGCAATATTTTCCATCAAAAAGTACAGCGTAACGCCCGAAAGGCCCGCCAGTGCGAACAGTCCCTCGTGCCACTTTTTCTGCGGGCGCATGAGGCCCTTGCCCACGATGAGCAGCGCCAGAAAGCCGAGCGCGAACCGCGCTACCATAATCTCCAGCGGCGTGAATGCGCGCAGCAATACCTTGGTAGAGACGAACGTTGTGCCCCAGACGAGCACGCTGAACGCACCGAGCAAATGCCCCTGTAATCTGTGATTTTCGTGCATGATATTCTCCTTTTTCACCGAAAACAGGCGGTTACGGCTTGACCCAGTTCTCCTGTCCTGCGAATGCGTTGTACGGTGCGGGATCAAAATTGTTGATGAGACCGCTGCGGATCACGACCTGTTCCCGCTCGAACGCCAGCGGAACGATCGGCATTTCGTTGAGGAAGGTCGTATACAGACCGTTCGTGTCCTCGCCGCTGCGGTACGCCGTGATGGCATTGCTCATGTCCTCGCTCGCGTACCCGCCGTAGTTCAGCCTGCCCTGTGCAGACAGCAGCGGACGCAGATCGAAATCCGGCGTCAGCTGGGTTTCGCCGTAATACGCATCGAACGAGCCGCTCTGCAGCATGGAAACGTAGGTGTCATACGGTTCCTCGTCCACCGTGACAGTCACGCCGTTCAGCGAATTCCACGAAGCCGCAACCTGCTTGGCCGCCGCTACCTTAAACGCGTTGTCCGAGTTGACGAGCAGGCGGAACGAAAGCTGCACAGTTGCAGCGTCCGTCAATACAATATCGGTTTTCGCGGTATCAGTCGAAGTGTCCGTTGACGCCGAATTATCGGTCGAATCGCCGGAATCCGTGTTTTCATTGTCCAGAAGCACGACCTTTCCGTCTGAAACCGTCGAATCTGTCTTGCTTTTCGGCGTGCGCACGGTCAGAAAATCCACCTTGTAATCGGTATCGACCGCCCGGCCGCTCGTATAATAGATAAAGTCGCCATCCTCGTCGTAGTAGCCGTCTTCCTCGGAATAGTCCGAAGAAGTGTCCGAATTGTCGCCGCTGTCGCCCGAATCACCGGAATTATCCGAGGAATCCGAACTTCCGTCCGAGTTATCCGCAGAATCGCTGCTGCTGTCCGCCGAAGCCGCACCTTCCTGTGCTGCCTCGCGCAGCAGCTGCGCCGCGGTCATCAAATCCGCCGACAGGCTGTACGACACACCGGTGTCCGCCGGCTGCGGATTGACCGGCAGCACCGCCGGATCGGCATAATCCTGCAGCTGGGTTGCGCACAGACCCTGACGGCTGATCGCCATGGACAGCGCCTGCCGCACTTTGGCGTTCGCGAACTGGCTGTTATTATAGTTGAATCCGATGTAGTGCATGACCGCACTGCTCACCGGCACGGTATCGACCTCGCCGGTGAACGCGATATTCTGATCGTCCGGCGCGATACGGGCGCTGCGCATGATGGACACATCGCCGGTGCGGAAACTGGTGTCGGCCGCGTCCGCGCGTGTCATCTTGACCAGCGTAATGTGGCGGATCGTGCCGAGAAAGCCGCCGTGCCAGTTTTCGTTGGCCTCGAGCGTCCAAGCGGCGCCGTTCTGGACCGGCTTGTACGGTCCGGTGCCTTCCGCGAACTCACCTTCGTCGGTCGTGCCCGCCCGATAGATCGGGATATCGAGCAGCTGCGGGAAATTCACGTTCGGCGACGCAAGCGTGATGCGCACCATGCGTTTAGTCACCTCTTCGATCGAGGAAACCTCGGTCAGACGGTTATGGTAGGGCGATTTTTCGTTTTCCAGTACGGTTTTGAGGCTCTCGACCACGTCGCTTGCGGTCAGCTCCGCACCTGACCAGAACTTGATGCCCTTCTTAATGTTAAAGCTGAACGTGGTTCCGTCGCTCGTGTAGTCCTCGCACAGCTCGTTTTCGAGCGTAAAATCGCTTTTTATCTCAAAAAGGCCCTCGTAAAGTGCCTCGCGCAGCATGCTGTTGACCTCGGTGCCGTCCATGACCGGATTGAGCGTCGAACCCGAGCGGTACCACGCCAGACCGAAATACGCGTCCGACACGTCCACGTTGTCCACCGGTTCACCGTCACCGCTGTTTCCCCTGCCGAACGGCAGCGTGCAGCCGCTGAGCACGACCAGAGCCGCCATTGTCAGCGCCAGTGCGCGTTTTTTCCAGCTTTTCATCAAATTGGCTTCCTTTCGCTTACAGGCAGATCATGCCGCCCTGTACACCGCGTACGCCGTGCGTGACACGGTGCGACCAGAATTCATCCGAATGGCACATGGTGCAGATGCCGCTGTCGATCACGTTTTCCGCCGAAAGTCCGGCGTCCTGCAGCAGCTTTACGCCGATGCCCTGCAGATCCACATGGAATTTCGGGCCTTTCTCCATGATAAACGGGTGCACCTGTGCACCGAGCAGTTTCTCCATCGCTTCCGGCACGTCTGCGTCGGTCTCAAAGCACTCCTGCCGGATGGACGGACCGAGTACGGCGATCAGGCTTTCCCGCTTGGTGCCAAGCTGCTCCGCCATCACATCGACGGTCTTGGGCAGAATGCCGGCCGCCATGCCACGCCAGCCCGAATGACACACGCCTGCGGTGTGCGTCGCCGGATCATATAATAAGGTGACAACGCAGTCCGCGTAAAAGCCGATGATAGGCGTGTCCGCAAGCGCGGTCACGATTGCGTCCGACTGCCATTCCATCGGGCGGTGCAGGCCCATGCCGACCTTGTCCTCGGTCACGACCGACACCTGCGTGTCGTGGATCTGCTTGGTCAGCGTCATGCGCGTCTCATCCACGCCGAGTGCTTTGCCCAGCAGACGATAGTTTTCGCGCACGTTTTCGATCTCGTCACCGCGGTTAAAGCCCAGATTCAGACTTTCGCACGCACCCGTGCTCACACCGCCGAACTTGGTGGTAAAGGCATGCCGCACCGGAATCCGGCGGCAGCTGTAATATACAAAAGAACCGCGCTCAACGCGGCACATAGACTCATGCATGGTCGTTCCTCCTCGTATCTTCCATGAGGGAATACAAAATCATTATAGCAAATCGCCCTGCCGTTCACAAGAGCGCACACCGGCCGTTTTCAAAAAACGCCAAAAACTGCGTATGTCAGCTTGTCTTTTTCTTGACAGTTTGACGAATAGGCTTTACAATTAAACATAGTATAATACCTGCTGTAACAGAGCCGGTGCCGATGGTGAGCACGGCTTTTTTCAAAGGGATTATCACATTGACCCGACAGATTATTATTCTATCGGAAACGCATTTTTCTTTTGACAGCGCAAAACCCTGATTTTTTCGAGCGAATCTTCGCTTTTTCGGCGTATTCCGCCTTTGTTTTTCCGTGCAGCGCTCATGCGTGCTGCGCGTGTTTTACCGTGGAATCAGCCTGTTTTCTGCCGAACTGCCGCTCTATCGAGAAACAGCACCGCGGACCTGCGGTATGGTTCTGGTTTTGTGCCGTCTCCCAAAATTCGTAAATAGGAGGACACACCAACAGACATGAGCAGTATCATTGTACCGATCATCACCGGTATCGTGTGTCTCGCAGTAGGCGTAATCATCGGATTCCTGTATCGCAAGAGCGTTGCGGAAAAAGAGATCGGCTCTGCCGAGACCGAGGCCACTCGCATCATCAATGAAGCGATCAAGGCCGGCGAGACCAAAAAACGCGAATCCATACTCGAGGCGAAGGACGAGATCCACAAGCAGCGTGTCGAAGCCGACCGCGAGCTGAAGGAACGCCGCAACGAGACCCAGCAGCTTGAGCGCCGACTGATCCAGCGCGAGGAAGCACTGGACAAGAAGAGCGACATGCTCGACCGCAAGAACGACGACCTCAACCGCCAGCTGGACGCAAGCCAGAAGGAAAAGGAAGAACTCGAGCGCATCAAGCTCGAGCAGGTCGAAAAGCTGGAGCAGATTGCCAGCATGACCCGTGACGAAGCACGCGACATGCTCGTCCAGTCCATTGAAAACGAAGCGACCCACGATGCAGCCGTCAAGCTGCGCGAGATCAATCAGCGCCTGAAGGACGAGAGCGAGCAGACCGCCCGCGAGATCATCTCGACCGCTATTCAGCGCTGTGCCGCCGACCAGGTATCCGAAGCAACCGTTTCGGTTGTTCCGCTGCCGAACGACGAGATGAAGGGCCGCATCATCGGCCGTGAAGGCCGCAATATCCGCACGCTGGAAACTCTTACCGGCGTAGACCTCATCATCGACGATACTCCCGAGGCCATCACCCTGTCCTCGTTCGATCCGGTTCGCCGTGAGATCGCGCGTCTGGCACTCGAAAAGCTGATCGTTGACGGCCGTATCCACCCGGCTCGCATTGAGGAAATGGTTGATAAGGCTCGCCGTGAGGTGGAGCAGATCATCAAGAGCGAAGGCGAACGCGCTACCTTCGAGACCGGCATCCACGGCATCCATCCGGAGCTGGTCAAGATCCTCGGCCGCCTGCGCTACCGCACCAGCTATGGTCAGAACGTCCTGCAGCACTCCATCGAGGTTGCGCACATTGCCGGCATGATGGCCAGCGAACTCGGTCTGGATCCGGTTCCGGCACGCCGAGCAGGCCTGCTGCATGATATCGGCAAGGCCATCGACCACGAGGTCGAGGGCAGCCACGTTCAGATCGGCGTAGACCTTGCCAAGAAGTACAAGGAATCCCAGCCGATCATTCACGCCATCGAGGCACACCACGGCGACGTCGAGGCCAAGACCATCGTGGCTTGCCTGGTTCAGGCCGCCGATGCCATCTCTGCTGCACGTCCGGGTGCTCGCCGTGAGAACCTGGAAAACTATATCAAGCGTCTGGAAAAGCTCGAGAGCATCGCCAACGAGACGCCCGGCGTTTCCGGTTCGTTTGCCATTCAGGCAGGCCGCGAGATCCGCATCATTGTCAACCCGGAGAAGGTTTCGGACGACAAGATGGTGCTCCTTGCCCGCGAAATCGCCAAGAAGATCGAGAACGAGCTGGATTACCCCGGCCAGATCAAGGTCAACATGGTACGCGAGACGCGTGCGATCGACTACGCAAAGTAAGCAAAATCATACCCCGCAAGAATATTTCTTGCGGGGTATTTTCATGCCCTGTTTACTTGTTCAGCAGCTGATTGAGTTTGCTGACGATGATATACGTGCAGGAGATTATGAGCGCGACCAGCAGCGCAACTGCCATGTACACCGGATAAGATAGAATTGACAACAGCGGCGCCTCTCCGAATGATGACGATACCGCTGTCCGCAATATCAATGGCGACCACAGCACACCAAAGATAAGACAGCCGATCAAAATTGCCTTCTTTACCAGTTTCATACCAATCACCCCACAAATGATTTATTGGCCTGTGCTTACACCCTCATCTTATCATATCCGGCTGCTTTCCGCAACAAAATCATTCCTTATTGCAGACAGTGAACCGCACACCGCCTTTTATATTTTCCGCCTTGCAGGTCAGGCCGTGCAGCGCGAGGATTTTCTGCAGAATGGCCAGTCCCAGCCCGTGGCCGCCCGCTCGGCTGCGGGCTTTATCACCGCGGTAGAACATCTCGAACAGGCGCGGCAGTTCGGTCTCCGGAATGGGTTCACAGTCGTTCTCGACGGTCAGCAGTTCCTTGCGGGCGTTCGTCAGCCGAACGGACACGCGCCCGTTTTCCGGTGAATACTTGGCGGCATTCTCGAGCAGACAGCCGACGGCACGCCGCAGCAGCGTTTCGTCACCGCGGATTCGCACACCGTCCGCGATATCGGCGGTCAGACGGCGTTTTTCGAACAGCGGCGCATATTCGGTCAGCATATCACGCACAAGCGCGGTCAGATTGAGCGTTTTTCGGTTTTTCAGCTCGTCCGTGCGGTCGAGACGGGTGTAATCCAGCATTTCCCGCACCAGACCGTTCATGCGGTTGGTCTCCTGCTCGATGGCGGCAAGATAGCGTGCGTTCTCCTCGGGAGAAATGTCCTGCGCGATGGCCTCGGCGTAGCCGCCGATGAGCGCAAGCGGCGTTTTGAGGTCGTGGCTTGCCGCCGAGACAAACTGCTGCCGCTTGTCCTCGAGGTCGCGTTCGCTGTCCCAGCGGGCGTGCAACGTGGACGCCATGTCGGTCAGCGCTCGGTTGAGTTCGCCGATTTCGTCTCCGCGCTTGAGGTCGGGCTTGAATTCGTCGAATGCAAGGCTCGAGACCAGATTGGCCTGCTTGGCGGTGTCGGTCAGCGGGTCGGAAATCATGTGACGCACGAGTTTGTAGAAAACAAACAGAAACAGAATATACAGCGAGTTCGTTACAAATGCCGTGCCGTAAAAGTAGTTATTGTATGCCGTTTCCCACTCAATCGGTGCAGCTGCAACGATTACTCCCCGTCCGAAGATCGTTTCATTAGAACCGGACGAAAACAGCTTGGCATTTTCCGTTTCATGTTTGTCTTTGATGTCCTCGCCATTGACACACTGTAACTCGATAGCTATCGCCTCTCTTGCCGCAAAGTATGCTTCCATGCAATAGTCCTCATCAAAGCACCACTGAATCGGTGTTTCTTCCCATTGACCGACTTCCTCAACCGGTGTCTGAGCAGTCCATTCGTAATTATACGCACCTACACTGATTCGGTTCGGAATATATACTGTATGACCGTTGTTTTCGATCTTTTTACCATATATTGTTGCAATATAGCCGACAGCAGTCGAGCCGCCTTTTTTCGGTCCGTATACCTCGCGCATCTCACGAATATCCTTCTCGGAGAAATCGCTGATGTCAATATCTCCATCTGCACCATATAACAGCAGCGGAGAACGCATAACAACCCGCTTGTTCTGTCCGTCATAATACTGCATGAGATACGGTTGTTCCAATCTCCAGTTATAATATGCCACATCAAAACGCATTGCATCGTATTCCGGTGTATTGACGGACGGCATATTATCCGGGTCGTAACCTTTCTCTGTCAGCCGATAATCAATTCCTCTGAATCTGTTATTCACATCACTGTTTGCACTGTCTTGCGCATCAAACCGTGCTTGTTTCGCCGTGTTGACTACCCACGGCACCAGAACCACCGCCAACATCACTGCCACGATCGCGGTCAGCCTGGCCGCGATGCCGATCTTACGAAACCGCTTTTTCATATCGATCCCCCCAATCGGTAGCCTTTGCCGTACACCGCACGAATATGCTGCGACGCAGTGCCGAGTGCCTTGCGCAGGCTGGCAATGTGCCGGTCGATCATGCGCTCGTCCCCGTCAAAATCCGTGCCCCATACCCGTTCGATGAGCAGGTCGCGCGACACCGTGCGTCCTTGCTCCCGCAGCAGCAGTTCGAGGATTTTCGCCTCCTTCGGACGCAGATTTACCGGGTTGCCGTCCACCGTTACCGTGCCGGACGCCGTGTCCATCAGGATATTCGCATATCCTAATTCACTGTCGCCCAGACGCAGCCCGCGTGCTCTCCGCATGAGCGCCTGCGCCTTCGCCACCAGCACCGGAAACGAAAACGGTTTCGTCACGTAATCGTCCGCGCCTGCGCGGAATCCGGCCAGTGTGTCGCCTTCCTGCCCGAGCGCCGTGACGAAAATAACCGGTACGTCGCTCTCCTGCCGCACGGCTTCGCATACCTCGAGACCGTTTAGTTGCGGCATCATCACGTCCAGTACCAGCAGGTCAAACGGCTGCGCCTGCGCCAGAACGAGCGCCTGCTCGCCGTCATACGCCGGTGTCACCGCCACACCTGCCGCCCGAAAGAAATCCTGCATGAGCAGGGATAACGCCTTGTCGTCCTCTGCTAACAAAATGTGTCCTGCCATATGAGGTGCCCCCTCTCTATCTGTCCGTTGGTCTATCCTTTTCCTGTATTTAGTATAGCATAGAATTGTCCGAATTTTATCCGACAAGAAAAGCCTTTCCGAAAAATTTCGGAAAGGCTTTTGCGGTATTCGGTTTAGGCGGCAATTTTACGCCTGCGGCGGAATACAGCCGACACCATCCAGAATAAAGTGCGGACGGTACGCGTAATTCTCCACATCTTTGCGAGTGGTGCAGCCGGAGAGCACCAGAACGGTGTCCAGACCGGTCTCAATGCCGGCAACAATGTCGGTGTCCATGCGGTCGCCGATCATAGCCGCCTCGTGCGAGTGTACGCCGAGCAGACGCAGACCGGTGCGCATCATCAGCGGGTTCGGCTTGCCGACGTAGTACGCGGTCTTGCCGGTGGCCAGCTCGATCGGAGAAACCAGTGCACGGCAGGCCGGAATGATACCCTGCTCAGACGGGCCGGTCAGATCCGAGTTGGTGGCGATCAAACGCGCACCATTGTTGATCAGGGCAACCGCCTTGAGGATGGTCTGGTAGTTGTAGGTGTTGGTCTCGCCTGCGATAACGTAATCCGGGTCCACATCGTTCATCACGATGCCGGCCTCGTACAGCGCACCGACCAGACCGGGTGCACCAATGACATACGCAGACGCATGCGGCTTCTGGCTGGCAATGAACTTCGCCGTAGCCAAAGCAGAGGTGTAGAAATGCTCCTCACCGATCTCCAAACCCATGCGGGCCAGCTTCTGCTGTAACTCGAGCGGCGAACGCTCGGAGGAGTTGGTCAGAAAAAGGAAACTCTTGTTTTCACGCTGCAGCCAGTCCACAAATTCGGGTACACCGGGCAGCAGACGGTTGCCGTGATAGATGACACCGTCCATATCGCAAATGAAGCCCTTCTTGTCGCGAAGCAGCTCTAATTCTTCGTTCATTATGTTGATCTCCTTTCGGTAGGCGACCCATGCCGCTCCATCGAGCAGCATAGCCGGAAATCTTTTTGTCCATTCTTATTATGCGTAAAATTTCAGCGAACGTCAAGTACTATCGTGTACAAAACCGTAAAATCCTCGTAAAGAGTGAAGAGTGGAAAGTGGAGAGTGAAGAGAAAAGAAGATATCACTCTCTATCCGGACTTGTACCAAGGGACAGGCGGCTGCGCCGCCGCGTCCCGCACCCGCGAACGGAGTTCGCGGCATAAAATACGCGGTTTGCTTGCATAACCGCACCCACAAGGCAGGCGGCTACGCCGCCGAGCCTTCCGCGGGCGACAGCGTTCACGCCAACCCATAAAATCCCGCAGGGATTTCAGCGCCCAGAAAACCCGCCACGCCGCGGAGCGCATTAAATGGAGCGTCTCCGACGCGACAAAAAAGTCAGGACATGCGCCTGACTTTTTTAACAAACACGAAAAGAGACCCGGAATTGAACATTCCGGGTCTCTTTTCGTGCAATAGGTGTTCCCGTCCATATCCGCAAAGCGGATGTGGACGGCGACACCGTCCCTCGTTCCAAAGGGCACAGCCCTTTGGAACGAAGGCGAGAGCCTTTTACGGCTCGAGTCTATTCATATCACGCGGGAACATCGAAGCCTCGCGGATGTTATTCAGCCCCAGCAGCTGCATGGTCAGGCGCTCCAGACCAATGCCCAGACCGCCATGCGGCGGCATGCCGTACTTGTGCAGCATGGTGAAGGACTCAAACAGCTCGGCATTCATCTTGCGGGCTGCCAGCTTGTCCATCTGCTCCTGGTAGTCGTGGATACGCTGACCGCCGGTGGTGATCTCCAGACCGCGGAACAGCAGGTCGAACGACAGTGCCAGCTTCGGATCCTCCGGATCGTCCATCGCGTAGAACGGGCGCTTTGCGGACGGGAAGTGGGTTACGAATACGAAATCGGAGTCGTGCTCCTCCTTCGCCCACTGGCACAGCAGAACTTCTTCGTCCGGGTTGAGGTCGTAACGGTTCTTGGACTTGTGGCCGTACTTCTCCTCCATGATCTGCTTCGCCTCGTGGAAACGAATGGTCGGGATCTCCTTGATTTCCGGAACCTCAGCGTTCAGCATAGCAAGCTCTTCTGCACAGTGCTCCTTGACGTAAGCCATAACCGACTTCAGCATGCCGGTCTCCATGGCCATTACGTCGTACATGGAGTCAATGTAGGCCATCTCAAAGTCCAGACCCATATACTCGTTCAGATGACGGGAGGTGTTGTGACGCTCTGCACGGTAAACCGAGCCGATCTCGTATACACGGCCGAATGCACCGGCCAGATACTGCTTGTGGAACTGCGGGGACTGTGCCAGATAAGCCGGATTGCCGAAGTAGTCCAGCTTGAACAGGTTAGCGCCGCCCTCAGCGCCTGCAACTACGATCTTCGGGGTGTGGATGTGGGTGAAGCCCTGCGACTGCATGTACGCAGCAAAGCCGTCAGCGATGGCACCCTGGACGCGGAAGATCGCCTGCTTGCGCGGATGACGCAGCGTGATCGGGCGCAGCGGCAGATCAACATCGAGCGACAGGCCCATGTACTTCTTGCCGAGCGGTACCGGCAGCTGGTCGTACGGCTTGCCCATGATGGTCAGTGCGCTCAGAACGACCTCAACGCCGTGCTCTGCACGCGGCTCCTCACGAACGGTACCGGTAACTTCGAGTACCATTGCGTCCTTCACGTCCGAACGCTTGATGCCGCCGATCTCGTCACCCTGGAAGGTGCACTGGATCAGGCCGCGCTCAACGCGCATAACAACGAAAGAAAAGTCAGACATATCGCGTACACGGTGAACCGTGCCGCGGAACGTGACCTCGCTGCCGACTGCATCGCAGACGCGCTTTACGGTGTCAACGTACTGACCCGCTTCATGAATCATTTCCATAATATTACGCCTCTCTGTTTACAATTTTCAGATAGAGTTATTGTAGCATGGATTTAACCTGCTGGCAAGGTTTTGCCGGTTAAATTATGCCATTTTACAACTGATTTTATCGTTTCAGCCGACGGAGTACCGCCTGGACTTCCTCCCGGCCCTCACCGCTGACGATAATGCACACCGCATAAACGGCGGCACCGACAACAACAGCCGCGCCGAGCCGAATGAGATTGCCGACCGGCAGCAGCGTGCACGCAAAGGCCGCCGCGCCGCACAGCAGCGCCGAAACGATGATGCGCACCAGACTAATCGGTGCCACGCGGAACAGGAATCGGTTGCGGACACGCACACAGGTAATGATAAAGTACGACGCGAATGCAACAACCGAACCGAGGGCACCGCCGGTAAATCCAAGGGTTTTGAGCAGGATAACACTCGAAATCACCTTGATAACGGCTGCGATCGCACTGTTCTGCAGAACGTGCACCGTGGACTGCTCCAGCTCATACGCCTTGTTGGCGTACTCGGTCAAACCCATGAACAGCATGGCAAGCGCGGTATACGCGATGACCGGTGCACCGGCGGCGTACTTCGCCGGGAACAGGAACCGGCTGAGCGGCAGCGCGACCGCGGTCAGACCGGCAACGGCCGGCACGGCGATCAGCAGATACAGCCGCACGCCTTGATCGAGCAGCGGCTTTGCGGCAGCTTTGCCGCCCTCACGCCAGCCGCGCAGCACCGCAGGATACACGCCGCGCATGATGCCGACCGAGATCATCGTGAAAAGACCGCTCGCGATTGAGTTGTTGTTCGAGTAGTATGCGTACAGAATGTTACCGTAAAAGCCGACAACCAGGTATTTGTCGATCTGGTTGAGCAGCGCAACCGAAATGGAAACGCCCATCAGCGGTACGCCGTATTTGAGGAATTTGTTCAGCAGCGGCTTGGAGAAATACTTCAGCCGCACCACAACCGGCAGGCTGAGTGCAAACACCGCACCGATGGTGGCTACGCCGTCCGCAATCGTGTTGGCAAAAATCGCCGGGAACGGCGACGGATAGTTCGACTTGCCGCCGACAAGCGCGAACGCGACCGCCAGCTTGAGCACCGCCGAGGTCAGCGACCACAGGATGGACGCTTTGACGCGGCCGAGCTGAATCAGCGCCGCATTGAGCACCTGAAACGCCGTGTAGGTGCAGAACATCAGTGCACCGCCCAGATAAACCGGACTTTTCGTCACAGCCGCCGTCACGCAGCAGCCGATGGCAACGAGCACGCACAATCCCACATAAATGGTCGAAACCGTGGAGAACAGACCGCGTCCCTCATCGGAACGGTACTCCTCACCCACATAACGGGTCGCAGAATTGGCCATCCAGCCCGCAAGGATGAGGTAGAGCAGCTGTATCGTGGTGTTGGTCAGGTTGAACGCGCTGACCGCTCCCTCCACAAAGATGTGGGAATACAGCGAGGAACACCCGATGACGAGCAGTCCCTCGACCACCTTGGCCGGCAGGAACAGCATCGCATCACGCGTCATGGTATTTTTAGAGGACAAAAGAAAAACCCTCACTTTCCGTCAGATAAAATCAGTATACCATGTTCTGAGCAAAAAAACAAACTTCGTTTACCAAAATACTGCCGAAAAAGACGGCATTTACCGTGTCCGAGTTTTGCAATCCCCCTGTTTTCATGGTATACTGATTATAACTGTCAAGTGGAGGTATTTGACTTTGCGAATCATGCACGTAATGGGCGGCGGCGACGTAGGCGGCGCAAAGACCCAAATCATGAATACAGTAACCGGACTCAACCGCACGAACGACGTGATGCTCATCTCGTTCCGCGCCGGTCCGTTTGCCGATGAAGCGCGCGAGCGCGGCATTGACGTGCGCGTCATCGAGCGGCACAATCCGTTCCGTGCGGCACGCACCATGCGCGACTTAGTGGACCAGTTCAAGCCCGACATTATCCACTGCCACGGCGGCCGCGCCAACCTGATGGGTGCGATGGTGCGCCGCAGCCGTCATGTGCCGATCGTCACGACCGTGCACTCGGATTACCGGCTGGACTACCTCGGCAGTCCGCTCAAGCAGTACACGCTCGGCACCGCGAATGCCATTGCACTGCGTTTTCTCGACTTCTATCAGCCGGTCGCGGACCGTATGGCGCGTACGCTTATCGACCGCGGCTTTGACCCGGAACGTATCGTAAAAATCTACAACGGCATGGATTTTGACCGTCCGGAAGGCGAATTCGACCGTGCCGCCTATCTGCGGGACACTTACGGCGCTGAGATCCAGGACGGAGACGTACTGTGCGGCATTGCCGCCCGTCTGACCGCTGTCAAGGACATTGCGACGACCGTGCGCGGCTTTGCGCAGGCGCTCAAATCCGCACCGCAGCTGCGTCTGTTCATCGCCGGTGACGGTGAGGACGAGGAAATGCTGAAGAAACTGTGCGACCAGCTTGGCGTGCGCGAGCGCGTGACGTTCTGCGGCTGGGTATCGCCGGTCATGCCGTTCTTCCGGGCCATGGATATCAACCTGCTGTCCTCGGTGTCCGAAACCTTCCCGTATTCCATTCTGGAGGGCGTCTGCGCCGGCTGTGCGACCATCTGCTCGGATGTCGGCGGTATGCCCGAGCTGATCGACACCGGCGAAAACGGCTATATCTTCCCGGTTGGCGACGATAAGCGGCTGGCTGAATATCTGGTGCGTCTGGGCAACGACGCCGAACTGCGGCACCGATTTGCCGACGCGTTGTACGAAAAAGCCTCCCGCGATTTCTCGCGCGACAAGATGTGCGAACGCCAGATGGCGAACTACCGCCACCTGCTGGCCCGGTTCCATCGCCCGAAGAACGAACGTGAGAGCATCGTTATCTGCGGCGCATACGGCCGCGGCAACGCCGGCGACGATGCCATCTTAGAGGCCATCGTACAGGAAATGCGTGAGCTTGACCCGGAACGCACCATCTGCGTTATGTCGCGCCGGCCCAAGGAAACGCGGCTCATTTACCGCACGAACGCCATCTATACCTTTAATGTGTTCTCGGTTCTGCGCAAATTCCGCCATGCCGCGCTGTATATCAACGGCGGCGGCTCTCTCATGCAGGACGTGACGTCCACCCGCTCGATCTGGTATTACTGCTACACGCTGTACGCCGCCAAAAAGCGCGGCTGCAAGGTGATGATGTACGGCTGCGGCATCGGCCCGATCAACCGTCCGGGCAACCGCCGGATGGCTGCCAAGACCATTGACGCATCCGTGGACCGCATCACGCTGCGCGATGACAATTCCCGTGCCCTGCTTGCCGAAATGGGCGTTACCCTGCCGGATATCCGCGTTTCCGCCGACCCGACCATTATTCTCACGCCTGCGCCGCGGGAAATCGTCAATATTGCCCTCGAGCAGAGCGGTATCGACCCGAACGGCAAGTATATTGGCTTCGGTCTGCGCAACTGGAAGGGTCTGGACGCGGCTCTGCCCGAAATCGCGGCAGCAGCCAACTACGCTTACGAAAAGCACGGTTTAACGCCGGTTTTCGTGCCGATCGAATTCCCGAGCGACCTGATGCCTGCGGAACGTGTCGGTGCTCTGCTGCATTGCCCGTGGCACGCTGTCCGTACCCGACAGCCCATCGAGGTCACCATCGGCATTCTCGCCCGCATGAAAACCGTGGTCGGCATCCGACTGCATTCGCTGATGTTCTCCGCCGGTCAGGGCGTTCCGGTTGTCGGCATGAGCTATGATATCAAGGTGGACGGTTTCCTCAAATATATCGGCAGCCGTACCTGTTTGCAGCTTTCGTCCGTCAAGGCGGAGCCGCTGTGCCGTCTCATCGATGAGTGCGTCTCCGGTGCGCTTGATAATGAGGTGCACCGTACGGCGGAAATGCTGAGGGAAAGAGAAGCGGAAAACGTTAAGGGAGCCGCTACACTGCTTAATATGGAGTGAAGAGTGGAGAGTTGAGAGCGAAGAGATAGTGAGGAGTTAGGAGGTAGGAGTGAGGAGTAGCGGAAGCGCGTATTACGCGCTATTGAATTATCGCCTGCGGCGATACCACCGCTCCACTCTTCACTCTGCACTCTCCACTCTACTAAACTCCTACCTCCTCACTCCTAACTCCTACCTAATTTAAGGGAGCGATAAAAGATATGAAGAACCACATCGTTTGTCTTTCGACAACGAACTACCATCCTCTGCCGACGCGCAAGCAGAACGTGATGAGCCGTCTGCGCAACAGCGAAATCCTGTATTTTGATCCTCCGGTGTCCATGATCGCACCGCTCAAGGACAAGAAGGCATCCGCCTACATTGAAAAGTACAAGCAGCCCGGCGAAAAGGTCGAGGGCCACGAGAACATCACCGTGTATGCCCTGCCGCCGGTGCTGCCGTTCTTCAACAAGTTCCGCTGGATCAACAAGATCAACCAGAAGCGACAGGCAGCGTTCATCCGCGAAAAGATGCGCGAGCACGGCTTTGGCGACGAGACCGTGCTGTGGTGCTACTCGCCGTCCTCGTGCGATATTGTCGAGCATCTGCCGCACAGCAAGCTGGTATACGACTGCGTTGACCGTCATTCCGCGTACAAGGGGCACATCAACCCCAAGGTTGTTGACAAGATGGAGCGCGATCTCGCCAAGCCTGCTGATCAGGTATTCGCGACCGCAGTCGGTCTGGCGGAGACGCTCGAGAAGATCAATCCGACCACCAAAATGATCCCGAACGGCGCCGCTTACGAGATTTTCTCGCGCGTACAGACCGAAAAGGACACCCTTCCCTGTCCGGACGACATGAAGGATCTGCCGCACCCGATCTTCGGCTTTGTCGGCATGCTGCAGGAGTGCATCGACTATGCACTGATCGAAAAGCTGGCGAAAAGCCGTCCGAATGCGACGATTTTCCTCATCGGACGCACGCTGCCGGGCGTTGACCTGACCCACCTCAAGCAGTACCCGAACATCGTGTTCCACGGTCTGGTGCCGCAGCCCGAGCTGCCGGCCTATCTGGCGCAGATGGACGTTTGTCTGAACGTATTCCGCGCCGGTGCCCTCTCCAAGGACGTTTCGCCGCTCAAGTTCTACGAGTACCTCGCGACCGGCAAGCCGGTCGTTTCCACACGCGAGCCACTGCAGGTCGAGGACTTCAAGGACGTGGTCTACATTGCCCGCAATCCCGAGATGTTCCTGCCGCTGTGCGACGCGGCCGCCAAGGAAAACCGTCCGGCGTGGACGGAAAAACGTCTCGCCTACGGCGCACAATGTTCGTGGACCGAACGCGTGCACCAGATGGAAGAGGTGCTCTACAAAAAGGGCGTTCTGCACGAAAGTGAAGTGGAGTAAAATTTATCTTTGGGCATTTGCACGAATCCCGAAAAAAGCGGGTAAAATGCTTGCATTAACAAGTTAAATTGGCTAAAATAAATATGTATCGTCACCGATGGTTTTAAGAAAGAGGTGTACACATGACCGGCAGCGTATTTTTGAACCAGACTGCAGCTGAACAGTTTTTCGTTCTCGGGCATTCGTGCATTCT
The DNA here is from genome assembly GCA_963661675.1 of Bulleidia sp. GTDB lineage: Bacteria > Bacillota > Clostridia > Oscillospirales > Butyricicoccaceae > Agathobaculum. The sequence continues at coordinate 17,222 of CAVLCS010000028.1, forward strand.
CTCGGGCATCGGTGCACATAAATGAGCGATTATAGGGCACGGGTATACCCGTGCCCTCATTTGTTTTTTGTAGGAGGAATGACAAATGAAAAAAGTTCTCGTTGTCATGGGATCCGACAGTGATCTCAAGGTAATGGAAAAGTGCGTTGACCGTCTCAAGTCGTTCGACATCCCGACGGAAGTCCGCATTTGCTCCGCACACCGTACCCCGGCCGTTGCTGAACAGCTGGCGAAGAACGCCGCTTCCGAAGGCTTCGGCGTTATCATCGCGGCAGCCGGCAAGGCAGCTCACCTTGGCGGTGTCCTCGCAGCGTACACCACGCTGCCGGTCATCGGCGTACCGATGGCGACCAGCGTGATGGGCGGCATGGACAGCCTGCTCTCCATCGTGCAGATGCCCAAGGGCATTCCGGTGGCGACTGTGGCGATCGACGGCGCAGACAATGCCGCTATCCTCGCAGCACAGATGATCGCCCTGTCGGACGAGGCACTGGCAGCAAAACTTGCCCAGTTCAAGGCCGATATGGCAGCGGAAGTTACCGCAAAGGACGAAAAGGTTCGCGCTCAGTTCGCGTAATCTATATAGGTATCTCTGATACCGCATTCCCGCAAGGTAAAGGCATTGAGGCTGCTCCCATTGGTAACTTCGATGTACAACCTGCAAACAGTTTTGTTTCAAATTAAAATAATATAAAAAATGGAGGAATTGGACATGGAAAAGAAAGAACAGCTGTACGAAGGCAAGGCTAAGAAGGTATTCGCAACCGACGACCCGAACCTCGTAATCGTAGACTACAAGGACGATGCGACCGCATTCAACGGCGAGAAGAAGGGCACCATTGCCGGCAAGGGCGTTATCAACAACGTGATGAGCAACCATATGTTCCAGCTGCTCGAGCAGCAGGGCGTGCCGACCCACTTCGTGGAGCAGCTCTCCGAGCGTGAGACCCTGGTAAAGAAGGTCTCCATTGTTCCGCTGGAGGTCATCATCCGCAACATTTCCGCCGGTTCCTTTGCAAAGCGTTTCGGCGTGGAAGAGGGCATCGTATTCGACGAGCCGACCATCGAGTTCTCCTACAAAAACGATGAGCTGGGCGACCCGCTGATGAACGCTTACCACGCGATCGCACTGAAGGCTGCTACCCGTGAGGAGATCGAGACCATCAAGGCCATGGCCTTCAAGGTAAACGAGGTTATGAAGCAGTACTTCGACACCCTGAACGTCATCCTCGTTGACTTCAAGCTGGAGTTTGGCAAGACCGCTGACGGCAAGATCGTTCTGGCAGACGAGATCTCTCCGGACACCTGCCGCCTGTGGGACAAGACCACCAAGGAAAAGCTGGACAAGGACCGTTTCCGTCGTGATATGGGCGGTGTCGAAGAGGCATATCAGGAGATCATGAAGCGCGTAATGGGCAAGTAAGTCTGTCTGCACGCACAAAATACGGACAAGAAAAGGCTGAAGAATGAAATATCGTATTTTAAGAAAAAGCAGCACTCCGTTTGACAAGGTGCATGAGGAGTGCGGTGTATTCGGTATCGCTGCGCCGGAAGGCAAGGAAATTTCCGCCGCTCACGACGCGTATACCGCACTGTTTGCTCTCCAGCACCGCGGTCAGGAGGCTGCCGGTATCGCCGTAAACAAAAACGGCGTTATCCACTGCCATAAGGACACCGGTCTGGTCAGCGCTGTGTTCAACCAGGAGATTTTGGACAATATGCCCGGTTCGATGGCCATCGGCCATGTGCGCTACTCCACCACCGGCGATACCCGCCGAGAGAACGCACAGCCGATCTCCATCACCCATGTAAAGGGCAATCTGGCGGTCGCGCACAACGGCAACCTGGTAAACGCAGGTGAGCTGCGCCGCGAGATCGAGCTGGACGGTGCTATCTTCCGTTCCTCGAACGACACCGAGGTTCTGGTCTACACCATCGTTAAGGAACGCCTCAAGTGCGGCTCCATCGAGGAGGCGGTCATGAACACCATGCACCGCATCGAGGGTGCATACTCTCTGGTCGTTATGTCTCCGCGCAAGCTGATCGCGGCACGCGACCCGCATGGTTTCCGTCCGCTGTGCATCGGCGAGATGGACGGCTGCTACATTTTCGCATCCGAGACCTGCGCACTGGACGCACTCGGCGCAAAGTTCATCCGCGATGTAGAACCCGGTGAGGTCTGCGTTGTCGAAAACGGTGAACTGCGCTCCATGCACTGCGGTATCGAGTGCAAGTCCTCCGCATGCGTATTCGAGTACATTTACTTTGCCCGTCCGGACTCCATCATCGACGGTGCATCGGTCGAATTGGCTCGTCAGGAGGCCGGCAAGTACCTGTCCATCGAGCATCCGGTCGGCGCGGACGTGGTTATCGGCGTACCGGATTCCGGTATTCCGGCAGCCATCGGCTACGCCAAGTTCTCCGGCATCCCGTACGGCGTCGGTCTGATTAAGAACCGCTACATCGCCCGTACCTTTATCCAGCCGGGCCAGGACAAGCGTGAGCGCTCGGTTCGTCTCAAGCTGAATGCGCTGCGTACTGCCGTTGAAGGCAAGCGCGTTATCATGGTCGATGACTCCATCGTCCGCGGTACGACCTGCGGCCGTCTGGTAAAGCTGCTGCGCGACGCAGGCGCGGCTGAAGTTCACATGAGAATTTCGGCTCCTCCGTTCCGTCATCCCTGCTTCTTCGGCACGGATATTCCGGAACGCAACCAGCTGCTGGCGCACAACCGCACGGTTGAGGAAATGCGTGAGATCATCGGCGTGGATTCGCTCGGCTTCCTGTCGCTCGAAGCCTGCCGCAAGATCGCAGTCGGCTGTAAGCTGGGCTTCTGCGACGCATGCTTCTCCGGCGAGTATCCGATCCCGGTACCCGATCAGGTGGATAAGAACATGTTCGAGACTGAGATTCCGCTCCCTGCTAACAAAGATTAAATCCCGAATGGAAAATTGATGATTGATAATGAAGGTCGCACGCCTTCATTATCAATTTTCCATCTTTAATTATGAAAGTGAGATGTTACGAATGAGTGTAAGCCGTTCTGAAAGCTACAAGGCTGCCGGCGTTGACGTTACCGCAGGTTACGAAGCGGTCAAGCTGATGAAGCCGATGGTTGAAAGCACCTTTACCAAGGGCGTTATGGGCACGCTCGGCGGCTTCGGCGGTCTGTTCCGTCCGGAGTTCAAGGGCATGAAGGACCCGATCCTGGTTTCCGGCACTGACGGCGTCGGCACCAAGCTCAAGCTGGCGTTCCTGATGGATAAGCACGACACCGTCGGTATCGACTGCGTTGCCATGTGTGTCAATGATATCGCCTGCTGCGGTGCTCAGCCGCTGTTCTTCCTCGACTATGTTGCAGTCGGCAAGAACCACCCGGAGAAGATCGCACAGATGGTTTCCGGCATCGCAGAGGGCTGCCGTCAGGCAGGCTGCGCACTGATCGGCGGCGAAACCGCTGAAATGCCGGGCTTCTATCCGGAAAACGAGTACGATATGGCCGGTTTCTCTGTCGGCATGGTCGATAAGGAAAAGATGATCGACGGCACCGGCATCAAGCCGGGTGATGCGCTGATCGGTGTAGCCTCCTCCGGCGTACACTCCAACGGCTATTCTCTGGTTCGCAAGACCCTCGGCATCAACGAGAAGTCGGTTCGCCGCTACATCGACGAGTTCGGCAAGACCCTCGGCGAAGAGCTGCTCACCCCGACCAAGATCTACGTCAAGGCTATCCAGTCTCTGATGGGCAAGGTTGAGGTCAAGGGCATCAGCCACATCACCGGCGGCGGCTTCTACGAGAACGTACCGCGCATGCTGCCGGAAGGCATCGTTGCCAAGATCGAGAAGGCCGCTATGCCGGTTCCGCCGGTATTCGACCTGATCGCAAAGACCGGCAAGATTCCGGAGCGCGATATGTACAACACCTTCAACATGGGCGCCGGTCTGGTTCTGGCCGTTGCCGCTGAGGACGCATCCCGTGCTGTTGCAGCGATCTCCGCTGCAGGCGAGCAGGCATACGTTATCGGCGAGTGCGTAAACGGCGCTGAAAAGGGCGTAGAACTGGTATAAATACAAACGGGCTGCATCGAACCGGCCTCCCCTTTTAGGGGAGGGGAACCGCTTGCGGTGGAGGGGTTTAACCCCTCAGTCCGCTTCGCGGACAGCTCCCCTAAAAGGGGAGCCTGTCTCAGCAGCCCTCCTTCTCTGGAGAAAAATAAATGACAAAAATTGCAGTTTTGGTTTCGGGCGGCGGCACGAACCTGCAGGCGCTGATTGACGCACAGCAGGCGGGCAAGATCGAAAACGGACAGATTTCGCTCGTGGTTTCGTCCAACCCGAAGGCGTATGCACTCGAGCGTGCCGCAAACGCAGGCATTCCCTCTGAGGTGCTGCGCCGCAAGGACTTTTCCGACGCGGAGGCGTACGGCAAGGCACTTACCGCTCTGCTCGAGAACGCAGGCATCGGTCTGATCGTGCTCGCAGGCTTTATGACCGTCCTGCCGGACAGCTTCTGCCGCCATTTTGAAAACCGCATTATCAACGTACACCCTTCGCTTATCCCCTCCTTCTGCGGAGAAGGCTTTTACGGTCTGCGCGTACACGAGGCCGCACTGGCCAAGGGTGTGAAGGTTACCGGTGCGACCGTGCATTTCGTATCCGAAGTGGTAGACGGCGGCGCAATTATCGCGCAGAAAGCCGTCGAAGTGGAGGATAGCGACACACCGGAGACCCTGCAGAAGCGTGTCATGCAGAACGCGGAGTGGATTCTGCTGCCGCAGGCCGTATCCGACTTCTGCGCAGGCAGACTGCGTGTAGACGGCGCAACTGTCCACAAAATCTAAACAGGAGTACAGCATTATGAGCAAGAATGTTTTTGACATCAGCCAGGAGCTGATGAGCAACGCTTATCCCGGCCGCGGCATCATTCTCGGCCGCACCCCGGATAACAAGCATAACGTGATCGCCTACTTCATCATGGGCCGCTCGGAGAACAGCCGCAACCGCGTGTTCACCGAGACTGAGGACGGCATCCGCACCGAGGCATTTGACCCGTCCAAGATGGTCGATCCTTCGCTGATCATCTACCATCCGGTCCGCCTGTACAACGGCACGCTAGTTGTAACCAACGGCGACCAGACCGACACCATCGTGGACTACCTCAAGCAGGGCAAGAGCTACTTTGAGGCGCTCCGTACCCGCGAGTTCGAGCCGGATGCACCCAACTACACCTCCCGTATCTCGGGCGTTGTCAACCCAGACGGCTCCTACAGCCTGTCCATTCTCAAGAACTTCACCTCGGACCGCACCGCCAACAAGCGTTTCTTCTACGAGTACGATAAGCCGGTTGCCGGTCTCGGCCACTTCATCCATACCTACCAGTGCGACGGCGATCCGCTGCCGCCGTTCCGCGGTGAGCCGAAGTGCATCCGCATTGAGCTTCCCATTCACGAGTTCACCAACCTGCTCTGGAACAGCCTGAATGAGCAGAATAAGGTTTCGCTGTTCGTGCGCTACGTAAACCTCGAGACCGGTGAGGTCGAGCAGGAAATCCGCAATAAGCACCAGGAACAGTAAATCGCTATTTGCAGGTTGCGAATCTGCCTCCCCTTTTAGGGGAGGGGGACCGGCGCAAGCCGGTGGAGGGGTTTAACCCCTCAGTCCGCTGAGCGGACAGCTCCCCTAAAAGGGGAGCCTGATTTTCGCACCGAATATTCCCCGAGCCATGTTTTTACATAGAGAAAGGATCATCTATGAAAGAATTAGCACTCAAGTACGGCTGCAACCCCAACCAGAAGCCGGCCCGCATCTTCATGACCGAGGGCGAGCTTCCGATCGAGGTACTCAACGGCAAGCCGGGTTATATCAACTTCTGTGACGCATTCAACTCCTGGCAGCTCGTCCGTGCGCTGAAAAAGGCGACCGGTCTGCCCGCAGCAGCGTCCTTCAAGCACGTTTCTCCGGCCGGTGCGGCGCTCGGCAAGCCGCTGACCGACGTCGAGAAGCAGATGTACTTCGTTGACACCGACAAGGAGCTGTCTCCGATCGCATGCGCGTACATCCGTGCCCGCGGTGCGGACCGTTTGTGCTCCTACGGCGACTGGGCGGCTCTGTCCGACACCTGCGACGCTGACACTGCGTCCTACCTCGCACACGAGGTTTCCGACGGCATCATCGCCCCGGACTTCACCGCTGAGGCGCTCGAGATCCTCAAGACCAAGCGCAAGGGCAACTACAACGTGGTCAAGATCGACCCGAACTACGAGCCGAAGCCGATCGAGCAGCGCGACATTTTCGGCATTCGCTTTGAGCAGGGCTACAACAACTACGAGATCAACGAGAGCCTGCTCACCAACATCGTTACCGAAAACAAGAATCTGCCGGAAAGCGCAAAGCACGACATGATCCTTGCACTCATCACCCTCAAGTACACCCAGTCCAACTCGGTCTGCTACGTCAAGGACGGCATGACCATCGGCGTTGGCGCCGGTCAGCAGAGCCGCATTCACTGCACCCGTCTGGCAGGCAACAAGGCCGACAACTGGTTCGTTCGTCAGCATCCGAAGGTTCTCGGTCTGCAGTTCGTTGACGGCATCCGCCGTCCGGACCGCGACAACGCCATCGACGTTTACACCTCGGACGAGTACGAGGATGTACTGGCTGAGGGCGTATGGCAGAAGACCTTCAAGGTTAAGCCGGAAGTGCTCACCGCTGAGGAAAAGAAGGCGTGGATTGCAAAGAACACCGGCGTAACCGTTGGTTCCGACGCATTCTTCCCGTTCGGCGACAACGTAGAGCGCGCACGCAAGTCCGGCGTTGAGTACATCGTACAGCCGGGCGGCTCCATCCGCGATGACAACGTCATCGAGACCGCGAACAAGTACGGCATCACCATGGCCTTCACCGGCATGCGCCTGTTCCATCACTAATGAAACTGCTGAAAGGCTATTACGCCTATCTGGCTGTGTCGGGCGGATTCCTGCTCAGCCTGGCCGCAAAGGACAACTGGGCGCTGCAAATGCTGGCGTTTGCGCTGATATCGGCAGGTGCGCTGTCCGTGCAGCATGTCTCCCGCTGGTACATGCGGGCCAGCATTGCCGCAGACGTGACGATGGCGTTCAAGCTGATCCTCGGTCCGGCGGTCATTCCGGCAGGTCTGCTGCGGATCGTGCTGAACTATGCCGCGATCGTGCCGTTGCTTCTCACCGGCTGCATGCTGCTGATGGGCGTAAAAGACCAGATGCAAAAGATCGAGCACAGCACACTGCCCGAATGGATCCTGCTGGTGGTCTGGAGCGCAGGCTACATCCTCGTGCTTGTCAGCGCACCCGGCTGGCTGAATGATTATCTGTTTAACACCGTATGGACGCTGGCAAACACCTGCATCTCCATCGGCACAGTGGCACTGATTGTTGAAATGTTCCGCGCACAGCGTGTGTATTTACAAACGGAGGAACAATAATGAAAGTTTTGGTTATCGGCGGCGGCGGCCGTGAGCACGCCATCGTCCATACATTGAAGAAAAGCCCCAAGGTTGACCACATCTGGTGTGCACCGGGCAACGGCGGCATTGCCGCTGAGGCTGAATGCGTAGCCATCAAGGCGACCGACATCGACGGCATGGTTGCTTTCGCGAAGGAGCACAAGCCGGACCTCGTTATGGTAGCGCCGGACGACCCGCTTGCGCTCGGCATGGTGGACGCACTCGAAGCCGCAGGCATCCGCGCCTTCGGCCCGCGCAAGAACGCCGCCATCATCGAGGGCAGCAAGTCCTTTGCGAAGGATTTAATGCAGAAATACAACATCCCGACCGCTGGATACGCTGTTTTTGAGAACTCCGCAGACGCGATCGAGTACATCAAGAAGAACGGTGCGCCGATCGTTGTCAAGGCTGACGGTCTTGCACTCGGCAAGGGCGTTACCGTGGCCATGACCGAGGAAGAAGCCATCGAGGCCGTCAAGGACGCCATCGACGGCGGTGCATTCGGCGGTGCCGGTGCGCGTGTCGTTATCGAGGAGTTCCTGACCGGTCCGGAGGTTTCCGTACTCGCATTCGTTGACGGCAAGCACCTCAAGACCATGCCGTCTGCACAGGATCACAAGCGTGCCTACGACCACGACGAAGGCCCGAACACCGGCGGTATGGGTGCGTTCTCGCCCTCCCGTTTCTACACCGACGACATTGCCGCCGAGTGCATGGAGACCATCTTCAAGCCGACCGTTGCAGCAATGGAGAAGGAAGGCCGTCCGTTCAAGGGCGTGCTGTACTTCGGCCTGATGCTGACCCCGAAGGGTCCGCGTGTTATCGAGTACAACGCTCGTTTCGGCGACCCGGAGACGCAGGCTGTCCTGTCCCGCCTGGACACCGACCTGTTTGATATCTTCAACGCCGTTATCGACGAAAAGCTCGAGGATATCGACATTAAGTGGGCGGATAACGCTGCCTGCTGTGTCTGCATGGCGTCCGGCGGCTACCCGAAGGCCTACGAGAAGGGCAAGGAGATCACCGGTCTGGAGAACGTAACCGATTCGTTCGTATTCCACGCAGGCACTGCCGTCAAGGACGGCAAGCTGGTCACCAATGGCGGCCGCGTGCTCGGCGTAACGGCTACGGCTCCCACGCTCGACGAGGCCATCCAGAAGGCCTATGCCGATGTGAAGAAGATTCACTTCGATAAGGTACATTATCGTACCGATATTGGTGTAAAGTAAAATTCCGCGTTTTATTGTAGGGCGGGATGACCTCATCCCGCCGCCGTTCACGTCAGCAGTTGGCTTAAAACGGCGGGGTGAGGTCACCCCGCCCTACATATGCGTTAATGGAAGAAAGGAAAAAAGAAAGAATGAAAATCGAACAGCAAAATCAGATTTTAGGCTGCATGAACGATGTTCTCAACCAGAACGGTTTCCGTGCGGAGATCATGCAGAAGGAAGGCGCACCGACCATTCTGCGCTGCGAAGCGATGCGGCAGGGCAAGGTGGCCAAGGACGTTGTCATTGAGGCGTGCTTCATCCCGATGCAGCTGCCCGCGGAGGACATGGGTCTGCTGCAGTTCTTCGTCACCCTGTTCCAGGGCGCACCGGAAAACAACAAAGTGCAGCTGCGTCATGCGTGCGACTACTGCAACAACTTCTGTGCGCTCGGCGCATTCGGCTTCTTTGAGGACGCCGGTCAGATTTACCTCAAGCACAACACGCTGGTGGACGGTTCTCTCGAACTCGAGAAGATCATTCCGTTCGTGGCGGACAACATTTCCGTGCTGATCGCAGCGGTTTCCCGCTTTATCGACGGTCTGGCGCAGATTGCCTACGC
>CAVLCS010000029.1:0-26519 GCA_963661675.1 Bulleidia sp.
TGGAACAGTGCTTCTTCTTTTGTAAGCCTAAAATCCATGCCATAAACCTCCCAAATAAATAAGTAATGCGGATACGCACAAAAACACAGCGCACACGGTCAGTGGCCGCAGCGCCGCGTCCAGCGATACCCTTGTTTGGAGCATGTCTATCTCTATTATATCGTTCGGAAACCATTTGTCAAGGATTTAACATTCTTTTTACTGATAAAATCCGCACACCAATTTTTGTGCGTTTCTGCCAAATGCCGCCAAGAATGAACGCACATTGCACGCAAACCTTGCATTGTTCTGTCCGCGCCTGTATTTTTCAGAAAAATCATGATTTTGCTTCATATTCTTTATATTTGACGCATATAACTGAAAGAAACCATAGATCAGAGGAGGAATCGCCTATGTGTGGTATCGGCGGTTTTGTCGATTATGAACGCGACGCACGCCGTGGAGGCCCTATCCTGCACGGGATGAAGCGCACGCTTACGCCGCGCGGACCGGATGCCGAAGGCACCTATTTTGACGCGGACGCGGCGCTTGTCCACCGGCGGCTGATCGTCATCGACCCGGACGGCGGCAGGCAGCCGATGGTGTCGCCTGACGGAAATACCGTCCTCATTTATAACGGAGAGTTATATAACACGCCGGAATTACGCAGTGAACTCGTTTCACGCGGACACGAATTTGCCGGACATTCGGACACCGAGGTGCTGCTTCACGCCTACCTCGAGTGGAACACCGACGCCTTTGCGCGGCTGAACGGCATTTTCGCCTTTGCCCTCTGGGAAAAGAAGGAACGCCGGCTGACGCTCTGCCGCGACCGACTGGGCGTAAAACCGCTGTTTTTTGCACCGATTCGCAACGGTCTGACCTTCGGTTCGACCATCGACACCGTGCTCTGCCACCCGGAGATCGAGCCGATTATTGACGAGGACGGTCTGCGCACGCTGCTGCTGCTCGGTCCGGCACGTCCGCCGGAATCTGGTGTTTTCCGGCAGATTTTCTCGCTGCTGCCCGGGCATTTTGCGGTTTTGACGCCGGAAGCGTTCACCGATCACACCTATTGGCAGCTTGAAGCGCATGAGCACGAGGACGACCTGCCGACCACCATCGAGCGCACGCACGACCTCATCTGCGATGCGGCTCAGCGGCAGCTGGTCAGCGATGTACCGCTGGCGTGTTTCCTGTCCGGCGGACTGGATTCGTCCATCCTGTCCATGCTGGCCGCCAGGGACTACGCCGCCCGCGGCGAAACGCTGCACACCTGGTCGGTGGATTATCGGGACAACGACAAATATTTTACAAAGAGTATATTTCAGCCGAATAGTGACGATTCGTATATTGATAAGATGGTGGATTTTCTCGGCACGCACCACCATCGTGTCGTGCTTGAACCAGAAGCACTGTGCGCGGCTCTGCTGCCCGCAACCGACGCGCGTGCGCTGCCCGGCATGGCGGACGTGGACTCCTCCCTGCTGCTGTTCTGCGCGGCTGTCAAGCGCGGCGGCACGACCGTGTGCCTGTCCGGCGAATGCGCCGACGAACTGTTCGGCGGCTATCCGTGGTACCACCGCGAAGAAATCCTGTTTGAGGATACCTTCCCGTGGTCGCGGTCGGTCGGTCTGCGGCTCGGTCTGCTTGCACCCGATGCTGTGCGCCACGGCGAGGAATTTGTGCGCCAGCACTACCGCGACACCTGTAATCGAGCACCTAAGCTGCCGTCCGATGACAAAAAAGCGGCCCGTATGCGGGAAATGTTCGTGCTCAATCTCGACTGGTTCATGGCTACCCTGCTCGACCGCAAGGACCGCATGAGCATGTACTCCGGCCTCGAAGTCCGTGTGCCATTCTGCGACCACCGTATCGTCGAGTACGCCTACAATATGCCGTGGAATTTCAAGTCGCTCGAGGGACGCGAGAAAGGCATTGTGCGCCGTGCATTCGCCGATGAACTGCCCAAAGAGATCGCTTTCCGTAAGAAAAGCCCATATCCCAAAACATTTCATCCAGTTTATACCCGCTTGTGTGCGGATTACGTCCGCCGCATCTTCGCTGACCCGAATGCTGTTGTTGCTTCCCTGTTCGATTGGAACGCCGTGGAAAACCTCATGCAGCGGCCGGAAAGTCTCGCCGAACCGTGGTTCGGACAGCTGATGCGTACCCCGCAGATTTTCGCGTATATCATTCAGCTTGACCGGTGGTTCCGGCAGTATCATGTCAAAATCGTATAAAAATGGAGAATGAAAAACGATACGTTCATTTTCCATTCTCCATTATCCATTATCCATTTTCAATTATAATTACGCAAAATACTCAGCTAACGTATTGATAATCAGCTGATGATCGTCCACATGATCCGGATAACCGGAAACGCAGATGGAACCGATGACGCCGGTGCCGCGCAGCCGGATCGGGAAACCGCCGCCTGCGGCGTACTCGTTCGGGTCCAGCTTGCGGTCCGCGAAGGACTCGCCTGCGTTCTCAAGCTCCGCGAAAAACCGCAGCGAGGACATTTCCATCAGGTCAACAGCGTTGCGCTTGCGTGCGAGCCACAGCTCGCTGTCCGGCTTGGCGCCCTCGCCGAAGTAACGGAACACGACCAGACCGTTCACCGTAATTTCGACCGCTACCGGCTGCTCCTTTGCGTTTTCGTGCAGCTTGAGGCCGATTTTCAGCGCGTCCTCACGCGAAAAATGCTCAAACTGAAATTTTTCTTCCTGCTCTGCGCACATGTCGATCATCGTTTTGTAATCCTGCATGATTGTCCCCGCCTTTCGAGATGTTGCCGCGTCTGCGGCTGTTACTCTCAGTATATCAACTTTTCCACCTGCTGACAAGGAGGTTTTTCATGGCTGAACTCACCGACGGCACCGCCGAGCTGCGTGTGCTCGTCACGACCGCGTTAGGCGCCCTGCCGCTCGAAAACGCCATTGTTTCCGTCTCCACCGTGCCGGATGAGACCGGCATGCACACCCTGCTCTACTCGGTCACGACCGACTCCGGCGGCATGACGCCGTCCATGGTGCTCGCAACGCCGCCGCGCAGCAATTCGCTGACACCGGACAGCGGTCCGCCGTTTGCGGTCTACACGGTCGAAATTTCCGCCGAAGGCTACACACCGCTGACCGCTCTGCACATCGCCATGTTCTCCGGTGTGCCGACCATGCTGCCGGTGGCGCTTACGCCGCTCGAGGAAAACCAGAACTTTGCACAGACCGATCTGACCGCCACCGGTTCTCCGCAGGCGCTCGATCCCGATCTGCCGGAAAATCCATAAAAGGGGGAATTTTCTTGCCCGAACCCTATGTTTCCATACCGGAGACCATCACAGTGCACCTCGGTGTGCCGTCCTCGAATGCGCAGAATATCACCGTGCCGTTTGCCGATTACATCAAAAATGTGGCCTCGTCCGAGATTTATCCCACCTGGCCCGAGCAGGCCATCCGCGCCAACGTGTACGCGCAGATTTCCTATGTGCTCAACCGCGTGTTCACCGAATGGTACCGCGCCCAAGGATACGACTTTGACATTACCAATTCCACGCGGTATGACCAGTCGTTCGTACCCGGACGCGACATTTTCGAGAACATTTCCACCATTGTGGACGACATGATCGGCACTTACCTCACCCGCGGGGACGCGATCGAGCCGCTGTTTGCGCAGTACTGCAACGGCACGACCGTCACCTGCCCGGGCGGTCTGAGCCAATGGGGAACCGTGCCGCTTGCCGAGCAAGGACTATCCGCCGAGCAGATCGTCCAGTCATTCTACGGCAACGATGTGAACTTTGTCACCGGAGCACCGCTCTCACCCAACCTCGGCGGATCGTTCCCCGGTGTGACGCTGCGGCTCGGCGACTTTTCCGAGGACGTCCGCACGATTCAGACGCGGCTCAACCGCATTTCGACCAATTTTCCGAACATTCCGAAAATCTATCCCACGGACGGCGTGTTCAACGCTGACACCGAACGTGCCGTGCGGGCGTTTCAGCGGCAGTTCAACCTCACCGAGGACGGCCTTGTCGGCCGGGCCACGTGGTACCGCATCGCGTTCATCTACAACAACGTCAAGCGGCTAAGCGAGCTGAACAGCGAAGGTCTGACGCTCAGCGAAATCTCCCGCCAGTATCCCGAGCGGCTGACCGAGGGTATGAGCGGCTCGGGTGTGCAGCTGCTGCAGTATTTGCTTGCCATCGTCGGCGAGTTTTACGATGCCCTGCCGCGCTGGCAGGCCGGACAGATCGACGGCATTTTCGGGCCGCAGACGCGCGAAGCCGTGGCCGCCTATCAGCAGCTTGTCGGACTGCCGATGACCGGTGCGGTAGACAGAGAGACGTGGTACGCGCTGCTCTCGACCTACCGGTCCGTGCTGCTCTCCCAGCCCGAGCAGGAGTGGCTCGAGGAATTTGTCGGCCTGCCGGAGACCTTCCTCGTCAAGGGCATGCGCGGCGAGGCCGTGCGGCAGGCGCAAACACTTATCAATATCATCGCCCGCGGCTACGCTGAGGTGCCTGCTGTCGCGGTGGACGGCATTTTCGGAGACGCGACCGAGTCCTCGGTTTCGGTCATCCAGTCGCTGCTCGGCCTGCCCGCTACCGGAGCCATCGGTCCGCTGACGTGGGAAGGCATGGCGGATCTTGCCGAAAACGTGCTGGCCGGCAGCCAGAACGCTGAGGGTCAGTACCCCGGCTATCCCGTCGGAGAGGAGGCAACCTAAATTGTACACCGACGCACAGAAACGCGGCCATATTTTCGATTTGCAGACCTTCCTGCGGCGTATTCAGCAGGCCGAAGGCAATCTGGCACCGCTCGTGCCGGATGGCATTTTCGGCACAAAGACTGCCGCCGCCGTGCGGGAATATCAGCAGCAGAACGGCATTCCCGTAACCGGAACGGCGGATTTCCGCACATGGACATCGATTTACACCGCTTACGCGCTCCTGCTTGCCGGAGATGCGCTGCCGCTGCAAACCTCGTTCTTCCCGCCGGAGAGCGACGCCGTGCTGAAATCCGGCGCGAAAGGTCCCTCGGTGTATGTTCTGCAGCTGATGCTGAGCGAAATCGCACCGCATTATAACCAAATTGCCGTCGTGCCGCTCACCGGCGAGTACGATGCGGAAACGCAGTCCGCCGTGAAGCGTGCGCAGAAAATCTTTCAGCTGCCCGAGACCGGCACGACTGATCGGGCCACGTGGCAGGCGCTGACAGGACTGCACAATGCTTTATTTAGGCGAACGCCCTTGGGATGGCAAATCAATGGAGAATTGAGAATGGAGAATGGAAAATGAGCGTAAAAAAGAACCCGAAACACCGTTTCGGGTTCTTTTTATGCAAATTATTCGCTGAGCAGCATGCGGTCGCTCTCGATATTGAACTTCTCGAGCAGGTCGCGGACGGTGAGGTTTTTCTTTTCCTCGCCGCGAATATCAACGACAACATGACCGGCGTCCATCATGATGAGGCGGTTGCCGTACTGGATGGCATTCTTCATGTTATGCGTTACCATCAGCGTGGTGAGGTTATCGCGTGCGACGATCTCCTCGGTGATCTGGAGCACCTTATCTGCAGTCTTCGGGTCAAGTGCCGCGGTATGCTCGTCGAGCAGCAGCAGATCCGGCTTGCGCAGGGTCGCCATCAGCAGGGTCAGCGCCTGACGCTGACCGCCGGACAGCAGGCCGACCTTACTGGTCATGCGATCCTCAAGGCCCAGACCGAGGGTTGCCAGCTTTTCACGGTACAGCTCGCGTTCCTCGTTCGTGATGCCGGAGCCGAGACCGCGCTTCTGGCCGCGGCGATACGCCAGCGCCAGATTTTCCTCGATGCCCATGGTAGCGGCCGTGCCCATCATCGGGTCCTGGAACACGCGGCCGAGGAAACGGGCACGCTTGTGCTCGGGCAGGTTGGTCAGGTCGTAGCCGTTCAGATGGATCATGCCAGCGTCCACCGGATACACGCCTGCAATGAGGTTCAGCGTGGTGGACTTACCGGCGCCGTTGCCGCCGATGATGGTGACGAAATCGCCGTCCTCGAGGGTCAGATTCAGATTGTCGATGGCACGCTTTTCGTTTACCGTGCCCGCGTTGAAGGTCTTGTAAATTCCTTTGAGCTGCAGCATGTTACTTGACCTCCTTTGCGTCAGACTTTGCAGCGCTCTTGGCTGCACCGCGGAAATACTTGCCCTTCCAGTACGGAACAGCAAGGAAGATCGCAACGACGAAAGCCGAGATCAGCTTGAGGTCGTTGGTGTTCAGGCCGAGGTTGAGGACCACCTGGATAACCAGATAGTACACAACCGCACCGAGCGATACGCCGAGCAGACGCAGTGCAAAGTTGCGGAAAATATGGCTGAACAGCACCTCACCGATGATGACAGCGGCAAGGCCGATAACGATAGCACCGCGGCCGGCGTTGACATCCGCGAAGCCCTGATACTGGCAGTACAGTGCACTCGCCAGTGCGACCAGGCCGTTGGAGATCATCAGGCCGAGCACCTTGACAAAATCAACATTGATGCCCTGTGCACGGCTCATGTTCGGGTTTGCGCCGGTCGCACGGATGGAGCAGCCGAGCGCGGTACCGAAGAACCAGTACAGCAGTGCGATAACAACGATCGTGAAGACGATGACAACGAAAATCGGGTTTTCGATGGTCAGCTTCTTGACGTTGCGCAGCGATACAAGCAGCTTGTAGTTGTCCGGATTGATCGCTACATTTGCCTTTTTATCCATAATACGCAGGTTGATCGAGAACAGCGCCAGCTGTGTCAAAATACCAGCCAGAATCGCCGGAATACCCATGAATGTATGCAGAATACCGGTCACCAGTCCTGCCAGCATGCCGGCAAGGAACGCACACAGCATGGCTACCCATACATTCGCGCCGTGCGTCATCATAACGATGCACACCGCACCGCCGGTCGCCATCGTACCATCGACGGTCAGGTCGGCCAGATCGAGCACCTTAAAGGTGATGAATACGCCGATCGCCATCAGTCCCCAGATCAAACCCTGTGCTACTGCACCGGGAAGTGCAGAAACCAGGCCCGAGAAAAAGCTCACTTAAATTCCCCCAAACAATATTGTTATCTGATAAAGTGTAAAAACGCTATCTCCATTATAGCAAATTTTCGGGCTATTGCAATGATAACTTGCCGTTTTTGATGATTATTTTGTTTTCCTACCGTTTTTCTGTGATAAATTCAGCAAAAAGGGGATGCAAAAGCATCCCCTTTTCTCTCTTGTTATTTTCTTATCACATTTGATGATCGAGCGTGATAACCGGATTATACCGTCCGTCGATCGCCTTGAGGCCGTCGTAGATCTTCATCAGCAGGTCGCGTTTGGCGTCATCGTCGTAGGTAAACGGCACGACAACATCGAAAATCAGGTTGATCTGGCGTTTGCCGTCCACCACGCGGAAGTCGTGCATGGTAAGCGTTTCGTCGATCTGCCGGAGTACGCCGTCGGTCTGCTCACGCAGTGCGTTGACGTGCGCGTTATTGATGTCGATCGGGTCCATATGAATGACCAGATATACGCCGGTCTGCTGCCAGACGCGCTTTTCGGCCTCGTCGATCTCCTCGTGCACGGCTACGAAGTCCGAGTTGCTCGGCACCTCGGCGTGCAGCGAGGCAATCGAGCGTCCGGCGCCGTAATTGTGGATGATCATGTCGTGTACGCCGACAATGTGCTCGGATTCCTTGACGATACGCTCCACATTGCGGGCCACCACCGGATCGGCGGCTTCGCCGAGCAGCGGCTCGACCGTGTCCTTCGCAATGCCAATGCCCGACCAGATAATGAACGCGGCCACAGCCACGCCCACATAGCCATCCACCGGCAGGCTGGTAAACCGACCGGCCACCATGCCGAGCACAACGACCGAGGTCGTGATGACGTCATTGCGGCTGTCCTGCCCTGCCGCCATCAGCACCGGAGAGTCGATCCGGCGGCCGATATTGACGTTAAACACGCCCATCCACAGCTTTACCACCATAGAAACCGCCAGAATCGCCATCAGCACTGCCGAGAACGCCACAGCTGCCGGATGCAGAATGCGGTCGAGCGAGGTTTTGAAGAACTCGAAGCCGACCAGAATGATGATGAACGAGACGATCAGTCCTGCGATGTACTCGGTACGGCCGTAGCCGAACGGGTGCTTGGCGTCCGGCTCCTTGCCGGAAACCTTAAAGCCGACGATGGAAATCAGACAGGACAGACCGTCCGACAGGTTGTTGAATGCGTCCGCCGCGATGGAGATCGACCCAGTCAGCAGACCGATCACCAGCTTGAGCGCAAACAGAAACAGGTTGCATGCCAGTCCGACCGCACCGGACAGCACGCCGAATTTTTCACGCACCCGCGAATCGCCGGTGTTTTCCGCGTCGCGAATGAAAATGCGAATGAGTGCGTTTGTCATAGCAATCCCTTCATATACAAAATGTTATAGATACCAATGATAATTGCTCCTTGTAAAATCATGATCGCCGGTATGCCGAGCATGAAAATATGGTGCAGCGTCTTGTGACGAATGATGAGCATGGTGGCGTACACGCCCGGTCCGCCGCCGATCAGCGCCCAGAAAAACAGCGTGCGCTCGGGCACACGCTTCCAGCCGCGGGCAGCGGCAAGCTTATCGTAAATGCAGACGATCGCGCCGATGACGCTGACCGCAATAAAATAGTACAGCACGTATTGCACGTTTGCTGCACCTCCTCTTGACTTTTCCTTTTTGATTTTCTCCAATTTTATCACAAGCGCTGCGGCATTGCAAAGAAATCGGGTCAAAAATAGCCGTGCCTAACGAAAAAGTAGACACGACTAACACAAAAGACGCCTTTTCAGGCGTCTTTTGTCTTTTTCCGTTGTAATCACAGTTTCTTCGGATTGCCGCTGTCGAACGGCTCCTCAAAGTGATAGTGCATCAGCCAGCCGGCGTCAAACTGTGCGGCATACTGCCCGGCGAGCGCAGCGGCACGAATACGCGCCAGACCGAACAGCTCCGGTACGGAATCCGTGCGGATTTCGTCCGGTTTCCACAAGTTATGCCACGGTTTATGCGCTAAATTGAGCGCATCCCACGCCGGACGCTCGAGTTTCATATGACCGGTGAGCAGCGCACCTCGACCGAGCAAGGCTTCCGCCTTTTTCGCTCCGCGATAGACGGCGCGGCTCTCCGAATAGAGAAAACTCTCCCACGAGGTCATTTCCGCGAACGAACGGCGCAGGTCATGCGTGGAAACATCCTCGCCGTACACGGTTTTGAGCACCGCCCGCAGCAGGGCCGACAGCACCGCCTGCTCGACCGGCGACAGCTGATAGCGTTCCTCCGGGTCAAACTCGGTAATCGGCCGATGGCACGCCCGCTCGTAAATCAGATAGTCGATGTCGCTTTCGATGCGGCTGTGCACCGCCGACGCGGACAGCTTGGCATTTTCATTGCAGAACTGCACCTGCTGGTAGTAAACATAGGGGTGAATCTGGCTGTCGAGCGCATAATGGCACACGAAACCGTAGAAATAGGCCGCTGCAATCTCCTGCGCGTCACCGCTCAGGTCGCGCACGGCACGGGAGAGCGCCGCAAACAGCTCGTCGGTCTTTTCCGAGTGCATACGGTTGCCCAGCTTGTGCAGCGGACTGCCGAGCAGGATCTTCCGGTAAAACAGCGGGTCCGGTCCCTGACAGCCCCAGAAAAAGCATGCCGGACGGCACGCCGCTGCCCGCTGGGCCGGTGCGGGAAACACCGTCAGCGTCTGCCTGCCAAATAGATGATGCGATACAAAATCCGCCATACTGTTTTCCTCCTCGCTGTGCTTTTCTTTCGATGGTTACAGTATACCACGAAATCCAACTTTCTGCAAAGTATGAGAAACGCGCCTGCCGATAACCGACAGACGCGTTTTGTCCTCTCAATGTTTACTTTTCCGCCATATGACGGCCGAACGAGGTCGAATTCAGTGCCTTCTGCAGCGCCGGCAGGAGTGCCATCGCCACAACGACTGCGATAATGATGTTCGGAGGCGAGGTCATCAGCTTCGGAATGTTCGCCACGAAAGCCGGAACCAGAGCACTGCCGCCAATCATCAGCTCAATGATGCCCTTGAGCATGTACAGCAGCGACGAGAACACCGCACCGGCCAGGCAAGCGACCAGGTTGCGCGAGAACTTCTTCGCGGCAGCGGCACCGGCGTAAGCGATCACGCCGCACAGCCACGCCATCAGGAAGAAACGCAGGAAGGTGATCCATGCCTCCGGTGCGTACTCCGGCGTCATCAGGTCGAAGATCATCGAGCCGATGCCCGCAGCCAGACCGCCGCGTACCGGTCCGAGCAGCAGACCGCACAGCAGAATGAACGCATTTGCCAGCTTGATCATGGTGGTACCGGTCGGCGTCGGAATGCGGATGGACAGGAACATGGTTACAACGAATACCACTGCCGCCATCAGACCGATCATCACGATGTCGTACAGGGAAAACGCTTTTTTCTTGGATTCCATCATAAATCCCCCTATTTTGATATGATTTCAACTTACTAATCATACATCAGATATGGTCTGTCAGAAATGGTCAGTTCGCGTTTATTTTACAGGGTCAGATGGATAATCACGCCAGCCGCGGGCAAACTATGCGGAGAACCTTAGGAAAGGGGAAAACGCATGAAACTGGATAAGCAAACCTATCAAAAGCTGCTCGAGCGCAAAAGTCCGAACTCACCGCTGTGGCGCGACTGCCTGCTGGCGTTCCTCATCGGCGGTGCCATCTGCGCGATTGGTGAGGGCGTGCGGCAGCTGTGGCTCTCCCGCGGACTGGATACCGAGGACACAGCCGCCGCGACCGCCATCACGATGGTGTTCCTCGGTGCCCTGCTCACCTGCCTGCATCTGTACGAAAAGATTGCAAAATACGCAGGTGCGGGCACGATCGTGCCGATTACCGGCTTTGCCAATGCCATCGTTTCACCGGCGATGGAGTTCAAAAGCGAGGGTTTCATTCTCGGTCTGGGTGCAAAGCTGTTCGTGATTGCAGGACCGGTGCTCGTCTACGGCATTTCGGCCAGTGTCATCTACGGCCTCATTCTGTTCTGGACAGGAGGCGGTGCGGCATGATAAAGCGCGTCGGCAAGCGCACGCTTGCGCTCGAAAACCGGCCGTATCTGCTCGGACACGCGGCGGCTGTCGGCAAAAAGGAGGGCGAAGGTCCGCTCGGGGAACGGTTTGACTATGTGGCGAAGAACGACCGGATGGGTCAGCGCTCGTGGGAATTGGCCGAAAGTGAGCTGCAGAAGACCGCCATCCGGCTTGCGCTGCGCAAGGCCACTCTGCTCGAGCGTTCGCTCGACCTCATTCTCGCGGGCGACCTGCTCAACCAATGTATCGGGTCGTTTTTGGCGTCCATGCACGCGAATGTGCCCTATCTCGGGCAGTACGGCGCCTGCTCGACGATGGCACAGGGTCTCGCGCTCGGCGGCTGTCTGGTCGAGAGCGGCGCGGCCGATAAACTGCTTGCGGCAGCGTCCTCGCATTTCTGCTCGGCGGAGCGGCAGTACCGCTTTCCGCTCGCCTACGGCGGTCAGCGCACCCCGACGGCCCAGTGGACGGCCACTGCGGCAGGCGCGGCTATTCTCGGCAATGAACCGGTTGCAAACGGTGCGGAGCCGTGCGATGTGAGGGTGACGCACGTTCTGTTCGGAAAAATGGTCGAAATGGGTGTCAAAGACGCGGCAAACATGGGTGCCGCGATGGCTCCGGCAGCCGCCGACAGCCTTTCCGCGCTGCTCGAGGACCTCGGTGCCGAACCGCGGGACTTTGACTGCATCGTCACCGGCGACCTCGGGCACATCGGCGCAGACCTGCTGCTGACGCTGCTGCACGGCGACAACATCGACCTGTCCCCTGTCTACTCGGACTGCGGCAGCCTGATCTTCGGCGAGCAGCAGGACGCACACGCGGGCGGTTCCGGCTGCGGCTGCTCGGCAGCTGTGCTGTGCGGACCGCTGCTGCGCGACATGCACCGCGGGAAAATCCGCCGTCTGGTGTTTGCGGGCACGGGCGCGATGATGAGCCCGACCTCAGTGCAGCAGGGACAGCCTATTGCGGGCATCTGCCACGCCGTTGTACTGGAAAGGAGCGAAACATGAACTATTTGAACGCTTTCTGGGTCGGCGGACTGATCTGCGCCCTGTGTCAGATGCTGATCGACAAGACCAAGCTGACCCCGGCACGCATCCTCGTGTCGCTCGTGGTGCTCGGCGTGATCCTGCAGGGACTCGGGTGGTATCAGCCGGTCGTGGACTACGCAGGCGCAGGCGCGACCGTGCCGCTGCTCGGCTTCGGGTACTCGCTCGCGAAAGGCGTCGCCAAGGCAGTCGCAGAGAGCGGTCTGCTCGGCGTGTTCACCGGCGGCGTGACCGGTGCGGCAGGCGGAATTGCGGCTGCCATCGTATTCGGCTGTCTGTTTGCGCTGCTGGCCAAACCGCAGTCGAAATCGTAAAAAATAACACTCCCGCTTGGAATCCACATTCCAAACGGGAGCGTTTTTGCAGCCAATTCTCTCTCTTTATCCGATTACGCAGATCACGGTCATCACCATAGCGCATACAACTGCTGCTGCGCTGACGGTACGCACCTTGCTTACCATACCATCAGCCTGCTGGCGTTCCTCGCCAAGCAGCCATGCCGGCTGGAAATAGAACAAGATACCGAGAACAAACAATACGCCTATGCTGACCCAGTCATAGATTTGCATTTTCACTGCCCCATTTCTTCATTTCCGTAACCCAAACTCTCTCTTCATTTCTCTCCTGTCTCCATTCATCGGAGACCACGACGCTGACCGACCGGCTGCAATCCGTCGGTGTCCGCCGTTCTGCGCTGCCGCGTCTGTATACGCGGTGCGGACCTGCTCGTCACCTGTCTTTTCAGGTGATTCTTTTTTATCAGGTTGATATTATTTTATCACATTTTGCCGCAAATCTCAATAATCGCACGGCTTTCCAAAACATTTTCTCCGATTTAACCAATTCTTTTTCCGTGTTTTTGGCGATATCCCTTTATTTTTGTGCACTTTATCCGTATCTGCCCTCTTGCTTTACTGCACATTTTCAAGTATACTAAGAAAACACGAACTTTCACACGTCGTTTGGAAGGAGGAACTTTTCCAAATGCTGTACTCCCAAAACAAAAAACGCGGTTTCACTCTCGTGGAGCTGATCGTCGTGCTGGTCATTCTGGCGATTCTTGCCGCACTGCTTATTCCGGCGCTGACAGGCTATATCGATAAGGCGAAAAAAGATCAGGTCATCGCGGAAACGCGCATGCTGCATGAGGCGGTGCAGACGGAGATGGTGGAGATCTACGCATCGGATGCAAATTGGAAGCCTATTGCTGCAAATGGCTCTCCCAATCAGCAGACACGCTCCTGCACACTTGCAAGCAAAACCGGACAAAAATCTCTGCTCTCAACTTCTATACTCTCGGATGCAAAGCAGCGCTATCAAGATATCGTCACCTTATCCGAGGTTCCCAGTCTGCAAGATGGTTCCGGCCGCTTCTTTGCTTTTATCACCAGTGAAGCTAAAGTCCATATACTGGTCTATGATTCTGGCCGCGGGTATATTGGTGTATATTTTCGTGATACACAGCAGTATTCCGCCTATAAAATCGGAGAACAGGCTGCTGGCGGAACTGTAAAAATTGATGGCATGAGTTCTTATTGGGATTTTGTGCATTATAACAGCTATTTTGATACTGATACGTTTAATCCTGATGATACCGAGGCATCAATATGGACTTGCGCTGGTATTCGCGGTCTGATGAATATCGAAAAAAATGTTTTTAACTGGTAACAAAAATCCCCGCCAACCGGCGGGGATTTTCCTTACCTTATATTACTTATCAAACCCATCCGGGAAAACAACGGTCAGCATCCACTTGAACGCCTCCTCACCGTAGACGGCGTGCGGCACTTTAGCGGGCATGACCAGTGTCTCACCGGCGTTTACAATATGCGGCACACCGCCGACCGTAAACCGGCCGGTACCCTCGAGCACGGTCACCATTGCATCACCGGTCGAGTCGTGCGTGCTGATCTCCTCACCCTTGTCGAACGCGAACAGCGTAATGCTGACCGCCTTGTTCTGCGCAAGCGTCTTGCTGACGACCTGCCCCGGCTGAACGGATACCAGATTGGTCAGCTTGAGCACGGTCTCGTGGTCGATATTGCGAATGAATTTATCCATGGGATTTCCTCTTTTCTGTCTTTTTTACGATAACAGGATACCACACTTCTCCCGCAATATCCGTTGTCCGGACAACATTTTAGAGAAAAATTGCGTTGACCTTGCGGGCCTCGGTCCAGAACTGCTCGAGCATCGCCGTGTGCGACAGGAAATCCGGGTCGTCGAACTTCTTTGCGCCGCTCGGGCAGTAGGTCGTGCAGGCACAGCATTTGATGCACGTGCCCGGAATCTCGGACGGGTCGTTCGGGTCGATCGCGCCCATCGGACAGATTTTTGCGCACAGACCGCAGTGCTCGCACAGCACCATTGCCGTGCTTGGCTTGGCTTTGAGGAACTTTGCGGGCGTGTTGTCGGTCTTGAGCGGCGTGTAGTAGGCCGCCTGTGCGTCGCCCGGCACCTTGGGCGGCTTGATCTCGCCCTCACTTCTCAGCTTGAGCGCCACACCCTGGGCCAGCATGCGCAGCTCACCGAGGTCTGCCGCGTCCGGCCGACCTGCCGCCAGCTTGTCCGAGAATACGTGTCGGCACAGAAAAGCACCGCCTGCCGCCGGCTGAAAGTTGTTTTTCGTCAGCAGATCGCACATTTCGGCAAGCGCGTTGTCGTAGGCACGGCCGCCGTAGGTGACGAGCGCCACCGCCGGTGTGCCGCTGCCGTGCAGACAGCGGATAAAGTCCGGCGAGATCTTATTCGGCAGTTTTCCGGCATACACCGGACAGCCGAATACGACCAGCTCATCCGGGGCAAACTGATACTCCTGCGCACGGTCGGACGGCGTGTTCAGCGATATGTAGCGGCATTCCGCGTCAAACAGACGCGCCAGTTCGTCTGCCGTTGTCTCGACAACGGTTTTCGTGCTTCCTGCCGGACTGAAATACACACCCGTAACTTTTTTGATATCCATATCCTTGTTGTCCTCCGTTTTGGTGATTATTTTACAATTTCAATACGGAATACGTTGATCGTGTCCACATCGGGGCAGCAAAACACTGCCGTGCCGTCCTCCCGCCCGGGAAGATGGCCGCCGTAGCGCAGAATGTCGATGTACGGGAACGCAACGTGCATCGCCATCGGGCAAAGCTGCCCGCGCTCGGTGTCGAAGTCAAAGCTGTCGCCGATTTTGTGCCCGCGGTGACAGCCGTGCTCGCCCTTGCGGTCGATCAGCGTGATCTTGATCTTGGGACGGCTCACTTGCGCCACGGCTCCTCACCCTGGTGCAGGATTTCCATCTGGCACAGACGCATGGCGTTCAGCGCCGTGTCGTGCGACTCCGGCGTAATGCACGCACACAGTGCCGCGTCGATCACGATGTCCGCCTCCGGGAAAGCGGCCTTGCACAGCGTTGCATTGGTCAGCAGGCAGATACCAGTGCACAGACCAATAAATTCAATCTCAGTCGGCTGCTCGGGCAGCGCACGGAGTGCATCCAGCAGGGCAAACGAGCCGAAAGTCGGCTTGCTGATGATGTGGGACGCCGGAATGCCGTCCACAGCGGCCGCGATCGCGTCGTCCAGTTCACGGCCTTCCGTTCCTTCGATGCAGTGCACTACCGGCAGATGGCGGCCTTCATTGGTCTCCATGTAGTTCGGCTGATGGGTGTCCAGCGTGACGAACAGGTTTTCACGCGGTGTGTTCTTTGCCGCTTCTGCGACATAGGGCACGATGGCGCGTGCTTCTGCCGTACCGAGCGGTCCGGTGATGAAATCCTTCTGCATATCCACTACGATCAAAATCTTCATAATAGGTGTTCTCCTTTGTGTAGTGGTTATAGTATAGCATTGTTTGATTGGGTTTTCCATGCGTTTTCGTTTTTTAGCGGGTGCTAACCGGTGGGTTGTCGCTTGAGAAGCGAGCGGAATCTTGCCTACCCGGCAGGGGCACAAGAAGGAGACAACCTACGGTTTTCTCCTTCTTGTGAATCATCCTCTTTCCCTTGAATAGTCTGGCGCAAACCAGAGACCGGCGACCGCTCCAAAATAGGAGAACGGCAGAGGATTTTTTCTTTCGTGTCTTTCTCAACCTATCCGCAGGGGCAGATACCGTTCTGCTACACATGCGGTTTCATCTGCGCAGGCGCGACATAACCGTGTCGCGCAATTCGTTTACACGTTATAACGGACGGCACCTGCGAATTTAGATGTTTTGTACAATTTATCTTCGTAGGCCCTGTCTATAATAACGTGCTAAAGAATTGCGCAACACGGGTATGTTGCGCCTGCTGAAAGTAACCCGCATGTGTAGCAGTACGCTATCTGTGAACTGCGAAAAGGCGGAGAAAGCCACGCAACGGTAACCCGACTGCCGTTCCCCTATTTTGGAGCGGTCGCCGGTCTCTGGTCTGCGCCAGACTATCTAACAAGGGAAAGGTAGGAGTTCAAAGAGGAAGGGAAACCGTAGGTGTCCCTTCCTCTTTGCTCCCGCGGCGAGTGCTGCACTCTCCCGCGCTCCGCAGAGCGCAACTTCCCGCTTGATGCAAGCGAAAATCTTCCCGCCCGTTAGGGACGAACACGCTTACGCAGTTCGCGTACCCCGCCAAATCGGTGCAGAAAGCACCCGTTACCCGATGAAATCCTCCATCCGGTCGGCTGCCTTGTGCATTGCATGCTCCGCCTTATGCGCTGCGTGCTTGGCGTTCCGCCGCATGGACGGATTGAGCATCGCACCTGCCGCTACCATCGAAACTACCGCGCCTGCCATTGCTCCGGTCGCAATGCCGGAAATAAAGGGAGAAACTCGCATAAAAGATCTACCGCCTTTCATAAAATCTGATAGGATCAGTATGCCCGCTCGTCCCTCAAATTTTACAGGGGAAATTTATAACGGTTTGGCACAATCGACTATTTACAATCGCAGGTTCATATTATATAATATACCTAACAATCCGCCTTTAAGGTGCGGCCCGTGAGCCGCGCAAGGCAGAAAACAGTGCATACGCCGTCAGCCGTAAGACAAGGGGGGACAGGTGTAGTATTTCGTGCGGCTTTCTGCTAATTTTTGTGGCGGAGAGTCATTTTTTTGCATTTTTTGAAGGGAGGCGGCAGATTGACCGAACCGAAGATCATCCTCGATCAGGACGGTGTCCGCCGGGCACTGACCCGCATCGCGTTCGAGATCGTGGAGAAAAACAAGGGCGTGGAGCACCTGCTGCTCGCCGGTGTGAAAACACGCGGTATCTATCTGGCGCAGCGTATTGCTGCCAAGCTGGGCGAGGTCGAAGGCAAGGCACCTCCTGTGCTCGAGCTGGACGTTACGCCGTGGCGCGACGATGTTCCGCGCACGGACGCTCCTCTGCCCGATCCCGATCCGCGCATTGCCGGCGCGACCGTCATCATCGTGGACGATGTGCTGTACACCGGCCGCACCGTGCGTGCCGCCATCGAGGCCATCTCCCACCGAGGACGCGCGGAACGCATCCAGCTGGCGGTACTGGTAGACCGCGGTCACCGCGAACTGCCGCTCCGGCCGGATTATATCGGCAAAAACCTGCCTACTGCGCGTGACGAACGCGTTTGTGTCCGCCTGACCGAAGTGGACGGCGAAGACAGTGTAAACATTCAGAGCAACTCGTAACCATCGCACCTGAGAAAGGAAGAACCGAATGTCTATCCAAACCTTAGTAGAAAAGATCAAGGAAAAGGGCAACCCGACCGTAGCCGGTCTGGACGCTCGACTGGAGTACATCCCGCAGCATATTTCGGGACGCAACATGATGCTGCACGGCGAAACGCTGCGCGCTGCCGCTGAGAGTGTCGTCACCTTCAACTGCGGCCTGATCGACGCACTGTGCGATATCGTTCCGGCGGTAAAGCCGCAGGCTGCGTATTACGAGCTGCTCGGCTCCTACGGTGCGATGGCGCTCAAGGAGACCATCGACTACGCACACGCCAAGGGCATGTACGTCATCGGCGATATCAAGCGCAACGACATCGGCGCGACCGCGACCGCTTACGCGGAGGCTTACCTCGGCAAGACCCGTGTCGGCGATACCGAAATTGCACCGTACGGCTGCGATTCGGTCACGGTCAACGGCTATCTCGGCACCGATGGTGTAGAGCCGTTCCTCAAGGAGTGCCGCAACCGCGACAAGAGCCTGTTTATGCTGGTCAAGACCTCCAACCCGTCCTCCGGCGAGCTGCAGAACCGCGATATGGAAGGCAAGCCGCTTTACGCCCGCATGGCCGAGATGGTTTCCAAGTGGGGTGAGGGACTGGATACGCCGTGCGGCTACAACCAGATCGGCGCCGTAGTCGGCGCAACCTACCCGGAAGAGCAGAAGATCATCCGTGAGCTGCTGCCGAAGTCCTACTTTCTCGTGCCGGGCTATGGCGCACAGGGCGCGACCGCAAAGGACATTGCAAATGCGTTCAACGACGACGGCCTCGGTGCTATCGTAAACTCCTCCCGCGGCATCATGTGCGCATGGAAGAAGACCGGCAACAACGGCGAGGACTATAAGGAAGCTGCACGCGCAGAAGCAATCAGAATGCGCGATGACATCGTAAACGCTATCAAGTAATTGAAAATGGAGAATGGAAAATGGAGAATGAACCAGACGGTTTTCCTCTCCACTTCCCCATTCTCCCATTCATCATAGAAAACGAATTGGAAAATCACCACAATCATTTTCCATTCTCAATTATCAATTCTCAATTTTTCAAAATGGGAGATACAAGAATGAAGAAAGCATACTTACTGCTGGCGGACGGCACTCTGTTTGAGGGTACCGCAGTCGGCTACGAAGGACAGAGCATCGGTGAGGTCGTATTCAACACCGGTATGGCAGGCTATCAGGAGGTTCTGACCGACCCGTCTTACTACGGTCAGGTCGTTACCATGACGTACCCGCTCGTCGGCAACTACGGCATCAACTTTGAGGACTACGAGTCCCGCAAGAGCTGGGTTTCCGGCTTCATCATGCGTGAAATGTGCGAATATCCGTCCAACTGGCGCTGCAAGGTTACGCTTGACGAGTACCTCAAGGCCCAGAAGGTCGTTGGTCTGGTCGGCATCGACACCCGCCGTCTGACCCGCAAGCTGCGCGGCGAAGGCGTTATGAACGGCGTCATCTACACCGAGGGCTTTGAGCCGGACGAAAAGACCATCGAGGAAATGAAGGCTTACGTTGTCAAGGATGCGGTTAAGACCGTAACCTGCGACGAGAACATCGTTTATCCGGCTGAGGGCGAGACCAAGTACCGCATTGCGCTGTTCGATTACGGCGTAAAGTACAACATCGAGCGCGAGCTGTGCAAGCGCGGCTGTGAAGTGACCGTTGTTCCGGCGTACACCAAGTCGGAGGACGTCATCGGCAAGTACGACGGCGTGATGCTGTCCAACGGCCCCGGCGACCCGGCAGAGAACGTCGAGATCGTTGCAAACCTCAAGGAGCTGCTGAAGTCCGACATGCCGATCTTCGGCATCTGCCTTGGCCACCAGCTGCTGGCACTGGCCATTGATGCACAGACCACCAAGCTGAAGTACGGCCACCGCGGTGTCAACCACCCGGTAAAGGACATCGACGAGGACCGCACCTACATCACCTCGCAGAACCACGGCTACGCAGTTGTCGGCGAGTCGGTTGACCCGAAGATCGCCCGTGTGCGCTATGTCAATCTGAACGACGGCACCGTTGAGGGTCTCGAGCATATCGGCCGTCCGGTATTCACCGTACAGTATCACCCGGAGGTATGCCCGGGTCCGATGGATACCTCGTATCTGTTTGATAAGTTCATCGAAAACATTGAAAAGTCGAAAGGAGGCGCTCAGTAATGCCGCTGCGCAAGGATATTCATAAGGTAATGGTACTGGGCTCCGGCCCGATCGTTATCGGTCAGGCTGCCGAGTTCGACTATGCAGGCACCCAGGCGTGCCGCGCACTGCGTGAAGAGGGTCTGGAGGTCGTTCTGGTAAACTCCAACCCGGCAACCATCATGACCGATAAGGCTATGGCGGACAAGGTTTACATCGAGCCGATGACCGTCGAGGCCGTACAGGAAATTATTAAGAAGGAACGTCCGGACTCTCTGCTGCCGAACCTCGGTGGTCAGACCGGTCTGAACCTCGCAATGGAGCTGTGCGAAAACGGTTTCCTCGATAAAATGGGCGTAAAGCTGCTCGGCGCAAACCCGACCACCATCGCCAAGGCGGAGGACCGCCAGATGTTCAAGGACACCATGGAGAAGATTGGCGAGCCGATCATTGCGTCCAAGGTTGTTCACTCGGTTGAAGATGCGGTCGATTTCACCCGCGAGATTGGTCTGCCGGTCATCATTCGTCCGGCGTACACGCTCGGCGGCACCGGCGGCGGCATTGCATATACCTGGGAGCAGCTGCGTGAGATCGCGGCCTCCGGCATCATGTACTCGCGTGTTGACGAGATTCTGGTCGAGAAGTGCATCGCAGGCTGGAAGGAAATCGAGTACGAGGTAATGCGCGACCACAAGGGCAACGCCATCACCATCTGTAACATGGAGAACGTCGATCCGGTCGGCGTACACACCGGCGACTCGGTTGTCGTTGCGCCGTCGCAGACCCTGTGCGACAAGGAGTATCAGATGCTCCGCACCTCTGCGCTCAACATCATCACTGAGCTGGGCATCGAGGGCGGCTGCAACGTGCAGTACGCGCTCAACCCGGAATCCTTCGAATATGCCGTTATCGAGGTAAACCCGCGTGTATCCCGTTCTTCGGCGCTGGCCTCCAAGGCGACCGGCTACCCGATCGCCAAGGTTACTGCAAAGATCGCTGTCGGCTACGGTCTGGACGAGATCTCTAACGCCGTTACCGGCAAGACCAAGGCTTGCTTCGAGCCGACGCTCGACTACTGCGTTGTCAAGTTCCCGCGCTGGCCGTTTGATAAGTTCGTTTACGCGGACAACACCCTCGGTACCCAGATGAAGGCCACCGGTGAGGTTATGGCCATCGACAACAGCTTTGAGGGCGCACTGATGAAGGCCGTCCGCGGCTGTGAGATCAAGCTGGACAGCATGATTGCGCCGCGTATCCAGAAGCAGTCGGATGCTGAGATCAAGAAGGGCGTAGCCCGCACGGACGATCAGCGTCTGTTCCACATCTGCGAGGCACTGCGCCGCGGCATCATGACCATTGAGGAGATTCACGAGATCACCACGATGGACGTATTCTTCCTGCACAAGTTCCAGAACATCATCGACATGGAGAAGGAACTGGCTTCCGCTGAAAAGATCGACTCCGATCTGTACATCCGTGCCAAGAAGATGGGCTTCCTCGACAAGACCATCGAGCAGCTGTCCGGCAAGGACATTTCGGGCGTAAAGCGTCTGCCGGTATACAAGATGGTTGATACCTGTGCCGCTGAGTTCGAGGCGGAGACCCCGTATTACTACTCCACCTACGACGAGGAGACCGAGGTTGCACCTCCGACCGGCAAGAAGAAGATCCTGGTTCTGGGTTCCGGCCCGATCCGTATCGGTCAGGGCATCGAGTTCGACTACTGCTCCGTACATGCCGTTTGGGCACTGCAGAAGCTGGGCTGCGAGACCGTTATCATCAACAACAACCCGGAGACCGTTTCCACCGACTTTGACACCGCTGACCGTCTGTACTTCGAGCCGCTGACGCCGGAGGACGTTACCGGTGTTGTCGAGGCCG
The DNA here is from genome assembly GCA_963661675.1 of Bulleidia sp. Taxonomy (GTDB): domain Bacteria; phylum Bacillota; class Clostridia; order Oscillospirales; family Butyricicoccaceae; genus Agathobaculum. The sequence goes on from CAVLCS010000029.1 coordinate 21,853, forward strand.
AGAAGCCGGACTATGCTATCGTACAGTTCGGCGGTCAGACTGCTATCAACCTTGCGGCTCACCTTGAGAAGCTCGGTGTTCCGATCCTCGGCACGCCGGCATGGTCGATCGACGCCGCTGAGGACCGTGAAAAGTTCGACGTTATCCTCGAAAAGTGCGGTATCCCGCGTCCGGCAGGCCACACGGTTATGACCGAGGAAGAGGCTGTCAAGGCCGCTGACGAGCTTGGCTATCCGGTTCTGGTTCGTCCGTCCTACGTTCTGGGCGGTCAGGGCATGGAGATTGCCTACAAGGAGTCCGACGTTCGCGAGTTCATGCAGGTCATCACCCGCAACAAGGTCGAGAATCCGGTTCTGGTCGATAAGTACATGATGGGCCGCGAGATCGAGGTCGATGCCATCTGCGACGGCGACGACATCCTCATTCCGGGTATCATGGAGCACTTCGAGCGTGCAGGCGTTCACTCCGGCGACTCCATCTCCATCTATCCGTCCATCAACATCGAGCAGAAGCACAAGGACACCCTGGTTAAGTACACCGAGGCCCTTGCGAAGAACCTCGCCGTACTCGGTCTGGTCAACATTCAGTTTGTACTGTACAACGATCAGATCTACGTTATCGAGGTCAATCCGCGTTCGTCTCGTACCGTGCCGTACATCTCCAAGGTTACCGGCGTGCCGATGGTCGATCTGGCTACCCGCTGCATGTTCGGCGAAAAGCTGAAGGACATGGGCTGCGGCACCGGTCTGCATCCGGAAAGCGACCACTATGCGGTCAAGGTTCCGGTATTCTCCTTCCAGAAGCTGCGTGATCTGGATACCCAGCTTGGCCCTGAGATGAAGTCCACCGGTGAGGTGCTCGGCGTTGCCAAGACCTTCCGTGAAGCATTGCTCAAGGGTCTGACCGGTGCAGGCTTCCAGATGAAGAAGAAGGGCGCCGTCCTGATCTCGGTTCGTGACTCGGACAAGCAGGAGGCTATCCGCATCGGTGAGCGTTTTGAGGCCCTCGGCTTTGATATTTACGCTACCAGCGGTACCGCAAACGTGCTCAACCGCCACATGGTCGCAACCAACTCCATCCGCAACGTAGACGAGCCGTCCCCGAACATCATTGATCTGATCGAGTCCGGCAAGATCGATTACGTTGTCGCTACCTCGGTCAAGGGCCGTCATCCGGAGCTTGGCTCGGTACACATCCGCCGCACCGCGGTAGAGCGTGCAATCCCGTGCCTGACCTCGATGGATACGGTTTCCGCGCTGCTGCGCTGCCTTGAGGGCGATATTAAGATTGAAAACTGTGAAATGGTTGATATTAACACGATCTGATTGCAGTGAAATAGAAAAAGGAACCCGAAAGGGTTCCTTTTTTTATTATATTACGTTTTAATCGACCGAAATCGGCTTTACCATCAAATAATGCAGTCCATTCTCGTCGCGGTACTCACCGCGCTGACTGAACCCGAATTTATGGTAAAATCCCTGTGCCCGCATGTTTTTCTCGGCCACACGAGCGCACAATTCTCGCTTGCCGAGCGCACGGTACACGCTGATGGCCTGCCCGAGGATCTGTCCGCTCAGACCGCAGCCTCGGTAGTCACCGCTGATGCAAAAGCCGCCGACCAGACCGATTTCCGGCTGCTCGTCCCACCACGTTTTGAGGTAGACCAGTGCGACCTCTTCCCCGTTTTCCAGACAGCCGAAGGTGCATGCCCGCGGCGAGACCTTCTGCGCCCGCTCTATCTCGCAGATGAGCGCGTCCGGATCGAGGTTTGCATCTGTGCCATAGGCGTTCTTATGCAGCTCGCGCATGAATCCCACGATTTTATCCACATCCTGTGGATTATTCGGGTCCGCACGGCGGAACCAGATCTGCGGCGACGCCGGAATGCCCTTGGTGTTCGTCCAGCCGATGGACGCAAACGTGGAATATTCCTGCGGCAGGTGCGACGCATCGTTCTCATACACCACGTCGATAGCACCGTTTTCGTCAAACTCCAGCTTGGCGACACAGGTGTTGTCGCCCCAGCCGATTTCACCCATCTGCTCGGGCGCAAAGCCGTGCGCAATGGTCAGCATACCGCGAATCGCACTGCCGTGTGTCACCACCGCGACCTCTTTGCCCTGGTTTTCGCGCATGATCGCGCGTACGCCGTCCAGCATGCGCTGACCGGCCTGCATGACGCTCTCGCCGTGCGGCGGCGCTGCATCCCACGGACGGGCACACCACAGCGTGTACTGCTCAGGCGAAATACGCGGCAGTTCGGCCCACGGAATGTCCTCCCAGTCGCCCATGTCGATCTCGCGCAGCACCTTTCGCTGCTGCACCGTCAGATGGTGCGGCTCCGCAACCGCCTGTGCCGTCACGCGTGCGCGGAACAGGTCGGACGAGTAAACCGCCGTCAGCGGCACATTCTCGAATCGCTTCGCCAGATACGGCAGCTGCTTGTACGCCCGCGTGGTCAGCAGCGCGTCATACTGGCCGTGGCACCGGCGGTAGACGTTGCCCTCTGCCTCGGCATGGCGGATGATGTAGACCGTGGTTTTCATCAGCCTACCTCGACTGCACCGGACAGCTCGGTGACAGACTTCACGCCGTGTGCGTCCAGCCATTCGTTCAGTTCGTTCAGGGCCTTAACCGGAGCCGTCGGGTCGTTGAACATCACCGTGCCCATAGCAACCGCGTCCGCGCCTGCGAGCATCATTTCGACGATATCACGTCCGGTGCGGATGCCGCCCATGCCGAGAATCGGCACAGAAACCGCCTTGCGCACCTGGTAAACCATGCGGACCGCTACCGGGAACACCGCCGGACCAGACAGACCGCCCATCACGTTGGACAGGATCGGCTTGCGTTTCTCGATGTCAATGCGCATGCCGAGCAGCGTGTTGATGAGCGAGAGCGCATCTGCGCCCGCGGATTCCGCCGCGCGTGCAATCTCGGCAATGTCGGTGACATTCGGGGACAGCTTGACGATGAGCGGCTTCTTTGCCTTGGCCTTGGCCGCCGAAACGACCTCTTCGACCATCTTGGGCTGCGTGCCAAAGGCCATGCCGCCGCATTTTACGTTCGGGCAGGAGATGTTCATCTCGATGAGATCAACGTCCGCGTCCGAAATCTTCTCGACCATGCCCTCGTATTCCTCAACCGTGTTGCCGGAGACGTTGGCGATGATCTTGGTGTCGTACTGGCGCAGAAACGGAATCTGCTCCTTGATAAAGCGGTCAATGCCCGGATTCTGCAGGCCGACACAGTTCAGGATACCCTGCGGTGTCTCTGCGATACGCGGCGCCGGATTGCCGAGACGCTCGGTCGGGGTCAGGCCCTTAACACCGATGCCGCCCAGCTGGGACAGGTCAAAATATTCGCCGTACTCGTGGCCGAAGCCGAAGGTGCCGGACGCGGTCGTGATCGGGTTTTTCAGCTCCACACCGCAAAAATTCACTCTTAAATCTGCCATTACCACTCGACCTCCTCAGCGTTAAACACCGGACCGTCCTTGCAGACGTGACCGTAACGGGTCTCTCCGTTTTCCGACTTGAGCGCGCACGCGCACACCAGGCAGGCGCCGATGCCGCATCCCATGCGCTCCTCCATCGAAACCTGACAGGGCACGCCGGCCTCCTTTGCAATCGCCGCAATCGCCTTCAGCATGGGTTTCGGACCGCAGGCAGCTACGCCGGTCGCGGTTGCAACCTGCTCCTTCAGCACGTCGGTGACAAAGCCATGACGGGCATACGTGCCGTCGTCGGTGGTGACAAAGGTCTCGCATTCATCGCGGAAGTCGCCCTCCAGAATTACCGCGCCCTTGTTGCGGAAACCGAGGATTGCGGCCGGTTTTGCGCCCTTTTCTACAGCCGTGCGTACACAGCCCAGCATGGGCGGCACACCGATGCCGCCGCCGATAAAAATCGGGCGGTCGCCCAGTGCCTGCACGTCAAAGCCGTGTCCGAGCGGTCCAAGCACGTCGAGCACATCGCCGACCTTGCGTTCGCTCAGCCACTTCGTACCGTCGCCCTTTACCTGAAATACGATGCGCAGATGGCTGCCCTGCCAGATGCAGATCGAAATCGGGCGGCGCAGCAGGTGTCCCTCACCGCACGCGATATGTACGAACTGACCGCATTGCGTCAGCTTTACGATCTCCGGTGCGTCGAGCACCATCAGATACAGACCTTCGCCCAGCCGTGTATTTTCTACGACACGGCAGTTTTCCTGAATCGACATAACATTTCTCCCTCCGTTGGTCGGTCTGCCGACGAAAAAGCGGATTTTCCGGCAGCAGGCGAAAAATTCTTCGATAGTTCTATTGTACAGGAAAATCGAGCAAAAAGAAAGTGCTGCATGCATTTTATAATAAATCATTGCACGAAAAGGGCGGACACACTGGTCCGCCCCTACGAATAATGGCAAAAGAAAAAGCAGCAACTTTCGTTGCTGCTTCGATGTGCGCGATGAGTTATCTTCCCGGGCCGTCGCCAGCCAAGTATTGTCACCGTAAATGAGCTTAACTACTGTGTTCGGAATGGGAACAGGTGTACCCTCATCACAATAATCACGCACTATTTGAAGATTTACACCCTCAAAACTGAACAATCCTACTCGCAAGCTATCTTTCGAGGTTACCTAACATTTAAGGTCAAGCCCTCGGCCTATTAGTATCAGTCCGC
>CAVLCS010000030.1:0-26416 GCA_963661675.1 Bulleidia sp.
TCCGGGATCGGGTCGTCGAACGTGCAGTCGATGTAATACGTCGTGCCGCCGAGCCGCACGGCATTCCAGCCGTGGTTCATCTCTTCGGACGCGACGTAGATGACCTGAATGCCTGCCGCCTTGCACAGCATCTCGTAGGCGCGGCCGTAGCCAGCGCACACGGCTTTATGATCGAGCAGTGCGCCGTCTGCCGCGAATGCAGGTGCAGAGCCGTCCGGCTCGGTCTCCTCGGCCGTATCCACGTCGTACTCACACTGACGGATGAGCGTATCGTGCAGCGCACGCAGCTTCTCCTCGGCGGTCATAGTCTGCGAGACCGAACCGGCCGCCAGCACCTTGGCGTACTCCCACGCCTGCTCCTGCCGTGCCTGACGCGACACCTCGGCGTTCAGCTCGATGGTCCGGTTGGGCCGTGTCACGGCGTGCAGCGCGAAGGCGTATGGATACTGCGCCTCCAGCGCCCGGTACACCGCATCCGCGTCCACGTTGTCCTCGCGGAAGGAAACGCCGTTTCCGCCGTTCTCCGCATCCTGCCGCAGCAGGTCTGCCGCCTGATAGACGTTGGCCACCGGCTTGGCCTGCAGATACGGCAGCCAGAATACACCGCCGCCGAGCAGCGCCATCGTCAGCAGAAAGCCGAAAAACCGTCTCATACGTTCCCTCCTTCGGGTATGACAAAGCGGACGGCTGCGCCGCCCGCTGTATGGCTGTCAAAACGAATCCTGTTTCGACAGGAAAATGCAGTTATCACATCAGCTTCACGGTGTAGTAAACCGCGGTGATGAACAGATATGCCGCTGCCGCACCCAATGCGATCATGACATGGCTTGCCGAGAATACGACGATCGCCATCAGCGCTACCATCACGATCGGCGTAATGGTGAGCATCAGGTACGCATTCTTGCTGAACTGGGTGTCGATCTTCTTGCCGCGGAAAGTGAACTTGCCCTTCTTGCGGCGCAGAGAACCGGTAACGCCGATCTGGATCAGCGCCAGCACACCGGTGCCTGCTACGGCTACGGTGGACATCCAAGTATGGTTAGCGGAGATCAGCGCACGGTGAATGACGAGCATTGCCGCAGCGCCAACACCGGTATCCACTGCGATGAGGAAAAACTCCGGTGCGTAAGAATGGTACACCAGATAGTAAACCGCCAGGACCGGCAGAACAACGTACATCGCCTTGATCGGCATGGTGCCGTAGTAGTTGATCGCCGTCAGGAAAACAACGGCAACGATGCTTGCGATCAGCACATTGCGGCCGCACACGATACGGCGCACACTGCTGCGCTTGCCTGCATGCTCCTGTCCGAGCATGATAATGCCGGCTACTGCACCGACAACGCCCACGCCGAGCAGCACACGGGTGACCATCACACCGGTCTTCCAGGTGTTGCTGTATCCCAGCAGACGTTCGAGGATCATCAGGACCAGTACGCCGAGCAGGCACACGCTGAATACGGCGAGCACCTTGTTTGTCGTATACTCTTCCTGCGAAATTGGCTTTTTACCCACACTATTTTTGGCCAATGGTTAACACTCCCTTTATCTTCTTCACATGTTGCCGCCAGCGTAGAGCACAGCGGCCAGCGCCGCGATCGGCGCAGTTTCGCACCGCAGGATGCGTGTGCCGAGCGAAACGCTCCGCAGTCCCGCGTCCACGGCTGCCTTTGCCTCGGCCGGATCGAAACCGCCTTCGGGTCCGACCATCAGCGAAACCGTGTCCTTGACACCGCCCGCAAGCGCGTTATGCAGACCGGTCTGCTTCTCGTTCTCGTAGAAAAACAGTGCCGTTTCGCTTTGTGCCGCCTGTGCGATCGCCTCAGCGACCGGAACCACGGCTGCGACCTCGGGCAGACGTCCTCTGCCGCACTGCTTTGCTGCCTCGGCAGCGATCTTACGCCAGCGCTCCACCTTCTTTTCGGTCTTATCCGGTCGGGAAACGCAATTCTTGGACAGATACGGTACGATGCGGCTGACGCCAAGCTCTACCGCCTTCTGTACGATAAATTCCATTTTGTCGCCCTTGGGCAGCGCCATAAACAGCGTAATAGACTGCTTCGGCTCGGTATCCGCCGCGTGGCAGCTTACGACTCTGCAGGTCACGGCTTCCTTCTCCACGGCTTCCACCGTGCAGTCAAAATCCGTGCCGGCACCGTCACACAGGGTAACGGCTTCGCCGACACGCAGACGCAGAACACGTCCCGCGTGATGCGCGTTTTCTCCGGTAAGGGTCAGCACGCCGTCCTGCGGCTGCTGATTGACAAAAAATCGAGGCATAATAATCAAATAACCTTTCCTATTTTAGCAAAAAAACAGCCGTTTGGCAAGTGAACATTCCGTGAATCCTGAAATAAATCACTTTTTCGCGGCAAAAGCGCTCCAATCGTCGCTCTTCTCGTGCGAAAGAATCGTAAATCCGCTCTTCTCCAGTGCCGCACGCACCTCATCGGCACGCTCGTTGAGGATGCCGGAGCAGATCAGCGTGCCGCCCTTGACCAGCTTATCCACAAACATGGGCGACATGCCGATGATAACGTCGGCCACAATGTTCGCCACGATGATATCGTAGCCGCTGCCGATGTCCTCGGCGAGCTTGGGATCACGCAGTGCGTCGCCGCACAGACCCTTGCCGATGACAACGTGGTTCTTTTCCGCATTTTCGTGTGCGGTTTTCAGGCAGTTTGCGTCGATATCGACGATGGCCTGCACATCCGCACCGAGCATAGCCGCCGCGATAGCGAGAATGCCCGAGCCGGTGCCCATATCGAGCAGCTTGTCGCCCGGCTTGACTGCATCCTCGAGCGCCATCATGCACAGCTGCGTGGTGTCGTGACTGCCGGTGCCGAAGGACGAAGCCGGGTCGATCTCGAGAATACGGCGTCCCTGCGGGTCCTCAACCGTCTCCCACGACGGCTTGATCATAAAGCCGCGTCCCACCGGAAACGGCTTGAAATACTGCTTCCAGCCCCATTCCCAGTCTTCCTGACGGGTCAATGCGGTTTCGGTGCACAGACGGCCCCAGGCATGCTCTTCGTCCCGTGCCTTGAGGTTTTCCAGCGCCGCACGGATATCCGCATACTGCTTGGCACCTTCGTCGCTGTCCGGCAGATAAATCTTGAGACAGGTCTCCTGTGCACGCTTTTCGCGTACCAGATCCTCGTCTACATAGTCCCAGTATATTTCGGTGTCCTTGAGAAATTCTTCAAAATCTGCCGCATCCTCGAGCACATAGCCTTCTACGCCGTTGTCCTCTAAGAGGGCCTCAACCGGACCGATACCCTCGGTCGTCGTGTAGATCGTAACTTCTCTCCAGTCCATAGGTTCCACCCTGCCTTTCTATTCTTCTGCGCCGACGCAAACGGTCGGCGTCCTTGTATTTTACAGTCGGATCATGCCGTATTTCGTCTCGAAATAGGAGATAACCGCATCTTCTTGCTCCCATGTGCCGTCATACAGCGCCAGACCCGGAAATACCCGCAACCCCTGTTCAAGCAGGTCGGCAGATTCCGCGCACAGGCACAGCGGACGCGAGATCATGTAGCGGGATTCCTCCAGCGTGATAACATCCTCTTCGGTTTCGAGCAGCAGTTTGAACGCACCCGAATCGTCCTCAGCCTCGATGAGATCCTCGTCCAGATGCGGACCGCACTCGATCTCGTCCGAAATGTCGATGGTCGGGTCGATGAAATGCGCATGCGTGCCGTCCGGCGCACAGATAAAGTCGTCGTGGTCACGCGGCAGCGTCCGGCAGGCCACCTTGTCGCCGTGCAGCGCCGCAACGAACGCCTCCGTAATGTCGGGCACGATGACCTCGGTGTTGTACAGCGTGGTTTTGGGCAGCCAGTCCGCGTTCATGCAGGCACCGAGCGACAGCCGCGCATACGGTGCGGCAATTTCAAGCGCCTGCGTCAGCGATTCCGGATCATGTGCACTGAGCAGCACGGTGGTCACGCCGATGCGCTGCAGCACGCCGATAGCGGCCCGCACATCCGTGCCGTCCGGCAGATGGCCTTCGTCGTCCTCGACGTGCAGCTCTGCAATGACCGTGCGGCCGCACAGATCGCCCAGGGCCAGCACCGCGGCACGCAGTGCCGGAAACGTCGGCGCACCATGCAGATAGTAGAATGCAGCGTCGTCGTGCAGCTGCGGACGGAATGCGTCCTTGCACTGCTCGATGTAGTGCATCGTGATCGGGCGTTCGCAGTGTTCAACATCGGGTTCGGGCGGGCACTCGAGCGCCAGACCAACCGGCAGCGGCGCCAGTTCTTCCGCCCATGCATCGCACAGTGCGGCATTCGGCGCAAGCGCACCCGCAAACTGCTCGGGCGCACTGTGGTACAGCGACATGGCCGCCGGATCGTTCAGCAAAAGCTGCGGTTTATGCTCGGATTGACATAAAGGAATATCCAAGGTTGTTCTTCCTCCTAAGAAGATGAAAAATATTCGTATTGAGGTTAATAAAGTTACTTTTTCGTCCAGGTGCCGTCACTCTTGACGGTATACTGCTGCGGTTTTGCAGCCGCCAGCCTGCACATCTCGAGTGCGGACTGCAGCTGATCGTCCACAATATAGGTCTGACCGTTCAACGCGGTAACCGCTTCATCGAGGGCGCTCAGCATATCCGTAGACGCATACAGCGCCGCAGGCAGGTCATACGCCGACCGGAAGGACGCTACCGCGTCCATCACATCGCCATCGTACTTGCTGGTCGCTTCGGTGAGCAGACCCAGCAGCGACAGACGCTCAGTCATGGCGTAAACCGCGTCCGAACTGTCGCCGAAACGCAGAGTTGCGCTCGTATCAAGCGGTTTGAGGTCCTTTGTGTTGACCGTCACCTTGCGGTTGGTCAGCTGAATGTCCGGCGTCAGACCGACGCCTTCCCAGCAGCCCTGCTTGGGCAGTTCGAGTTCGAGCGTAGTGATAACCAACTTGTCGCCGTTGACCAGATCAATATGGAACTGACCCTGACCCTTGCCGTAGGTCTTGCTGCCGATAAGCGTTGCCGAGCCGGTATCCTGCAGGCTGCCCGCGAGCAGCTCTGCCGCGGAAGCCGTGCCGCCGTCCACCAGAACGACGATCTTGTTGAGCGGCAGCGTATTGCCGGTCGAGTAGGTCTGCTCCAGACCGCCCATATCATCGCGGTAGCGCACACCGGCCAGTTCTACGTCCTTGCCCTGGGTCATGGCATTCGCCATTTTGAGTGCCGCGTCAATCAGTCCGCCGCCGTTGCCGCGCAAGTCGAGAATGACCGCACGGGTGTTCTTGGACGGCAGGCTGTCCCAAATCTCAGAAAAGGCCGTCCAGTCGTTCTGCGAACCGATGGCGCTGATCTTGATGTACTCCACGCCGTCCGCCATGGTCTTGTTGGAAACGTAAACTTGATTGACCTGCCGGCGCTCACAGGTTACTGTTACATCGCGGCCGTAGCGGCGTACCGTAATGGTGACCGACGTGCCTTCTTCACCGCGCAGCTTGGAAGCCACGTCGGCGTTTTTCATCTTGGTCGCGTCCTCGCCGTTGATCTTGACAATCAGGTCGCCGATCTGCAGACCGGCTTCTTCCGCCGCAGAGTATTTCATCACTTCGCTGATCTGCACACCGTTTTCGGTCTCCTGCAGGCCGACACCGATGCCGACAAAACCTTCGAGCGTCGAAAATCCCTGCGAATACTCCTCACTCGACAGGTACATCGAGTGCGTATCGAGCAGCGAGAGAATGTCGTTGAGCACGTCGTACATCTCGTCCGGGTGCTTTGCCAGATATTTATTGATATAGTTCTGCAGAACGTACGGATCGTGCTCGGCTTTGAGACCGAACGCATCGATGAGCGCCCAAACGCCGTCAAACCAGGTCTCGCTCTGTCCGTCCTGCGTGATCGCACCGGCGGAGGCGGTCATCATGGCCGCCGTCATCGCCAGTGCTGCTATTCTTTTCGCTAATTTTTTCATGTGGGTTCTCCTCGCGTAAAAAACGCGGTTCGATTGGGTATGCGAATTACATAGACTCCGGTGCTTCTACGCCGATGAGCTTGAGCACGTTCTCGATGGTCTGCTTTGCCGCCAGACACAGAGTCAGACGTGCATCACGGACAGCCGGCTCGGCATCCTTGATGCGGCAGGCGTTGTAGAAATGATGGAACTGCTGTGCCAGAGCAACGGCGTACTTGTTCAGGCGCGACGGATCGCGGCTGACAGCGGACTGCACGATCTCCTCGGGCAGCAGAGCGATCTGCTTGATCAGCTGACGCTCATCTGCACCGGTCAGCACGGACAGGTCGGTCTTACCGGTATCCGGCAGAGCAATACTGCTCTCCTGTGCATTCTTGAGCACGGAGCAGATACGCGCGTGTGCGTACTGAACGTAGTACAGCGGGTTGTCGGAATCCTGCTTGATGGCAAGGTCAAGGTCGAACTCCATCTGGGTCTCAGCGGCACGGCTGTTGAAGAAGAAGCGTGCTGCATCTACCGGGATCTCGTCGAGCAGGTCGGTCAGCGTCAGGCTCTTGCCGGTACGCTTGGACATGCGAACGACCTCACCGCCCTGCATCATGCGGACAAGCTGCATGAGCACGATCTCCAGACGGTGGGAACCATCCAGACCCAGTGCATCCAGCGCGCACTGCAGGCGCTTTACATGGCCGTGGTGATCCGCACCCCAGATGTTGATAACACGGTCGAAGCCGCGCTTCTCGAACTTATTGCGGTGATATGCGATATCTGCCGCAAAGTAGGTGTAGAAACCGTTTGCACGGCGCAGAACGTCGTCCTTGTCGCAGCCGAAATCGGTCGAACGGAGCCAGAGTGCGCCGTCCTCGGTCTCGTAGGTCGCGCCCTTGGCGGTCAGCATGTCGATGGTCTCCTTGACATAGCCGCTCTCGTGCAGGGTGGACTCGCGGAACCATACATCGTAGTTGATCTTGTAGCGCTTGAGGTCGCGCTCCATGCGGGCGATATTGGTCGGCAGACCGTAGCCCTCGATGATGGCAAAACGCTCCTCGGCGGTCTTTTCGAGCAGGCTGTCGCCGTACTTCTCGACCAGATCATGCGCCAGTGCCTTAATGTCGTCGCCCTGGTACCAGGAAGCGTCAAACTCGATCGCGTCCTCGCCCTTGATCTCCTGGATGTAGCGGCCTTCAACGGAATGCGCAAACTTGTCTACCTGATTGCCTGCATCATTGATGTAGAACTCACGGGTAACGTCGTTGCCGGACCAGTCCAGCACGGAGGACAGGCAGTCGCCCAGAACACCGCCGCGTGCGTTGCCCATGTGCATCGGGCCGGTCGGATTGGCGGAAACGAACTCTACCATGACCTTTTCCGGCTTTTTGCTCTCGGTGCGGCCGTAATTCTCGCCCATGGTGAATACACCGCGGACCGCCTGCTCGTACCAGCCCTGATTCAGCGTGAAGTTCATAAAACCGGGACCTGCGATGGTCACGGTGTCAAAGCAGCTGCCCTCGAGGTCGAGGTTGGCTACGATGCTCTCTGCGATCTTGCGCGGCGCCATGTGCAGCGGCTTTGCGCACTGCATGGCAAAGGTCGATGCCCAGTCGCCGTTGGAGGAATCCTTCGGGGTTTCTACCGCAACCGGAGGAATGGTGCCCTCGGGCAGCTCGCCTGCTGCAACAGCCTTGCGGTACGCTGCTTCTACAACGCGGGTTGCTTCAGCGCGTGCGATCTCATATGCGTTCATGTGTACACTCCTATATCTAAATCTCTTATTTTTACTTTGTTAAACGACCTGAATGTTCGGTTTGGTCGATACCGTCATCTCAAAGTGGTGTTCACCCATGAGGGAATTGTCCACCTCGACTGTGTAGTCGATGATGAGGTGTCCGCCGTTCTCGCCGATGGTGTTGTGCACCCGCGAGGTATGGGTGGCGATGGCCATTTCACTGCCGATCGGCGTCTGATACAGGCCGACATGGCGTTCGTCCTCGGCGAACAGCATGTGCGAGGGAAACGTGCCCGTGCGGATGAGTGCGACCGTCTTGCCGTCCAGCTTGACGGTGGTCTTGGTGCCCTCGAGACCGGTCAGCTCGCTTTCCTCGTATGCGATGTAATATTTTCCGCCGCGCTCGTACAGCGTGGCAGCGGTTTGCAGATCGATATTCTCCTCATCACAGCCCGCAAACTGCTGCTGCGAGGAGATCGTCAGCCAAACGTCCTTTTTCATATTCCTATGCTCCTTAATAGCGGGAAATATCCACAAGTTCCGCACCGACATCGACCTTTTCCTGCAGGAACAGCTCGGCCAGCTGGTCGAATCCCTGCGGATCGTCCGAAACGAAATACTGCGTGGTACCCGTGCCCTCGTTCGGGTCAAACTGCGTGGAGGCCAGGTTAGCCGCCTCGGCACCCGAGTCGATGAGCGTCACGTCCGGACCCATAAAGTCGCCGATGACCTCTTCGAGCAGCGGATAGTGCGTGCAGCCGAGAATGAGCGTGTCCACGCCTGCGTCCTTCAGCGGCGTGAGATATTCCTTCACCACGGTCTCGATGACCACATCGCCGCGGTGCACGCGGCCGTTCTCGACCAGCGGCACGAACAGCGGGCACGCCTGCGTGAACAGGTCGAGCGTGCCGTCCTTCTTGTGCAGATATTTCTCATAAGCGCCCGAGCGGATGGTAGCAGCCGTGCCGATAACGCCGACCCTGCCGGTCTGTGTCATGGTCATGGCCCGGCGGCAGGCAGGCTCGACCGTGCCGATGATCGGAATGTCGTTCTCCTCAGAGAGCAGGTCGAGCGCGATCGCGGACACGGTGTTGCACGCAATAATGATGGATTTCAGGTCAAACTGGCGCAGAAACGCCACATCCTGCCGTGCGTACTTGGTGATGATATCGCGGCCGCGCGTACCATACGGCACACGGCCGGTATCGCCGAAATAGATGATATTCTCCTGCGGCATCAGGGCGTGCAGACGGCGCACAGCGGTCAGACCGCCCAGACCGGAGTCGAATACGCCGATGGCGCGTTTATCCATGATGCTCCTCCAGTGCCAGAGAGATCAGGCAGTCGAGCAGCTCGGAATAGCCGATGCCCTCGTAGTCAAACAGCTTGGGGTACATGCTGATCGAGGTAAAGCCCGGGATCGCATTCAGCTCGTTGAACACGACTTCGCCGCTGTCGTGGGTGACAAAGAAGTCCACACGGGACAGACCGCGGCAGCCGAGTGCGGTGTAAACGCGGATCGCGTCCTGACGGACGGTTGCCAACTGCTCGTCCGTGATGTGCGCCGGAATGTACAGGCGCGAACTCTCGTCCTTGTACTTGGCGTCAAAAGTGTAGAACTCCTGCGTCGGTGCGATCTCGCCGACCGTGGAAGCCTGCGGCTCGAGGTTGCCGAGTACGGCACATTCGACCTCGTGGCCGTCGATGAACTCCTCGACGAGCACCTTGGCGTCCAACTTGAAGGCTTCGGTCAGACCCTCGGCCAGCTCGAGCAGGTTGTTCGCCTTGGCTACGCCCACGGACGAGCCTTGCGAGCACGGCTTGACGAACACCGGGAACGAACCCAGGGTTTCCGCTGCCGCAGCGACAACCGCCTCAGCGTTGCGCTCGAAGTCGTACCGCAGCGCCAGATAGTACCGCGCCTGACGGACACCCGTGCCCTCAACGACCTTTTTAGTCAGCGCCTTGTCCATCGTGTTGGCGCTTGCGGCTACGCCGCAGCCGACATACGGAATGCCGGCCAGCTCCAAGAGACCCTGCATCGTGCCGTCCTCACCGCCGACGCCGTGCAGCACCGGAAATACGCAGTCCAGACGGACAACCTCGGTTTCGCCTTCGCAGAGCAGTACCATGCCGTGCATGCCGCGGTCGGGTGCCAGAACGACCTTTACCTTGTCGCTCATGCGCTCCCACGCACCGCTCTCTACGCGGTCCGGATCGCAGTCCGGGCAGTAGAACCACTCGCCATCGCGGGTGATGCCGACCGGATAGATCTCATATTTATCTTTATTCAGATTTCGCAGAATAGAAGCGGCAGACAGGCACGAGATATCGTGCTCACTCGAAATACCGCCGAATAATACAGCCAGTTTCATTTATCAGATTCGCCCTTTCGTTCGTTTCCTCTGCCCATACTTATACGGATACCATTATACGCTATCTTTCCCCCGAATACAATGCGAAAACAGTGTTTTTCCTGCACTGATCCCACAAAATTTACAATTCCTTCATAGTTATTTTTGATATACCTGTTGACGGACTATATTATATCCCATATAATATTATTAGAAACACAGGAGAGGAGGCTGCACCATGTCCTATCCCATCTCGTCCTCCCTGCTGGACGGCATCGTACTTGCCGTGGTCGAGCGGGAGAGCACCTACGGCTATCGCATCACGCAGGACGTGCAGAAAGTGCTGGATATTTCCGAATCCACGCTGTATCCGGTACTTCGGCGGCTGATGAAGGACGGCTGTCTGACCACCTACGATCAGGCGTATGCGGGCCGCAACCGACGCTATTACCAGATCACCGAGCACGGACGCGCTGCTCTGCGGCAGCACCGCATCGACTGGCAGAACTACCGCAGCGGGATCGACACGATCTTTTTTGGAGGGGTGAACGAATGAACAGAGCAGAATATATGGCAGCGCTGCGGCGTGCGCTTTCGGTTTTGCCGGAGGAAGAACGCGCGAACGCTCTGCGCTATTACGAGGAATATTTTGACGACGCAGGCCCGGAAAACGAGGAAAAAGCCGCTCAGGAACTCGGCGATCCGGCCAATGTTGCCGCGCAGATCCTTGCGGACTACCGCGAACTGACCGCTGTACCGCACGCACAGCCAATTAAAGAGAAGCGCCGCTGGCGCGGTATCAGTCCGCTGCTGCTCATCGTGCTGGTGCTGCTCGCCATTCCGATCGGTGTACCGCTCGTGTTCGGTGCAGGCGCGACCGTGTTTGGCGTGCTTCTGGCGGTCGTGCTGACCGTGCTCGCGGTGATTTTCGCCGCAATGCTCATCCTTTACGGCATTCCGCTTGCGCTGATCGGCGGCGGCGCCGTACTCGCCGTGCTGTCCTGCACGCTGTGGACCACTCCGGCGAACGCGCTCGTCACGCTCGGCAACGGACTGGCCGCCTTTGCCGCCGGCATCCTGCTCGGACTGCTGGCCATCAAGCTGAGCATTCTGTTTGTGCCGCCGGTGTTCCGCGCCTTCGTTGCCGTGCTGCGTGCACCGTTTAACTGGATTTATAACAGATGCCGCCGTACAGGAGGTGGAAATGTATGAAAAAGCTCATCATTGCCTGTGCTGCCGTGCTGGCTGTCGGTGTCGGACTGACAACGGTCGGTCATGTGCTCGGCGGACAGTTTTACAGCGTATACTACGATGGTGCGCTGCATCCGTTCAGCGACGCCGCACGCGAAATTACCGATAAACTCGATACTATCCACGATTCTTATGTTTCTCCGGACGATGAAATCGACAGCAATGACACCGGCTGGGTGCAGGATTACCTCGATAAACGGCAGGAGCAGCTTGACGATTACACTCTGCCCGAGCAAAAGCTCGACGATATCCAGAACATCGAACTGACGTTCAAGGGCGGCGATTTTGAGATCGGTGCCGGTTCGGATTTTGGATTAGACGGCGATTTTTCCGTGGCGGAAAGCAAAATCGGCAACCATAAATGGTCGCTCGAGGTCTGGGCCAACAGCGGTACGGTTGAACTGACGCTGCCGCCCTGCCGCGAACTCCGGTACAAGAATATCAGCATTAGGTGCAGACAGTCGGCAAATCTCACGATCACCACCTCGCTTGACGCAGATTCCATCAAGATTTCTGGCGAAAACGGTACGGTCAGCACCTGGCAGATTGACGCTGACAACATCGCTCTGTTCACCAACAACGGCAGCATCACCGCAGAACTCGAGAAGAACGAAGCCGACTATCGTGTGCAGGCGCGGACGAATGGCGGTCCGGTCAAGATGAACGGCAAGGTGCTCATTCAGGCCGATGAAGCTGCTGCCGGCGATGTGGTGTATGACAATCACGCCGAAAATGCGCCGTACGAGGTACAGGCTGTGGTGTCCGGCTCCGGCCAGATCAACCTCACTTCCGCCGACAAACCCGACAATAACTACACGTCTGTCTGAACTGTAACTTGACGAAATCCACAAAACAACGTATGATAAAAGAAAAGGAGACTTTACGATGAATGGCAAGAAATTGTATCGCAGTGAATCCAACCGCATGCTGTGCGGTGTCTGTGCCGGCATCGCGGAATATTTTGATCTCGACCCGACCTTGATCCGTCTGGCGTGGGCGCTCGTCTGCTTTCTTGCAGGCTCGGGCGTGCTTGCGTATATCGTAGCCGCGATCATCATTCCGTCCGAGAGCACGCGCAATAACAATATGATGTGAACCATCGCCGTTTCTCCGGAAAAGAGAGGAAGTGCTCGCTATGAGCGAAAATCAGCAGCCGCTGGACGAAGAACAGGCGGTTTCCGACGTGCAGGAGCAGGAAATCCTGCCTGCCGCAGCCGAAGATACCCTGCCCGCTGAGCAGGACGAGACTGCACCCGCTATCCTCGATGCGGAACCCGAAGAGGAAGAAGAAGATATTGATCCTGCCGATGTGAAGATCTTCGGCATGAAGCGCCATGTGTTCCAGCTGACCTGCCTGGGCGCCGCTGTCGGCTATATCCTGTGTGGACTGGTCGGCATTCTCGGTGAGAAGATACAGGGCACCGGTCTGGGCGATATCCTGGCGAAATCGCCGAGCGCAACCGTCTGGGCGGTCGTTGTGGCCGGTATCGGCTACTTTATCGGCTCGCGTCTGGAGAAGAAGCGCGAAGCTGCCCTTGCAGCCGAGCAGGCTGCACTCGAGCAGTCCAAGGATACAAACGCATAATTTCCACTTTTGGAGCTGTCTGAAAAGAGAGTCTGTGTGAGCAGGCTCTCTTTTCGCATTTGTGCAGCCAAATTGCACCGATTAACAGCAACGGCATGTGTTTCCGTAGGGGCGCACCAATGTGTGCGCCCTGTCAACCGAAACGCCAATCCCTCAAAAGGGCGGACACATTGGTCCGCCCCTACGATAGCGTGTACCGTGAATATCAATCGTGCATACCGTTAAAACAAAAAAGAACCCCGAAGGGTTCTTTTTACTGCTCATCGCTGTTTATTTTATCAAGGATTTTCTTATCCCGCTTATCCTGCGGCTGAAACTGTGCAAACAGGTCGGGCCGATCCTTTTTCGTGCGGCGCAGGCTCATTTCGCGTCTCCATGCCTCGATATTCGCATGGTGGCCGGAGAGCAGCACTTCCGGCACTTCCCTGCCGCGCCAGTTCTCCGGGCGGGTGTACTGCGGATGCTCGAGCAGTCCGTCCCAGTGGCTTTCCGCCGTGAATGCCTCCTCGTCCGGCAGAACGCCTGGCACCATGCGGCATACCGCGTCCGCAACAGCCATCGCGGGAATCTCACCGCCGGTCAGCACAAAGTCGCCGATGGAAATTTCCTCGTCCACGCACTCGTCGATAAATCGCTGGTCAATGCCCTCATAATGGCCGCAGACCAGAATAAGGTGCTCCTTTGCGAGCAGTTCCCGCGCTTTCTGCTGGTTAAACGGCTGTCCCTGTGCAGAGAGAAACACCGTGTGTACATGCTCGCCGGCGCAGAGCGCCTGATGGCACAGATAGAGCGGTTCGGCCAGCATGACCTGACCGCGTCCGCCGCCGTACGGCGCGTCATCCGCCTTATGGTGCTTGTCGAGCGCGTAGTCGCGGATGTTGGTCGCCTTGACCTCGACAACGCCCTTGTCCTGTGCGCGGCCGATGATGCTTTCGCGCATAACCGCGTCGATCATCTCCGGGAACAGCGTCATAATGTCGATTTTCATTCGATCAGACCCTCGATGCTCTCGATGTAGATCACGCCGGCCTCCATGTCGATCTCCTTGAGGAACGGCTTGATGGCCGGAATATAGATCAGGCGGCCGTCCTCACCGGCGATCTCGTACATATCGTGCGCCGGATTGCTGGTCAGCACGTCACGGATGCGGCCAATGACGCGGTCCACACGCAGATCGAACACCTTAAAGCCCAGAATGTCCTGAATGAACACCAGGTCCTCGGGCAGCTCTACGTCCTCGCGGTCGAGGTGGAGCACCTTGTTTCGCATCGCTTCGGCGGCCTCGACCGTGTCCACGCCCTTGAGGTGCATGAGCACAACATTCTTGTGCACCTGCGCCTTTTCGACGGTCACAGGCGTTTTTTCGTCCAGATAGAGCGTGTCAAAGTCACACAGCACCTCAGGGCTGTCGCACCAGCTCTGCACCTTCAGGTCGCCGCGCACGCCGTGCGTGCCGACGATCTTGCCGGCCTCTAAAAATTTCTTCGGCATATTCGTTCTTTCCTCCTGCCTGTGAGCGTTTTTTTATCGTTCCTGCGATGTTTGATTTGTGGTAATTCATTTATCAGTCGGAAGCGCTACCCAGGGGTGCTCCGCCGTTTATAACAATGTACACCCATTTAGATACGGCGGGATGGACGGCCAATGGCCGCCCCTACAATCGTTATCCATTCGCACTGAATAAAACGAAGCGCATTCCCCATTCTTGTAGGGGCGCGCATTGCGCGTCCTTGTTGACCGTTTGCAACCGTAAAATGCACCGGAACCCATTATCGTAGGGGCGCACCAATGTGTGCGCCCTTTCGAGGGATTGGCGTTCCGTTTTACCGAGCGGACACATTGGTCCGCCCCTACGGTAGTCTGAGCCATCGCTGTTTTCCCGTGGGCAATTTCCCGGCATAAAACAAAAAATCGCCGCGCTGCGGCGATTTTCGGAAAAAGCCAGCGCCTGACGGCACCGACTCTTCATTCAACTTGAAGTGCTTAGCACTTCGGCGCGATCCGCGCAGGCTCAGTCGAGAATATCAACTGTGACGCGCTTGTTCTCGCGATTGCCTGCCGCTTTCATGAGTGTGCGGATTTCCTTTGCGATGCGGCCGTGGCGACCGATAACGCGACCCATATCTCCCGGTGCTACACGCAGCGAGTAGGTGATGTTATCGCCGTCGATCTCCTCAGTAATGGCAATCGCAGCCGGATCGGAAACCAGATTTTCGACTATATAAGTCAGTAACTCTTTCATTTCGACGACCTCACTCAATTCAGCACACCGGCCTTCTTCAGGATACCGCGAACGGTATCGGTCGGCTGAGCGCCGTTCTTGATCCACTCCTGAGCACGGTCAGCGTTTACGTTGACAACAGCCGGCTCTGCCAGCGGATTGTAAGTGCCGATCTCCTCGATGAAACGACCGTCACGCGGGTAACGGGAATCAGCGACAACGATGCGGTAGAACGGAGTCTTCTTAGCGCCCATGCGACGCAGTCTGATCTTTACCATTGAAATTTCACCTCCTGTTATAGAAATTTATCTATTGTAAATTTACTTTACAAACGAATAGCGATTAAAACGGCAGCTTGAAGTTGCCCAACCCCGGGAAGCCGCGGCGCTTTTTGCCCTTGCCGCGTGCCATGCTGGTCAGCTGCTTGGTCATCTTCTGCATGGCCTCAAACTGCTTGAGCAGCTTGTTGACCTGCTCGACCGACAGTCCGCAGCCCATTGCAATGCGCTTCTTGCGGGAGTAGTTGATGATGGAGGGATTGTCTCTCTCCTTCGGGGTCATAGACTGGATGATGGCTTCGGTATGCGCCATCTGCTTTTCGTCGATCTTTGCACCGGCGAGGGCTTTTGCGTCCACACCCGGCAGCATGCCGAGCATTTCTTCCATCGAGCCCATGTTTTTCATCTTCTGCAGCTGATCGTAGAAATCGGTCAGCGTCAGCTTGCCGGCCATCATCTTCTTGGCAGTTTCGGCGGCCTGCTTCTGATCGAAGGACTCCTGCGCCTTTTCGATCAGTGTCAGCACATCGCCCATGCCGAGAATGCGGCTTGCCATGCGGTCCGGGTGGAACGGCTCGATATCGCCGAGTTTCTCGCCCGTGCCGATGAACTTGATCGGCTTGCCGGTAACGGCCTTGACCGAAAGCGCTGCACCGCCGCGTGCGTCACCGTCCATCTTGGACATGAGCACACCGTCGATGCCGAGGGCCTCGTCAAAGGTCTGTGCGACCGTTACAGCGTCCTGACCGGTCATTGCGTCCACAACGAGGATGATCTCGGTGGGCTTGACCGTGGCTTTGATGTTTTTCAGCTCGTCCATCAGCTTTTCGTCGATGTGCAGTCGGCCTGCCGTATCGAGGAAAACCAGATCATAGCCGTTTTTGCGGGCAAAGTCGATGCCGTGCTTTGCGATCTCGACCGGATCGCCCTGGCCTTCGTCAAAAACGGGAATGTTAAGCTGCTTGCCAACTACCTTTAACTGTTCGATCGCGGCCGGACGGTAAACGTCACACGCGACGAGCAGCGGGCGGCGCTGCTGCTGCTTGCGGAGCAGAGCGGCCAGCTTTGCGCAGTTGGTGGTTTTGCCGGCGCCCTGCAGACCGGCCATCATCACGATGGTGGGCGGGTTCGGCGATATGGTCAAACGGGTGGTCTGGCCGCCTAAGAGCGAAACCAGTTCCTCGTTTACAATCTTGATGACCTGCTGGGTCGGTGACAGGCTTTCGAGGATCTCCGCGTCCGTTGCCTTTTCGGTAACGGTCTTGATAAAGTCCTTTGCGACCTTGAAGTTGACGTCCGCCTCGAGCAGTGCCATGCGGATTTCCTTCATTGCGTCCTTGATATCGGACTCGGTCAGCCTTCCCTTGCTGCGCAGGTGCTTAAAAGCAGATGAAATTTTTTCGGTAAGCCCTTCAAATGCCATGTTAAGCCTCCTGCCTGAGCTGTTCGAGCAGTGCCGTCATGCGGGAGACAATCTCGTCCACCTCGGCACTGTGCAGTTGTGCGGCGTTCAATGCACGCAGATGCTCGACCTCTTGCTGAAGTTCTTCTGCACACCGCTCGGTGTCGCCGTATCGGGCCACCAGACCGAGCTTGTCCTCCATCTCGTGGAGCGCGTGTTCCGCTCGCTTGATGCTGTCGCGCACACCCTGACGAGTAATGCCGGCGTGCTCGGCGATCTCGGAAAGCGAAAGATCTTCATTGTAATACAGGTCGAACAGCTCGCGCTGCTTCTCGGTGAGGGTCTCGCCGTAAAAGTCAAACAGCAGGCTCATTTCAAGCGGTGTTGCCTTCATGGTGATCCTCCCTACGAAGTGTAAAGTGTTTTGCCTTTACATCGAACGTGATTATTCTATCTTATATTGCCGGCTTTGTCAAGAGGGATTTTCTTATATTCAGAAGTTTTTTTCGTTTGGGTTGAATAATTGAGAATTGAGGATGGAGAATGGAAAATGAATGTGCAGATTTAGCATTGCGTGGGCGGCCAGTGGCCGCCCCTACGATTATGCGTGTGCAAACCGTTTGATACGGTGCGCCGAGGTCGTCGCACCCTACGAAAAATCCGTCATTATGGTGTATGTGTTAAATTATTTGGCATGATTATTCATGTAGGGCGGGGTGACCCCACCCCGCCATTTATAACGATATGCACCCATTTAGATACGGCGGGATGAGGTCATCCCGCCCTACAATTTAACGTAATATGATAATCAAATACGTTTGACAATATTTCCATCCCATAATGTATCGTACAACCGTAGGGGCGGCCATTGGCCGCCCACACAGCGCGGACGGAACTCGTGCAACGCGCAAGGATAACGTAATTTTCCATTCTCCATTTTCAATTCTCAATTACTCCCCCATTTCATGGTATAATTAAAATAAATCCATTCTCTCTGTCAGCATATCCAACTCTGAATCGTATTATAGGTGAAGCGACGTTGCTTTCCAAAGGAGCTGAAACCAATGAAACAATTTGACAGGGCAGACGCCGAACGTCTGGTGCAGACGTACTCCGACCTGATCCTGCGGCTGGCTTACACCTATTTGAAGTCCACGCACGATGCCGAGGATATCTGCCAGAATATCTTCCTCAAGCTGCTGACCAGCGGTCAGACCTTTGACAGTCCGGCGCATGAAAAGGCCTGGATCATCCGTGCGACCGCCAACGCCTGCAAGGACAGCCTGCGGGCCGCACACCGGCGCAATGTCGGTCTGGAGGCCGCTGCCGCGACACCCGCGCCTGCCGCACCGGATTCCGATGTGCTTGATGCGGTGATGGCTCTGCCGCGCAAATACCGCGAAGCGGTCTATCTGCACTACTACGAGGGCTATTCCGTGCGTGAAATCGCATCTCTGCTCGGTCAGAGCGAGTCTGCCGTTTCCGCACACCTGAGCCGCGGGCGCAAAAGCCTGCGTACCACCTTGGGAGGGGATCTTTATGAACAGAGAGTATAATGATAACAAAACGTATAATTCCGCACTGGATGAACTGCACTTCTCCGAAGAAGCGAAAAACCGCATGGTCGATCGCCTGATGGCTGCCGCCGAGCAGCCGGAACAGCCGGTTTCCACCCATCGGGTACGCCGCTTCCCGCGTATCGCAGCAGTCGGCGTGGCCGCCGCTCTGGTGCTTAGCATCGGCGCAGGCGCGACCGGCGTGTTCAAGTCCGCAGGTGACGCATTCGCCGGTGTATTCGGTCCGACGGCGGACACCGAGATTATCGACCAGATCGGCCATCCGATCGGCGCAAGCGATACGTCGCACGGCGTGACCGTCACCGCGGATGCGATCCTGTTCGACGGCTACAACTACCTTATCTCCTACACGCTCGAGAAGGACGACGGTTCGGCGTTTGACTGCACGAAAAATCCGGATACTGGCCTGTACGACCTGTACTGGAAGCGCTCCGATAGCACGATTGGTCAAGGCGTAGACGGTGCGACCGGCGGCAGCTACTTCTACGACGAGGATCCGAGCGATAACGCCATCCAGTACGTGGAGACCATGTCGTATAACTATGCCGTGCAGACCGGCGGCACGGTCAAGATCACGCTCGGCGACCTGTGCGTGCCGAACAGCGAAGCCGGTGAGCTGCAGACCATCGCCAAGGGCACGTGGCACCTCAAGTTCAAGCTGGAAGCCGACAACAGTGCGGTTGAGCTGCCCGCCGGTCAGACCATTGATGTGAACGGTCTAAGCGCGTCTGTCGATAAGGTCGTTATTTCTCCGATTGGCTATCACGTTGTGTACACCGTGGACGGTGAGGCGAAATTCGATACCGTTTACAACGAGGACGGCGAGGAAATCCCGTACCCGTATGAGAGCGGTCAGGAACCCGCCAGCATGCGCAGCACGTGGGAATCGTATGCCGCCAAGCTGCTCGTCACCAAGACGGACGGCACCGTGCTCGATTTCTCGGATTACGGCGGCAGCATGGATCCGCATGACGGCAAAACCGTCTGCACCCGCCAGGGTACGTTCGATACCATTCTCCCGCTTGATGAAGTGGTATCCGTCACCATCGGCGATACCACGATTCCGGTAAAATAATCAGCGGAGTACTTGCATTATTGCAAAAGCGGTGCTATACTATAAACAACGATAAACATCGTCATAAACTGCGAAAACCCCGGAGAGTGTGAGTCTCCGGGGTTTTCTATTCCATTACGGCGGCTTATGCCGAGGCCCTGGGGTTGCTTTACCACCGCTCATCGAGCCATTTGCAGATGTAGTGTGCGACTACACTTGCCATGATTGAGCAGAGAAACGATAAACATATCGTCATAAACATGCACCTCCCCCTATTGCTAGGTTTCGGTAAAGCAATACATATATTATAGCATACCGTCGTTTATTCGACAAGATTCGACAAATAAATATCGGTATCCGCTTGCACGATGCCAAAGCCGATGTTATACTGTAACTAACGATATATTTATCGTTCACATCTCTTCCCGTTGCCAGGGTTTGGTAAAGCAACAATTATCAAACGATGTGAAAGAAACCCCCGGAGAGTGTGCGTCTCCGGGGGGGGGGCTCATACCTAAACAAAAATGGAGAATGGAATGCCGCACGAGCATTTTCCATTCTCCATTTTTCATTTTCAATCAAATCGTTGTCAACAGCTTTGCGAACTCCGCACGGGTGAACGTACCCTGCGGCTTGATCGTACCGTCACTAAAGCCCTGCACCAGACCCTTCTGCATGCACAGCGCAACCGCGCTTCGGCGGTCCGCAGAGATGGAACCGGCGTCCTTGACAGCCGCCAGCGTCTGTGCGGTTTCCGCATCGCTCATGACCGTGGTTCCGTTTGCCAGCAGCAGATTTGCGAACAGCTGCATCGCATTCTCGCGGGTCATGGCCGTGTTTGGCTGGAAATTATCGCTCAAGCCCTCGAGCAGTCCGTTTGCGTACACGGCGCTTACCGCATCCGAGTACCACTCACCGGCACGAACGCCTGCGGGCAGCGTACCGTTGCCGGACAGGCCGCGCTGACGCGCGATGGTCGTGCAGACCTCAGCAGCCGTGATCTTATCGCTCGGGCGGAACTTGCCGTTCGCACCGGTCATCAGCTTCTGCTCAGTTACCGTGTTGATGTACGGCAGCGCCCAGTAGGTGCTGCTCACATCGCTGTAACCGGTCGCGGAGGCCGTAACCTTGGGCGAATACGGCGTCAGCAGTGCCTTATAGCACGCGCTGTTCCGATTCAGCACGCCGGAAAGCTGCTCAAACGTCAGCAGATATTCCTCAGTATACGCTCTGCGGGAATCGCTCTCGTACTCGTTGTAAAAATACGTCACGCCTTCCTTGCTGATGCGCGGATAGCTGTACAGATAGATCGCGTGATCGTCCGGCAGCATTTTCTTGACCGTCTCGATATAATCGCCGGTCAGCAAGTCGTTCAGCGTGTACTGTGCACCGGTGTGCAGATCAAACGCCAGACAGTTATTCCAGACCGACGAGCCTGCACCCTTACCGCTCACACAGTTCGCCCAGACAACCAGCACCGAACCTTCCACGGACGCGCCGTAGCTGCCCTCGAGTGCATCGTACTCAGCGGTGACGGACGGTCCCTTGAGGAAGAA
Organism: Bulleidia sp.; assembly: GCA_963661675.1. GTDB lineage: Bacteria > Bacillota > Clostridia > Oscillospirales > Butyricicoccaceae > Agathobaculum. The sequence continues at coordinate 20,956 of CAVLCS010000030.1, forward strand.
CGAGCGGATCTCACTGTTGATGGTGTTCTGCACCTTTTTGTCGCTCAGACCGCTGATCTCCGGAAAATCGACATTCCAACCGTGCTCCGTGCCGTCCTGCTGGTAACCCATGAATTTCTCGTAATGTACGGTCTTGGCGGTGATGCCGCCGCCGAGGTCGAACGATTTCGGCTGCTCGAACAGTGTTTTGCCGTTTCGCAGATCAATGTACTTGCGGGTGTTGTCCTGCGTCACGCAGACCACGTTTTCGGTCAGAATGGTCGGGTTCTCCGCATCCTTGATGGACGCTGCAAAGCCGCCGTTCTTGCGGAAGAAGATGAGCGTGCCGTCTGCGGTGTTGTGCCACGACAGACCGTAGCGCAGCTCGGAAAAGCCGCTGATGTAGCTCAGTGTGCGATAAGACAGGCTGCCGCCTGCATCTACCGCGGAGACCGAGCCGTCCTCACTGCGGGCAGCGTACAGACCCTCACCCATGTAGGACAGGTAGTAATACGTCGGAGCCGTCAGCAGCTTGCCGGTGGTATCCATAATGCCCCAGCGGTTGATCTGCCGGACCATCGCTTCTCCGTCGTGGAACTCCGAAATGGTGTTGTACAGGAACTCGGTCAGCAGCTTGCCCTCGGAGAGCGAATACAGCGCCTGATTGGTGCCGTTGGTGACGACCACCGTGCTATCGCCGTAAATCGTCATGTAGGAAGGCATCACATCACCCGGCAGGGTGTACAGCACGCTGCCCTTAGTGTCGATGGCCTGATAATCGCCGTCCTGCGTCTGCACAAGCGTTCTGCCGTTCGAGAATGCACCGGCTTTGCGGTAACTGCCTGAAAAGGCGGTCGAGCCGTCCTGCTTGACGTAGGAATACAGACCGGTATCCGCATTTTTGCACAGCAGCAGGCCGTCCTCAAAGAAGCCGACTGCACCCGGATACGAGCCGACACGCTTGCCGTCGGTCGTGTAGTACACGCTGTGATCGGTGTAACGATACGCCACCATGGTATCCGAAAAATCTACCGAAACCGGCGAATCCGCGTATGCGATGACGATCTTGCCCGAGCGGTCGATAACCGCTGTCTGCCACTGCTCGTTTTCTACGGCAGCGAGTCCGCAGTCCGCGAAATCGCCTGCCTGTGCGTAGGCAAACGGGAGAACGGTCATGCCGTCCTCATCGAGATAGCCTGCGCGTGTCACGCCGTCGATGTCGGTATACTCTGCCGGAAAAATGGTGCCGGCCGCAGCCGCACTCACCAGCATCACACACGCAACCGCCAGCGCGGAAAGTGTTTTTTTGAACATATGCTTCACCTGTATATTGTGTAAAGTTCTCTATCCTTGTTATTCTTATACAATATACATTATACGCAATCCCATACCCGCATACAAGGTCAGGCGACAAAGTGTAACAATGGTGAAATAACCCGCAGAAATGTTACGATTATGTTACATTTCCAGAATGCACATCAGTTGCCGATAATCGGGGTTGCACTCTTGGCGATGGACACCTTTTCCACATACGGCACATGCGCGTAGACATTAGCCGTAGTGGAAATGTCGGAATGCCCCAGCCAGTCCTGAATCTGCTTGAGGGAAAAGCCCTGCTGCAATAAAATGGTCGCGACCGAATGTCTTAAATCGTGGAATCGAATACGCGGCAGACACGCACGCCTGCACACCCGCTCGAACTCACGCGAGATGTAATCCGGCCGGAGCGGTGAACCGTCCTCACGGCAGCAGACGTAATCGCTCTGGCAGTAGGCTTTGCCGTATTTTTTGCGGTTGGCGTTCTGTCTGCGGCGCAGATCGGTCAGATACCGCCGAAGCGAATCGGACAGCGGCAGTGTCCGATAGCTGGATTTGGTCTTTACGCTGTCCGCGTAGATCACGCGGCCGGAAGACAGCACCGCCGTGTGGTTGATGACCATGCTGCGTGCCCGAAAATCCACGGCACGCCAGCGCAGACCGGCACATTCACTGCGGCGCAGACCATACGTTGCCGCCAGCACAAACGCCGCTTCCGCCGGTGACTGCAGCGCCGCCGCCAGAAAGATGTTGATCTGCGTCCGGTCATACACCTGTCCACGGAATCGTGTCCGTTTGGGCAGCATGACGTTATCCGATGGGTTATTCGGTATGATCTGCAGTGCGACCGCGTATTTTAGACATTTGTGCATGATGGAATGGAATTTGACGATTGAAGTCGGGGAAAGCCCTTGATCGAACTTTAGGTTGACAAAATCCTGAAAATCCATCGGCCGAGCCGTAGCCAGCGTTGTCCCTCGGGCGGTGAAAAACGGCTTGATGTGTTTTTCAAACGCGTAGCGGTAGCCGTCCATCGTGTTCTCGCGGACCTGCGTTTTCATCTGGGTCAGCCAGCGGTCCATGAAGTCCACAAACGGCGTTTTCGCCTCGGTCGAATAGCGCAGCCGCATCAAATCCTCCGGACGCATGATAAAGTGAATGTAGCCGTCCTCCTCGTAAATGCGTATGTTCTCCATTGAGAAGCCTCCTGTAAAAATAGTCATCCTGCAGGACGTGTCCTGCATTTCCATATTCTACGAAAATTCGACCAAATTCGACAATATTCAACTTGCACAGAAAAGCAACAAAAAAACCGCTCTGAATCTGCATTCAGAGCGGTTTTGCTTATTTTATTGAAATCAGATCGTACGAACAGAGATCATGCCCTCGATCGCACGCAGCTCATCGAGGTTAGCCTCGGTCGGTGCCTCAGCGGTATCGATGATGGTGTACGCATAGTCACCCTTGGAACGGTTGCCCATGTTCTCGATGTTGCAGCGAACAGCGGAAGTGATGGATGCAATCATGTTCGGGATGTTCTTGTGGATCATGCAGATGCGGTAGCCGCCTTCGTACGGAACCTTGAGGTTCGGGAAGTTGACCGAATTGCGGATGGTGCCCTTTTCGAGGTACTCGGTGATCTCGTAAACGGCCATCTTAGCGCAGTTGTCCTCGCTCTCCGGCGTGGATGCACCCAGGTGCGGGAGCGTGATAGCGTTCTCCTGCTCGAGGATCTCGTCGGATGCAAAGTCGGAAACGTAAGCTGCAACCTTGCCGCTCTCGAGTGCCTTGGCCATCGCCTTGGTGTCAACCAGCTCGCCGCGTGCCAGGTTGATGACACGAACGCCGTCCTTCATCTTGCCGATGGCTTCCTCGCTGATGGTGTGCTTGGTATCCGGAGTCAGCGGAACGTGAATGGTGATGTAATCGCAGTTTGCGAAAATCTCGTCCAGTTCGGTAACATGCTTTACAGAACGGGACAGCTTGAGTGCACCGTCAACCGACAGGTACGGGTCGTAGCCCCAGACTTCCATATCCAGACCGACAGCCGCGTTTGCAACCTTAACGCCGATCGCACCCAGACCGATGATGCCCAGCTTCTTGCCGGCAATTTCCGGACCTGCGTAAGTAGCCTTGCCCTTCTCGGCAGCAGGACCGATGTCCGGCGTGCCCTTCAGGCCCTTGACCCAGTTAGCGCCCTGTACAACCTTGCGGGAAGCGAGCAGCAGTGCGCAGATAACCAACTCCTTAACCGCGTTAGCGTTTGCACCCGGGGTGTTGAAGACTACGATGCCTTCCTCGGAGCAGCGGTCGATCGGAATGTTGTTGACACCGGCGCCTGCACGAGCGATGCAGCGCAGGTTCTTCGGGAACTGAACGTCATGCAGCTTGGCAGAACGAACCAGAACGGCGTCATAATCGGTGAAATCCTCGGAGCAGGTGTACTTTGCCGGATCGAGATCGTCCAGACCTACCTTCGAGATCTTGTTGTAGAGTTTTACGTTATACATGGGAATTACTCCTCTTTTATTCATAATAGCGCACCATTTACCGGATTTCATTGCGTTTTCGTAGGGGCGGACCAATGTGTCCGCCCTTTTCACCGGTCGCTGCTTTTTAACAGGGCGGACACATTGGTCCGCCCCTACGGTGATGGTGCCTTTTCGTTAAAAATTACTGATTTTCAGCTGCGAACTTCTTCATAAAGTCGATCAGCTTCTCAACGCCTTCGATCGGCATTGCATTATAGATGGAAGCACGCATGCCGCCTACCGAACGGTGGCCCTTCAGATTGGACATGCCGGCTGCCATGGACTCCTTAGCGAACTTTGCGTCCAGCTCGTCGTTGCCGGTGCGGAAGGTTACGTTCATGTGGCTGCGGGAATCCTTTGCTGCTACGGTCTTGTAGAAGTCCTGGGAATCGAGGTAGTCATACAGCATGGAGGAACGCTTCTCTGCACGCTCCTGCATGGCCTTTACGCCGCCCATGTCTTCAACCCACTTGGCAACCAGACCGAGAACGTAGATGCCGTACGTGGGAGGCGTGTTGTACATGGAATCCTTGTCGGCCATGGTCTTCCAGTCGAGCATAACCGGATACTTCTCGAGCGGATAGTTGCCGAGCAGGTCCTCGCGGACGATGACAACGGTAACACCGGCCGGGCCCATGTTCTTCTGTGCGCCAGCGTAGATGACGCCGTACTTGGAAACGTCAACCGGCTTGGACAGAATATTGGAGGACATATCGGCTACCAGCTCAACGCCTGCCGGAGTCTCGGGATCGTACTGATACTCGGTGCCGTAGATGGTGTTGTTGGCGCAGATGTAGAAATAGTCGGCATCCGGACGGATATCCAGCTCGTCCTGCGTCGGAACGTGGTCGAAGTTGGTCTCCTTGGAGGAGAATGCAGCGTGCATGTCGCCGAACTTCTGTGCTTCCTTGTAAGCCTTGGAAGCGAAGCTGCCGGTCAGCGCATAGTCAGCCTTGCCGGTCTTGAGCAGGTTCATCGGGATCGCTGCAAACTGGGTGGTAGCGCCGCCCTGCAGGAACAGAACCTTGTAGTTGTCCGGAATGGAGAGTACACGGCGAAGAGTAGCCTCAGTCTCCTTGATGATGCCGTCATATACCTTAGATCGGTGACTCATCTCCATGACTGACATACCGGAGCCCTGATAGTTCAGCATGTCGGCTGCACAGCGCTCAAGCACCGGAACCGGAAGCATGGAGGGACCTGCGGAGAAATTGTAGATACGATTGTCTGCCATAGTGAATAGCCTGCCTTTCAAATATAAGCCTAAAGACATTCCCGGGTTTATATATCACGGTCTATCTCGGTGATATTACTTTTATGAATGGAATGTATTATTTATTATAATACAAAGCCCTGCCCTTGGCTACCGAAAAAAGTCCCAAAAAATCCACGGTTAATAAACGAATGTCTGCACATTGTGGACAGTTATTGAAAATTAGTAATGAGTAATTAGAAATTAGTAATTTTTTGTGATAGGTGAATTCATGCCTGCGGATCACGGCAATTCCTAATTACTAATTCCTAAGGTTGATTGCATAATGAAGTTGGACACCTAAAAAATCCATAGTGATTTTCCAAACATGGTAGAATGAAGTTTGCACACAACATCTGCCAAGGGAGGGCAATCACTATGG
>CAVLCS010000031.1:0-26137 GCA_963661675.1 Bulleidia sp.
CTCTGATTAACTAATTTCTACCGTGCAGGTGTCCAACTTGCACTTGCAATTTGCGAATATTTTTTATTTCAGCAAGCGAATACAGTTCGGTCGAACGATCGGTTTTCTGTATTTCAGTAAACCAGATCTGATCGCGTCGGAATACGCTGAGGTTTAGCAGACTGGTTTTGTGCGTTGTAAAAATCAGCTGTGCAGACGGATGAGTCTGTGCGGACGTGAACTGTTTGATCAGGCCATGGACGAGTGCCGGATGAAGGCTGCCTGTCAGGTCATCGCAGACAAGAACCTTGTCATTGGTTATGCAGTCGATCAGAGGGTACAAAAGTCCAATCAATTTCCGGATACCCGCAGCTTCTTCCGATAAATCGACCTCAAATGTATCATAAATGATACGCGCCGTCTTTGGAATCGTGTCAGGTTGCAATGAATTCGTTTGCCGTTTGCTTTGTTCCATCAACACACGAATATCCTGAATTCCGGTGCCAAGCTGCGCCAAGAATTGCAAAACAGCAGATTTTATTTGCGGATTCGTATAAATTTGGTACAGAGAATCCATTATCCAGTGCTTTTGATTGCTGGGAGTATATACAATCAACTCGTCGCAAAAGAACCGATAGGCCATTGCAATTTCTTCAACGGAGCTGAAATTTGCCGCACAGGAAAGCAGCAGACGGTTCGGCTTGAGGACAGCTTCGCAGGTATTCAGTTGGCCTTTGAATGGATCGCCTACCGTAAATGCTTCGCCGGTGCGCTCATAAATTTTCGTTTGTCTGCCATTTGGGAAATAATAGAGGTACTCATCGGCAATAAGCATGTTCTGCAGGGAAAAGCCAAAAGCGAATCGAACATTCTGTGTGACAAACTGGATTTTATAGGTGCTTTCTTTGGAAAATCCATCCGATTTGTGAGGAGAATAGAGAATGCCTTGTCCAATCTGGTTGTGAATGCTGCTCCTCACAAGGTTCTGCACAAACGCGATAGCATCAATAAAATTGCTCTTTCCTGAGCCGTTGGGGCCGTAAATAACCACTGATTTGAGGATGCGTTCTGCAGAGATTTCGTGCGTGTTTTCTTTCAAAGCGGTATCACTACCGGCCAGGGCAGAAAATAATATTTCTTTTCTGATCGACTTATAGTTCGAGCAGGCAAATTCGAGCAGCATAATGGTTTCTCCGTTTATCATGGAATAAATACAGAATAACACAGATCTGTGTATTTATCGAGGTTTATCGCGCAAATTCCTTTCAAATTTATATAGTAAAACAGCGGCACTTTGCTGAGGCTGACCATGCGATTATACCGTCATCTCATACTTTGGAACGATTTACATTTCCGGCGGAGCAGATATAATGAAAATAGAGACGCTGCAGACTTGTTTGATACCGCATGATCTGCCTGCAGGAACTGGAAAAGGAGGAAAAATAAATGAGGAAACGAATAATCAGCATGCTGCTAACGGTGGCTATGGTGATGACCCTGCTGCCGACGGCCTTTGCGGCAGGCGAGACAGAAACCAAAGTTCAAATTGGCTCTGAGACATTGGAGGATGGCGGAATTTATGTTCCGGCGGCCGGTAATGGAAGCCAGTACAAGGTTGTAGATAAGTTTGTACCTACAGAGGAGACAAATGTCCCTGAGGGGGGACGTATGTAGAGTATAATAATGGGACTATTACCGTCCACGGTAATGTTACCTTTACAAGCGGTGGACCGGTTGCGCTTACGGTTGAAAGCGGAACGCTTACCATTACCGGTGACGAAGGTACGTCGCTGACGTTGAGTAACAGCAGTTATTATGCAGTTGAAATTGTGAATTCAGCTAATTTAGTGCTTGGCGGTGATGTGGATTTTACAGCAGAGCAGACCGGCAGTTCTCCGGCTGTAGCTGTTGGCGGTTCTTTCAAGACTGCAGACGGTTATTCCGGCAATGTTAATGTAAAGGGTCGCAATAATGTATTCCACAAAACTGGCTCTGATACAAATGTAGATGTAAAGACCAGTGGCAATATTCATTTGGAAACCAGCGGAAATTCTGCAGTTGCTGATACGGATAATCTTTCTCTGGAAGGCAATATTGAACTATCTGCTGGTAATGCAAACCCAATGTTTAATGTATCCAAGGATCTTTCCTTAAAAGCAGCAGCAGGAGATTTGAACATCGAATCCAACGCGACAAATTCTACACTAAGACCGATTATTCAGGCTGGCGGTACGGCTACATTAAGCGCACCGAATGGCGATATTGTGATTAACAGCACAGGAACCGCTTCTCAGGCAATATATGCGGAAAATGTTGTAGTCGAAGATTCTAAAAGTTTGCAGATTACAGGTAATGATAATATGCAAGCTGTCTATGCCTCTGATAATATCACGTTTAGAAACTGCAAATCCGTTTCTGTTCAGACAGACGATGTAACGGCTCTCTATGCAGGCTCAGGAAATGTATTGTTTGAAAATTGCGATAATGTAGTTGTAGCAACGGCATCAAGCAACTTTGCAATTAACGGTAACACTAATTTTAAAGGCTGTAAATTGGCATCCGTCTCCACTGCCGGAGTAAAGGCGATTTTAGGTGATTATACCTGCGACGGCAGACTGATTATTACCGAAAACAATGTTACGAAAATCGTCGAAAACGGCAAGGAGCCTGTTGTTACCGGCGGTGACGTAACCAACACCGGTCTTTATCTGTATGACGAAAACATGCCAACGGAGGAAACCGTTTACGTTGCAGGCAACGGTACAATCACGTTTATTCCTGCAGAAGAAGACAAAAACGCAAAACTGGTGCTGAACAATGCAACAATAAAACGAATTGAAGGCGGTCCGGCAATCGATTTTGCTGATAATGTAGATATTGAGATAAACGGAATAAATGAGTTTTCGGCAATGCACGGTATAGTTTCTGGCGGCACAATCAATATCAGCGGAAGCGGTCAGCTTACAGTTGAGGACGCGAATTATGCAATAAGAGCCGAAGACGATGTAGTTGTAAACAGCGGAACACTTGTGCTTTCCTGTCAGGAGGGCATTGACGCTGACAAAAATATCACTGTAAATGGTGGCAATATTACAGTTACGCCTTCCGAGAACGGCTATGGCTTATATACTTATGTAGGCGATATTACAATCAATAACGGTACATTGAATATCAGCTCTGAGGCTGAAGATGTTTGTGGCATTTGCGCAGATGGTGAAATGGATGATGAGACCGGTAAAATATCCGGCGGCAATGTATTTATTCATGGCGGCACAGTGAATATTGCTGTTGAACAGGAGGCAATATTCGCTTATGATAAGATTAAAATTGATAGCTATGCAAATGTGACATCAACTTCAACAGGTGATTTTGACGGAATCTATGCGTCTAACGGAACTATCGACATAAACGGCAATGCAAAAGTAACCGCAACAGGCGGTTGTGACGGAATCTATGTAAATGAAGGAAATGTCAGCATAGGTGACAGTGCCGAAGTAATTGCAACAGGTGGTGAGGACGCAATCTTTGCGTCTGAGGGAAATATCACCATAAAAGACAATGCAAAGGTAACGGCAAAGAGCGATGAAGATGTAGCTATTGTCGCAAATTATGGAGCATTAACAATCAGCGGCAACGCTATCGTAACAGCTGACGGTGCAGAAGGTGACGTTGACGTTTATGCAGAAAAGGCCTGCAACGTTACTTATCCTGCAAAGCTGACTGCACTGGTGCAGACTACGGATGGCTATATTGCTTACGGAATCTGCGACAACAACAATTTTACGCAAGATATGGATATCGACGAAAATAATACGTTGGAAGTAAAGCCTGGCGCAGAATTTACGATCAATGCAGGAACGGCTGTGTCGATTATTGACTCTTCGGCCATGACATTAGAAGGCAAATTAATCAACGAAGGAATGCTCGATATTGCTATAACTGATGCAGGCGCTGTACCAAAGGGAAAAATCGTAAACAATGGTGCGCTGCTCCTCGCTTTTGCAGATGATACGGTTGATGCTGGAGCAGTTATTCGAGCAATGGAATTGACCGGTACTGATTTTGTTTATGTTCGGATAGGTTCGCAAGAGTGCACTTATGCTACCGATGGTACAAAGCTAAACAGCATAAATGTTATTAATCTTTCGGATGAAAATCTGAACGGTGATTTGGATAAAGATTTTTATCATTGGGACAAGGATACCAAGACTTTGACCTTGAAGGATGCTTTTGTTGTGGGACTTGTAGATAATTTGCCGGATGTAACCATTCAGACAGAAGGCAATGTCGTTATCGGTCAAATGCAAAACATTTCCGGCGGAACAATTACCGTAACCGGAAATTCCGCTACAATTATGTTCATTCATAACAACGGCGATATTATCTTCAAGGATATCACTGCAAATGTTTACGGTATTGGGGATGACGATGAAGATAACCCGCAACCGCAGGCGTTGAATCCTGAGGATGATTACAGCTATGGTGTAACGCTGATTAACAGTAAGATTACCGTAGGCGGTGTCGAAGGTTCACGGATTTGCACAAAGAAGCTGACCATGGACGATACCTCTGTTCTTACTTTGAAGTATGTACAACTTGAATGCTACACAAAGGACGGTCTTGACGGCATTACGGCATATCTGCCGAAGGACGGCGGCTACAAGATTGGACAGGCACAGGATGAAGAATTCTACACCATTCTGGATGCCAACGGCAACATCGTCTACAACATCACCCTGAAAAAGCCGGAAACCACCAAGCCGAGCACCGGCGGTTCGGGCAGCTCCGGCGGCAGTGCTGTTGCGTCCTACGACATCGCGGTGAAGAACAGCCAGAACGGCACGGTCACGATCGACCGCAAGACGGCTTCCGCTGGCAGCACCGTAACGCTGACGGTCAAGCCCAATCAGGGCTGGACGCTGGAAACCCTGACGGTTCTGGATGCCAACGGCAACAAGATCGACCTCACGACCGTAAAGGCCGGTGAGACGTACACCTTCAAGATGCCGAGCGGCAAGATCACGGTTGAGGCCACCTTCATGGAGGACAACAGCATCCTGAACTTCTTCGTGGACGTACCGAGCGATTCCTATTTCTACAACGCGGTTCGCTGGGCCGCAGAGCAGAATGTGACCTCGGGCACCGACGATACGCATTTCAGTCCGGCAGCATTCTGCACGAGAGCGCAGATCGTGACCTTCCTGTGGCGTGCAGCAGGTTCTCCGGAGCCGAAGAGCAGCAGCAATCCGTTCGCGGATGTTACCTCCGGCAGCTACTACGAGAAGGCGGTGCTGTGGGCGATTGAAAACGGTATCACCAACGGTATGGATGATACGCATTTCGGTCCTGATGCCACCTGCACGAGAGCACAGAGCGTGACCTTCCTGTACCGTACGGCAGGCAGCACTGAGGTCAGCGAAAACGCGGCATTCAGCGATGTAGCATCGGATGCTTACTACGCAAATGCAGTCGCATGGGCAGAGCAGAATGCTGTCACCGGCGGTATCGGCGATGGCCTGTTCGGACCGAACAACAACTGCACAAGAGCACAGATCGTAACTTTCCTGTACAGAATGTATCAGGATAAATAACTGCAACAGGCAGACAATCAGCAGAGGCGGCGGCAAGGGATTTTCCCTTGCCGCCGTTTTATGCTGCAACCACAAAATAAAACCCCATCTCCATCCGGCCCAAGGGCCAACTGAAAACAGGGTTTTACAGTATTTTATTCTCTGTTCACAGACTCGTGTCTTCTTGTGGCGAACAAATGTCTTCGGGGGGGTACTCGCCAGCTAAACCACGCAGGGTACGCTCCAGAATGCCGACGTCAAGCGGCTTCGCCACATGCGCGTTCATGCCGGCATGCAGGCAATCCTGAATATCCTCGGTGAAGGCATTCGCCGTCATGGCGATGATGGGAATGGTCTTGCCGAGCGGGTTTTCGCCGCTGCGGATAGCGCGGGACGCCTCCAGACCGTTCATCACCGGCATCTGAATATCCATCAGGATCGCGTCAAAGTCACCCGGTTTGACAGCGGCAAACGCCTTGACCAGCTCCTTGCCGTTGGGATAAATGACGCAGCTTGCACCGTTGACCTCCAGGATCGCTTCGAGGATTTCGGCGTTCAGCTCGTTATCCTCGGCGCACAGGAAGTGCATGCCGTTCATGATCGAGTGGTTGTGCTCAAGCGTGGTCTCTGCACCGCTGCGGATCTGGCTGACCGCACGGGACAGGTTGGACAGGAAGAACGGACGCGAGATCAGTCCGTCCACACCGGTCTGTACCAGAATCTCATGCACCTGCTCCTGCTGGGCGTAATCGCAGCAGAAGATGAGCACGGCATCCTGAGCGGACTGGCGCAGCATCCGTACGGTTTCGGGCAAGGTCTTGTCGTGCAGACGGCCGGCGATCAGGATCACATCGGCGCGGCTGGTGTGCAGGAACGTCATCGCTTCGTTCTCCGTGCGAGCCGCATGGAACGGGATCTTCGCTTCCTGCATGGACGCCTGCATGTTGCGGATGAGCACATCCTCGTCGGAAATCAGCAGAATGCCCTTGGCATCGACCGATGTTTCCGCGTTTTCGTCGATGGGGAGCGACAGCACAACATCAAACCGGCTGCCCTTACCGACTTCGCTGTGCACGGTGATGGTGCCGCCCATCAGATCAACGATATTCTTCGTGATCGCCATGCCCAGACCGGTGCCCTGCACCTTATTCGTCACCGAGCTTTCCGCGCGCGTGAACGGCTCGAAAATATGCTCGACAAACTCGGGTGTCATGCCGCAGCCGGTGTCCGCGACCGTGAGATGGAAGGCAGCGTGTCCTTCCTGCTCGCAGGCCTCTTCGGCGATATCGAAGGAGATGGTGCCGCCGTAAGGCGTGTACTTGACCGCATTGGACAGCAGGTTGATCAAAATCTGCCGCAGGCGGACGCCATCGCCGATGAGGTGCTCATGCACGATGGTATGCACCTGAATGCGGAACGTCTGTCCGCGTTCGGTCGTCTGCGAACGGATAATGCTGTCCACCTGACCGATCTGCTCGGCCAGATTGATCGAATCCTGATTGAGTGCGACCTCGCTCGACTCGATCTTGCTCATATCCAGAATATCGTTGATCAGGCTGAGCAGGTGGCGGCTGGACAGCTGCACCTTCTGTATATAAGTGTGCAGCTTGTCCGAGGTGCCTTCCTCATGCTCCATCAGGCTGGTGATACCCACGATGGCGTTCATCGGGGTACGGATATCGTGCGACATATTCGCTAGAAATTCACTCTTGGCCTTGGTTGCTTTTTCGGCCACCTGAACAGCCTCTGCGAGTGCGGTATTCTTGTGGTCGAGTTCGTCGTTGATCTTCTGCAGGGCTTCGGTGTTGCGGCGTTCCGCCTGAACAGCCTGCTGCTGCTTGATACGGAGCAGCACAAAGATGACAAGCGAGGCAATCGCCAGCAGGATGAGGGAAAAGACCAGAATCATCGCCATGGTGGTGTTCATCATGGACACAACGTCGGTCGCAACATGCGAGGACGGCACAAGGAACAGCAGCGTCCAGTCGGCGTTGTCCATCTGGTACAGTGCATAGTAATACTCTTCGTCGTTCAGGATGGCGTTTGCGTAGCCGCGGCCGGTCGTATCCAGCTCGTTTTTGGCCTCGGTGAACGAGTTATTGTGCAGATACTCCATCTGCTCGAGCGTGGAGTAGGCGTTGTAGCCCTTGAGCAGATCGCTGCTGCTCGTGCTGCGGAACAGGCGCATGCCCTGACTGTTCAGCACATACACGCTGTTGCTGTCGTCGTAAGCTTCACAGTTGAAGTACGGATTCAGGTTCTCCATATTGTGCGCCACGCCGTAGTAGATCAGCTTGACCGCACGTGTGCCGTCCTGCACGGTGACAGGCTGCTCGAGCCGCTGCAGGAAGTACATATAGGTGCTGTTCGTCGTCATGGACTTGGCGACAAAACTCAGCTTTTCCGGCGTATCGAGCAGCAGGTTCATCTCCTCGAGCGTGCCCTGCCAGCCGTCCTGCGTCATATAGCGGCCGAGATCGTCGATCGCGACCAGTTTGGCGTCCTGTTCGTTCAAGCCGTTCAGCTTGGCCTGTTTGCCCATGAATGTGTGCAGTTCAGCGGTCGTGGCCGGTTTCCCGGTCTCGATATAATTGCAGAAGGTAGCCGTGCTGTCCCACTGGTTCTGTACAACGTCTTCCAAACCGGAGAACAGCTGCGTGGTGACTTCCTGCATCTGCTTGAGCCGTTCGCGGTACAGAATACCGTCCATATAGGTGTTGTAGAAACGCAGGAACAGAATGACACCAACTGCCACGATCGCAAGAAGCGCTGTCAGAATGCTGAGCAGAGTCTGCTTGTCGGAACGGTCGGTTTGGTGTTTCATCATGTACATTACTCCCAGATAAGGTCGCTCTTGGAGAGCGTTTTGAACTGGCTGAGGTACTCGGTCATCGCATCCAGACCGAGGATGCCGGTGTCGGTCAGCTTGCCTTCCTTGGCCACCTCGTCCGTCACGCCGCAGATGACGGCGGTGTAGGTCTTGCTGTCGTCGATCGTAAAGTTTTCCGGCGTTACCAGCTCGTAGGGGAAGGACATGCCGTCCTTTTCAAAGCCGGATTCGAGCAGTTCGTTGATGCGCTTGCCGGTCAGCGTTACGGTTTCAATGTTCTTACCCCAGCCGGTCGGCAGGATGGAAGTGATCTCCTGATCCTTGATCGCCATGGGGAAGATCGAGCCGCTGACACCGCGGGTGTTCAGATCGCTGTAACCGTTTGTGGTTTTGTACCATTTGTTCTTGGAAATGAGGGCCAGATCGGCATTTGCCGCCTTGCCGAGCGCAATGCCGACCAGCTTAGCGCAGGCGTCGGTATCGAGTTCCTCGGTGGCCGTGGTGACGGTAACAGCCGCATCGTCGTTCAGAAGCTTCTGGTTGTCGTCAAATGCGTTGATGACATCGTCGAGCGTTGCAGTGCCCTTGCAGTAATCGAGCATGACTTCGCCGGTCGGCACGATGATGTTATCCCAGCCGGCATAGATGAACGGTGCGGTCATACCGGCGTTCAGGTCGCCCTCGATCTGCTTGTAGTAGCTGTTTTCCGGGATGGTGTAGTCCTGCAGCGGCAGCAGAGAGGTATCCTCCGCACCGGAGGACAGCGCCTGCATGCCCTCCAGACTGGACATCAGCTCCATCACATGGGTAGCGTCCTCGAGCTTCTGCTCGTTGCCCTTGTCCTCGAGCCGTTTGTTCAGACCGACATAGCGCGAAACGTTGAGGATGAGTGCATTCTGCGTACCGTCCTCGGACAGATAGGGCATCAGACCGAATTCGTCCTCGCTCTCGTCCTTGGAGAAGGTGTTGGTGCTGCCGAGCATGAACAGGGTGTTGCCCTTGGCCATTTCTTCCTTAACAGCGGAATCGCCTTCCACACCGCCGTTATCGGCGAGCATGCCGACTTCCTTCCACTTTTCCAACGTGGAAAGTGCGCTCATCATCTCGGGCGTGCCTCGTACAGTCGCCTTGCCGGCTAAAAAGTCGTTCTGTCACTGGCGGCCGCTGATGGTGTTGAGAAAGCTGGTATCCATAATATTGCAGAAATACTGGAAGCCGTAGCCGGGCAGAACGCTCTGGTGGAGCGCCAGATTGACACCGGCCTCCTTGGCCTTGGCTGCCAGATCTTCCAGTTCGGCAAAGGTGGTCGGCAGTTTCCAGCCGTGTTTTTCGAGCAGCGTCTTATTATAGGTGATGCCGGTGCAGTTATAGGCCGTCGGCAGCAGATAAATGGCGCCGTTGTCCGAAACATCACGCAGGCGTGCTTCGGTATAGCCGTTGGTGAAGTCATAGCTGGACAGGTCGATCAGGCTGTCGCTCAAATCCTCCTGACCGGGGAAATACACAGTGGTGGTGTAGATATCCGGCATGTTGCCGGTGCTCAGCTGATCGCGCATGTAGGCCGTCATGTTCTGACCGCTGTACGGGATGATCTCCAGATTGATTTCCGGATATTTCTCGCTGAGCAGGTCGAGAAACGGTCCGATGCCGTTAAAGGCCGAAATCATGGTGAGAGGCTCGTGCCCATCGGCGGAGCCGCTTTCCGCCGTGTCCTTGCTGCCGCAGCCTGTCAGCAGCGATGCAAAGCAGGTGATCGCTAAAAACAGGCTCAGGATACGCTTTTTCCGCATAATTTTTCCCCTTTTCTGTGATTGTCCGGATCGAATGCAGCAGAAGCCGCGTTCTGCTGTCTGTTTGGTGACAGATATATTTTTATTATACAACATTTCCTGCCAATAAAATAGTGTTTTCTTGCAATGCGGCAGGACAAAAAACGACAAGGAAAACAGGTGCGGTGTATTGTTTTTATGGGCATATTTGTATCTTGGCGGCTGATGCAAGCGATAAAATGCCGAAAGGACACTCCCGAGGGGTAAGGGGAGTGTCCTTTCGTAAGAAAAAGAGTATCGATATGATCTAATTTAGGAGCACAGTCCGCACTTTGCACACGCAGACTGTGTGGTGGCGCAGCCGCCGAGCGCGGTCTCGCGCAGCTCGATGGGGATGCGGCGGCCGACCGCATACATGGTGTCGAGCATTTCGTCAAACGGGATGAACTGGTGAATGCCCGCGAGCGACAGCTCGGCGGCAACGAGAGCGTTGGCTACGCCTGCCGCATTGCGGTTCTGGCACGGATACTCGACCAGACCGCCGACCGGATCGCAGACCAGACCGAGCATGTTCATAAGAACGGTAGAAGCAGCATCCAGGCACTGCTCCGGCTTGCCGCCCATGAGTTCTACTGCGGCGCTGGCTGCCATCGCGGATGCAATGCCGACCTCGGCCTGACAGCCGCCGACCGCACCGGCAACCGTTGCGTTGCGCATCGCGAGATAGCCGATCGCACCGGCGTTGAACAGGGCGTCGATCAGCCGCTCGTCCGAGATGTTGTAGCAGTCCTGCAGGGCAAACAGCATGCCCGGGAGCACACCGGCGCTGCCTGCGGTCGGCGCGGCAACAATGAGACCCATAGAGGCATTGACTTCAAGCACGGCCATCGCATACTGAGCCGCCTTGTGCAGCACATCGCCGCAGATGGAGCGGCCCTTGGACGCATGCTGTGCCAGCTTTTTGGCCTCGCCGCCGATCAGTCCGCCCATGGACTTGACCGGCGTTTTCAGCGGTGTCAGCGCGGAATTCCGCATGATTTCGAGCGCTTTCGTCATACGGTGGGTGACTTCGTCGCGGGTGGTCTCACCGAGTTTGCACTCACGGCGGCGCATAATTTCGGAGATAGGGAGCTGCTGCTGCGTGCAGAGCGCAAGCAGCTCGGATGCGTTTTTGAAATCCATAACTGTCCCTCCTCCTTACGGTTCGATAATCATAACGTCGTGGACGTTGGGATTGTTGCGAAGCGGTTCCTCAATGCCTTCCGGGAAGTGGCCGTCCGACTCGACGATGGTGTAGGCGGTGTTGCCCTTGGACTCGCGGAACAGGCGCATGAACGCAATGTTGACGCCCTTGTCGCTGAGCACCTTGGTGATGTGCGCCACAACGCCCGGCTTGTCCTGCTGCACGACAATGACCGTGCTGTATTCGCCGGTAAAGTCAACCTCAACGCCGTTGATGCGGGCAATACGGCACTTGCCGCCGCCGAGCGACTCACCGCGGATGGTCATCACCTGACCGGCGGCATTCTCCATGCGGATATCCACCGTGTTCGGGTGAACATCGGTCTCGGTCTCACACGGCGTGAACGAGTAGGACAGGCCGCGTTCGGTGGCGATGGAAAACGAATTGCGGATGCGGGTATCATCGGTCGAGAAACCCATAATGCCGCCGAGCAGTGCACGGTCGGTGCCGTGGCCGTGGTAGGTTTTGGCGAACGAGCCGTACAGCGTGAAATCCACTTTTTTAAGCGGCGGTGCGATCATCTTGTGCGCCAGATACGCGATAACGGCCGCACCGGCGGTATGGGAGCTGGAGGGACCGATCATATTCGGTCCCAGCACATCAAAAACACTGATAAAGGACATGGGAATTTCTCCTTACTGAGCGGAGGACTTGCAGATAAACTTGCGGTAGATGGACTCTACGATCACGCCGATGGCGTTGTCGCCGGAGACGTTGCAGGCCGTGCCGAACGAGTCCTGCGTGATGTACAGCGCAACCATGATGGCGCAGATCGGACCGCTCGGGTCGCCGGCTTCGGTGCCGAAGATCATGTACAGGAAGGGCAGAGCGGTCATGATGGAGCCGCCCGGAGCACCGGGAGAAGCCACCATGGCAATGCCGAGCGTCATGATGAACGGAATGACCGTGCCGATGGAGATCGGCAGCTGGTTCATCAGGCAGACAGCGGTTGCACAGGCGGTGATGGTGATCATCGAGCCTGCCATGTGGATATTGGCGCACAGCGGAACCGTAAAGTTGCGGATTTCAGAGGAAACGCCGTCCTTCTCTGCACACTGCAGGTTTACCGGAATGGTAGCCGCAGAGGACTGGGTGCCGAGTGCGGTCGCGTAGCCCGGAATCTGGTTGCGGATGAGCGTGAGCGGGTTCTTGTGGCTGATAAAGCCTGCGATCACGAACTGAATGCAGATGCAGATCAGGTGCATGAGGATAACAACGATGAATACCTTCCACAGAATGCCGAGAATGGCAAAGGTCTTGCCGGACTTGGTCATATCGGTGAACGTGCCGCAGATGTAGAGCGGCAGCAGCGGAATGATGACGTTGTGCAGTACACAGTCGATGATGCCGGAGAAGTCGGACACACCGTTGTACAGTGTGTCGCCGATGGTCTTGCCGCGCAGATTGGACAGGCACAGACCGAGTACGAACGCCAGAACAACAGCGGACAGCGTGCTCATCAGCGCCGGAATCTCCAGGCTGAAGTACGGCTCAAGCGAGTTGCCTGCGGTAGCGGCGATCTTGTCGAGCGCGTCCGCGCTCATGAAGTGAGGGAACAGGGTGTCGGACACGAAGAACGAAGCCGAGCCTGCGATCAGGGTCGAGCAGTAGGCGAGTGCAACCGTGATAAGGAGCAGCTTGCCGGCGCCGCTCTTGAGGTTTGCGATGCCCATCGTAACGTACGCGAGGATCATCAGCGGAATGATGAACGACAGGAACTGGCTGAAGAACGACGAGAGCGTTACCACAATGCGGCAGAAGCCTTCCGGCAGGAACTGGCCGAACAGGATACCGACGATGATGGCGATGATGAGTTTGGGCAGTAACCCGAGCTTAAACTTTTTCTTTTCTTCCATTTTCTTTCTTTTCCTCCTTGCTTGGTGCGGCACAGAACCCCTCTTGCACTGTTTCTCGTCTGCTGCCGCGGAAGTCCGCCGTGATTTTCCGTCTCCGGGCACAAAAAGAACCGCTCCTTTTAGGCAGGTTGCTGTAAAATGGGACGCGGTTTTTGTGCATTGAGCGCAAAAGAAAATTCTGTGGTAAACTTCCAATTTCTTTCTTGACCTCTTTGCTGTTTTAGTATATTCTGTTTAGTAGGATAAGTCAAATTCATATATTTTATCATTTCGATTAAAATTTATCATACATAAAAAGGGGAGAACGATATGGAACTCCGGCAGCTTGCAACCTTCATTCGTGTGGCGCAGTTCAAGAGTTTTTCACGCGCAGCGGAAAGCCTGGGTTACTCCCAGTCGGCGGTAACGGTGCAGATCCGCCAGCTGGAGGAAGAACTGGACACGCGTCTGTTCGACCGTATGGGCAAGCGCATCGCACTGACCGACACGGGAGAGCGGTTTTTCAGCCATGCGTGCGACGTGATGAGTCAGGTCAATCAGGCGCGCATGTCGGTCACGTCCACGGCGGAGCTGCGTGGTTCGCTGCACATCGGCACGATCGAGTCGCTTGCGTGCCTGAAACTGCCGACAGTGCTGCATTTGTACCGCAAATTCAACCCGAAAGTGTCCATCCGCATCACGGTCGGCGAACCGGAGGATTTGATCGAGCACATGGAACGCGGTGAACTGGACATGATCTACGTGCTCGACGAGCCGCTGTACAGCAACAACTGGAACAAGCTGATGGAGCAGCGCGAGGAAATCGTGTTTGTGGCGTCGGCCTCGCTGGCGGATGAGCTGAGCGGACGCGAGCTGACCATCGAAGAACTGCTCACGCAGCCGTTTTTCCTCACCGAGCAGGACAACTACCGCCGGGTGCTCAACCGCCGGCTGGCGGCCCGGCGGACCATTCTCACGCCGTCGCTCGAGTGCGGTGATACCTCGCTGCTCATCCGCATGCTCGAGATCGACCGCGGTGTGTCGTTCCTGCCGTGGTATGCGGTCGAAAACAGCGTAAAAGAGGGCAGGCTCATTCGTTTGTCGGTCGAGGACTGCTATATCTCGCTCTACCGCCAGATTTTCAGCCACAAGGAGAAGTGGCGCACGCGGGAAATGGATGAATTTGTCCGCGTAGCCAAGCTGGCGGATGAGGAAGAATAAGCGCAGCAGTAAGGGCGGCTTCAATAAAAGCCGCCCTTGTTTTATTGACTGAGTTTCCGGTAGTACGCCCAAAACATCGGCGCCGTAGTGCAGACGGCAATCGTATCCGCGATCGGTTCTGCCAGATAAACACCCATGGCTGCATTGGATATGAAATGCGGCAGAATGAAGATTAGCGGGATCAGAATGATAATTTTACGCCAGATCGTGAGGAAAATGGCCGTCGGTGCCTGATCGAGCGCGACAAAGCTGTGCTGACAGGCCACCTGTATGCCGTAGATGAGGAGTGCAGCCAGATACACGCGCATACTCTGGCCGGTATAGGCGATCAGCGAAGCATCGTTGGTGAAAATAGAGGCAACCGCTGTCGGGGCCGTGATGCACAGCAGCCAGATGAGAAACGAACCGCTGACACAGCAGATGAGCAGCAGCCGGAAGGTCTGCTTAACGCGGGAAATGCTGTGTGCCCCCAGATTGTAGCTGAGCAGCGGTTGTGCGCCCTGCACAAGTCCGGGCAGAAGCAGCATGACGAATTGCATAACGCTGGTCAGTATGCTCATCGATGCGACGGCCATATCACCGCCGTACCGCTGCAGGGAAGTATTGAAGCTGATAGCGACCATGTTTTCCGTCAGCTGCATGAGCGCCGGTGAGGTACCCAGCAGAATACATGGCCAGAGCAGGGAACGATCAAAACGGATGTAATGCAGGCGCAGACGCAGGCGGCTGCCGGAACCTGTGAGATAGCACAGCACAAAGCCTGTTGATACGCCCTGTGAAATCACGGTGGCGAGCGCTGCACCTTTTACACCCAGGCCCAAACCGTTGATGAATACAGCATCCAGGATAATATTTGCGGCGGCACCGGCGGCCACATTATACATGCTGACCAGTGTTTTTCCCTGAGCGGTAATGAACGCATTCAGACCGAGCGTGAGCTGGGTGAACAATGTGCCAAGGCAGTAAATCTTCATGTAATCCACGGCATAGGGCAGGGTATCACGGCTGGCGCCAAACAGACGGAGAATGGCCTCTCCGCACAGCAGCATAAGGCCGGTCAGCACAAAAGACAGGACGATCAGCAGCCATGTGCAGCTGCCCACTACTTTTTCGGCTTTTTCGGTTTGGCCTTGTCCCATAAAAATGGAGGCTTTCGGTGCACCGCCCATGCTGACGAGCGCCGCAAAGGCAGAGATCGCCAGAATGACCGGTGCCGTTACGCCGACACCGGCAAGTGCCTGCTGGCCCACGTCCGGAATGCGGCCGATGAACATCTTATCCACCAGATTGTATAAAATATTGATCAGCTGTGCCGCGACCGCCGGAACCGCCAGTCGAACAAATGCGGCCGGCACGGGAACGGCTGATAGTAATTCGTTTTTATCTTTCAATTTTCTGCACCTTGCTTTTGGCTGAGCGGGATTTTTTACCACAGTATAGCGGATAAAATCGCGTATCGCAAGTTACTATGAAAATAATGAGTGCGTTTTTGCAGGATAATCTGCGCGGAACGGACTGTTAACATCACTCGCGAGCAGCTTGTGAGTATGCTGTACCGCTACGTCGGTTCTCCGGGCGCAAACGGCAATCTGGACAGCTTCGGCTGTACTTTTCTTTTGTACTGCCTGACATTTCTCGTACAGATATGCTATACTAAAGGTACTACCGAAAAAGAGGGAGAAAGTTATGCAGATTCAGCAGCTTACCTATTTTGTCGCCATTGCAGAGCAGGGCAGCATCAACAAGGCCGCAGAGAAGCTGTTTGTCACGCAGCCGAACCTGAGCAAGGCCATCAGCAACCTGGAAAATGAGCTGAAAGTGCGTATTTTCAACCGCACAAACAAGGGTGTTGTGCTGACCGATGAGGGCAAAAAGCTGTACCAGTATGCCCGCACGATCATCAACCAGATGGAACTGATTCAGGGCCTGTCGGAAAAGGAGCGTGCGCCGGTGCTGTCCATCGCGTTCTATCCGATCATCACGATGGGACGGCTGGCGGCAAAGTTCTATAATGACCGGCACGATAGCCGAATCGCGCTCAAGCTGGTGGAAAACCGGCTGCAGCAGGTGATCGAGAGTGTAGAGCACGGCGAAGCCGAAATCGGCTTTGTAATGAGCAATAATGTGCAGGTGAAGGAACTCAAACATATGCTGAAGTTCAAAAACCTGCAGTTCCACGCACTGGGAACGGATACCTGGTATGCCAATCTCGGGCCGCATCATCCGCTGTACAACGCGGCCGAGGTAACGATGGAGCAGCTGCTGTCTTATCCGTTTGTGCGTCTGCCGGACGATTATTTCTCCAATCTGAGCTTTTATCTGGAGATTGACGGGGTACGTCTGGAGCAGTTCAAGCGGGTGGTTTATGTCAACGACAGTGCAGCGATTCTGTCGCTGCTGCGTGCAACCGACGTCGTCCGTCTCGGTCCGGGACTGAGTGCACCGGATTTCGCCGAGTACGGCATCCGCACGATACCAATTCGCAACTGTCAGGTGCAGATCAACGTGGGCTGGATCCAGCGCAGCAGGGAAATGCTCAGCGCGGAGGCACAGGCGTTTGTACAAATGCTGGAGGAACTATATCCCAAGAGTGGAGAGTGAAAAGAGCTTTTTCTGGCTATAACAGGGTATGCCGTTTTGTTATGACTGGGTTATAACAAAAGCGGAATGGACAAAAAAGTGCAGAATGGTATACTGAATAGTGTCAAAGCAAAGGCGCTGTGATTTAGTCACAGCGCCTATTTTTTTGTCTATTTCCAATGAAAAACGGATGCGAAACTGTACAGAAGCACTATTCCGTTTGGGTTATAACGCCATTATAACTTTTTGGCTTTGGACAGGCATAACAAAATCATGTTACGGTATAAACACAGAAAGGGTTGAGGCTTATGACACCGATCAGCGCACTTGCGGTTCTGCTTTGCATTTATGCAGTCAGCGAGCTGATTGCGCAGAAAACACGGGCGGTTTTCTCCACGGTGCTCAGCATTGCGATCATGCTGCTTATCGGATTCTGGAGCGGACTGCTGCCGCGCACTCTGATTGACGATGCGCAGATCACCGGGTTCGGCAACATCATCGCGGGAATACTCATCGTTTCACTCGGCACGACGATTGACTTTGCTGAGCTGCGGCGGCAGTGGAAGGTAGTGGTTACAGCGCTCTGCGGTGTATGCGGAGCAGTTGCGGTGATTTTCGTCATCGGGCGGCTGATTATCGGCAATGATATGGCGGTAGCCGGTGCACCGATCTTCGCAGGCGGCAGCGCGGCCACACTCATTATGACGAGCACCCTCAAGGAGATGAATCTGACGACAGCGGCTACATTCTGCATTGTGCTGTATGTCACTCAGAAATTCATCGGTGTGCCGATTGCGTCTCTGCTGCTGCGGCGTACGGCCAAACTGATTCGGGATGATGCCGTGATGGTAGAGAAATACAGTGCGGTACAGGAAGAAGGCGAAAACGTTCATCACGGTCTGCTGCACCTGCCGAAAAGCTGTGAGCGACCCTCGGTATATCTCGCCAAGCTGGCCATCGTTGCGGTTATCGCGTATTACACTTCCAAGCTGACCGGCGGTTCGATTCATTACTTCGTGATGTGCCTTATCATGGGCGCTGTGTTCTTTGCACTGGGTTTTCTGGATAAAAACATCCTCGGAAAAACGCAGGCGTCCAGCCTCATCACGTTTTTCGTTACAATTCTGATCTTTTCCAATCTGGCACAGACCACGCCGGAACAGGTGCTGTCCGTCCTTCCTGCACTGGTGACCGTGGCACTCTGCGGCGTTGTCGGTACGATGCTGGCCGCGCTGCTGTGTGCCAAGGTGCTGGATATCCCGATCAGCCTTGCGGCGGCCTACGGTATCAGCTGTACGTTCGGATTCCCGACGACCATGCTCATCCCACAGGAAGTCTCCGAGGCCTTCGGACGAAACGACAAGGAAAAGGCAGCAATTCTCAATTTCTTATTGCCGAAAATGCTGACAGCGGGTTTTGTCACCGTTACGATCGTATCCGTGCTGATTGCGGGTGCGGCAGTGAAAATGCTGTAAGCTGAAAAGGAGGAATATTAAAATGGAGCAAATCTACACGCAAATCCGTGAGTATATCGATCAGCAGCGGCAGCCGATGCTGAATCTGTGGCGCGAACTGGTGAACACGGAAAGCGGCACGATGCAGATCGACGGCGTAAATGCGGTCTGCAGCATCCTGCGCCGCGAGATGGAGAACGCCGGTATTCATACCCGCGTCCGTGCGATCCAGAACGCAGGCGATATGCTGATCGGCGAGTGGAACGGCGGCAGCACGAAAGCGCCGCTGCTGCTCATCGGCCACATGGATACCGTGTTCAAGGAAGGTGCAGCAAAGGCGAATCCCTTCCGCGTGGACGAAAACGGCATGGCACATGGTCCGGGCGTACTGGATATGAAGGCCGGTCTGGTGATGGCGCTGTACA
Source organism: Bulleidia sp. (assembly GCA_963661675.1). Classification (GTDB taxonomy): domain Bacteria; phylum Bacillota; class Clostridia; order Oscillospirales; family Butyricicoccaceae; genus Agathobaculum. The sequence goes on from CAVLCS010000031.1 coordinate 18,907, forward strand.
CGGTCAAGGCACTTGACAGCGTAGGCTGGAAAGAGCGGCCCATCAAGTTCATCTTCGCCAGTGACGAGGAGAACCTGCACATGCGTTCGGATGCCAAGGAGATCTTCGCGGAAGAAGCCGCAGGTGCACTGGCGGCCTTCAACTACGAGACCGGCTATATGGATAACCGCTTTGTGGTCGGCCGAAAAGGCGGCGGACCGGTCAGCATCAAGATTCACGGCAGAGCCTCGCACTCGGGCATTGCCCCGGAGAAGGGCCGCTCGGCGGTGCTGGAGGCGGCACACAAGATTGTTGAAATCGAAGCGCAGAACGACATTATGCGCGGCAGACTGATGAACTGCGGCATGGTAGACGGCGGTATCGGAGAGAACACCATTCCGGATTCGTGTGAAGTGCGTATCGGCATTCGTTTCCCGAATGCAGAGGTGCGGGACGAGATCTTTGAGATCCTGCACCGTGCGACCGATCACAATTCGGTGCCGGATACTACGGCGGAACTCGATCTGAGCCGCGTTATGCAGTGCATGGACACGACCGACGGCGTAATGGCGCTGTTCCATCACCTGCAGCGTACCGCGCAGGACTGCGGCTTTGGTGAGATTGGCTGTTTCCAGGTCGGCGGCCTGTCGGATTCCGGCATTACGGTAGCGTGCGGCGTGCCGACGGTGTGCGGCATGGGCGTGCGCGGCGAAGGCAATCACACGCCGAATGAATATGCGGAAGTAGAATCGTTGTTCCAGCGCAGCGTGCTGGCAGCCTGTGCGGCCTACACACTGCGGGACGATTTTGCAAAGGGATAAAGGAGGTATTTTTCATGGCAAACAAAGAGAAACAAGCGGAAAACAAGGAGAAGATTGGCATTGGTGCATGGTTGGCGTTGATTGTGCTCATCCTCGTGTTGTCCGGTGCATTTCGCACGGCGGAAGGTCCGCTCAAGGTGCTGGACTTCACCAATCTGTCCGGCACGTTCGGACAGATCGGCGATACCGGTGCAAACCTCATCGGTAAAGGCGGCACCGGTGCCAAGGACGGCTTTATGGCAGGTTTCAACCTGATTCCGGCGGTTATGTTCTTCTGCGGCCTGCTCGGCGTGTTTGAGCAGCTTGGCGCATTCAAGGCATCGGATGTGCTGTTCCGACCGCTGCTTCGTCCGCTGCTCGGCATTCCGGGCAAGTGCGGCATCGCATTTATTTCGAGTTTTACCGGCTCGGACGTTGCGGCCGTTATGACCCGCGAGCTGTACGAGGCCGGCGATATCACGGACGATGAGAGAACGATTTTCGTTGCGTATCAGTATGCAGGTTCGGCGTGCATCAACAACACGATCACCGGCGGTGCACCGCTTGTGGCGATCTGTCCGGTAGCACTTGGTCCGTGTATCGTAATCATGTTTATCTGCAAGGTGATCGGTGCGAACATTGTCCGTCTGATTCTGCGGGCAAAGAGCAAAAAGGCGTAAGGGAGGATACGAAAAATGAGCAATCAGGCAACAACAGCGGCTCCGGCTGCACCCGCAAAGGCAAAGAAGCCTTCGATCGTCGATACCTTCCTCAAAGGCTGTGCAAAGGGTTTTAAGGTTGGTATTGAGAATATCACGCCTGCAATGATCCTCGGCTATGTGCTGGTTTACATTTTGAAGGAAACCGGCCTGATGGATATTCTCGGCACGGTTATGTCGCCGGTAATGGGTCTGTTCGGCCTTCCCGGCGAGGCATTCGCCGTACTGATCTCGGCGTTCTTCGCCAAGGCTTCCGGCTGCGCGACTGCGGCTTCCATGTACGAATCGGGCGCGCTGACGCTCGGTCAGGCTTCCATGATGCTGCCCGCGTGTATTCTGATGGGTACGCTCATCGGTCACTATGCCCGCATCGTACTCGTAACCGACACCAACAAGAAGTGGCATCCGCTGCTCATCGGTGTCTGCCTGTTGGATGCAGCGATCAGCCTGGTGATCATGCGCGTCATTCTGGCGGCAATGGGCGTTCAGTAAGGAGGCAGAGAAGATGCTGTCTAAGTTATCCCGCAGACGCGGTCTGCAGCTCGAAGCACTCGGCAGTGTGCTGATCTGCACGGTCATGCTGGCTGATCGGTTCCTGTTTACCCTGCAGGACGGCTTTGTCCTCACCGTGGCGATCATTTCCGCCGTTCTGCTGACAATCGGCATACGCGTCGTCAAACGGCATGATGAAGCCGATAAAAACCAAGACTGACCCTCAGGCGTTTCTGATACCCGAATCGACTGAGAGTTAGGACGGTACCGCGGTGAGGTGACGAACACTGCGGCACGGTTCGAATACATCCCTTTCTGAGAAGGCCTGCGTGAGCAGGCCTTTTTGGTTTGCTGAAATTACACCCACTGGGGCATTGCACGGTTATCTTGTCAGATACAAGAACGTTCGATTATATGCAGCAAAACACCCTCCATATCCGATATGGAGGGTGTTTTTTACTCAAACAATATGCAAAACCTGAATCAGCAGCAGCCACGCCAGACCATAATACGTCACAACCGCGACCAGGTCGTTCACAGTCGTAATCAGCGGACCGGACGCAACCGCCGGGTCCACCTTGATCTTGTGGAACAGGATGGGCACGAGTGTGCCGACCAGACTGGAAATCACGATCGCAACCAGCAGGGAAATGCCGACGCAGCCGGAGATGAGGAACGCATGTCCGATCGAATAGCCCTTGAACAGCGCAATGTAAACGCCGAGGAACACAAGCGCCATCAGGCCGAGCAGTGCACCGTTGCAGGAGCCGACCTTCATCTCCTTGAAGGTGAGCTGCAGCTTGTCCTTTGCGCTCAGGTTTTCGTCCATCAGTACACGGATGGTAACGGCCAGCGACTGGGTGCCGACGTTGCCGGCCATATCGAGAATGAGCGACTGGAAGCAGATAACCACCGGCAGCACAGCGACAACGCCTTCAAACGCACCGACAACGGTCGAAACGCCCATGCCGAGGAACAGCAGGATAATCAGCCACGGCAGGCGCTTTTTCATACTTTCCTTGGTGGTTTCGTTGAGATCTTCTTCGGCGGACAGACCAGCCAGCTTTGCATAGTCCTCGCCGAGTTCGTCATCCACGGCCTCGACAACGTCCTGTGCGGTGATGATACCGATGATTCGCTTATCCTTGTTCAGAACCGGCAGGGAATCCTCAGCGTAGTCCTTAATTTTCTCGATGCTCTCCGAGATTTTCTCGTGGTCGAGCAGATACGGGTACGCGTAGCTGATGAGCGACTCGAGCGAGACATTCTCGCGAGCAACAATCAGGTCTTTCAGGTCGATTGCACCGCGGAACCGGTTTTTGTCATCGACGACATAGATCGTTCCGATGTTGTCGTTCTCACCGGCCTGCTTGACCAGCTCGTGCATCGCCTGCCGGATGGTCAGATGCTCCTTGATGCAGATGTAATTGGTCGTGATCAGGCTGCCGACCTCGTTGTCATCGTAGGAATTGATGAGCAGGATGGCGGTTTTGGTCTCGTCGTCGATCATCGGACGCAGCTTCACTTTGACGCTCTCGTCGATGTTCTCCCACAGATCGACTGCGTCGTCCGCGTCCATCTCGTTGAGGATTTCGGCCAGCTTGTCAATGCCGATCTCGTCAATATATTCCGCCGGATCATCCAGATACGAGATGATTTCCGCCAGCCATTCCGCGTCAAGCGCGCTGAACAGCAGGTTGCGTTCTGCACGATTGAGGAATTTCAGGCTCTGTGCGATATCGTTGTCGTGGTAATCCTGCAGCTGCTCCCGCATCTCATTGATAGAAGGCGTGGAGCGGATGATTTTTACGATTTCCTCTGCGAAAACCGGGTTCTTCAGCGTTTCTTTCTTCATGATAAGCCTCCTTCAGGCCCGGAAAAGGGCACAAAAAATCCACCGTAACGGGTACAGTGTCACAAACATCAGTTGTGGACTTGTTCATCACGATGGAGCAAGGCTCAGCGCTTATTCAAAAGAGGATGCCTGCGGACACCTGCCAAGCGAAGTCTGTATCCATCGTTGTATGTACATTTCGTCTGTCACAACTGTCCATAGGGCTTGCCTCCTTTTTTATTTATTTTCGCAATGATTATAGCACGTATGACCGGGAGTTTCAAGATAATTTGCGTACTTTTTACAATGAAATACCGAGTAAAGTGTATCGGCTGACAAAAAACGGAGTACAGCAATGCAAAAATGCCGTACTCCGTTTGGGGTATTAAGATGGGTTACTGCTTCGGAATCAAAATCGAAATTGCGCCTGCACCGTTATAATATTTCCGGCTGGACAACTTCTCGGTCGTGATGAGATAATGATACTCCGTGCCGTCCACCACGGTGCGGTAGGTATACGATGCACCGCGGACCTCCTTCGGCGTGGAGAGCATATTGGCATCTGGATGATAGCGGTAGATGTAGTACGTTTCCGCACCGTCCTGCACCTGCCACGAAAGGGTCAGACTGCCGTTATCATACGCCGCCGAGGCCGGAACGGCTGCGCTCGGTGCCTCGCCGCAGGTTGCGCCGACGCTGTTTTCCGGCGATACGTTGTCCGCGATCTCCACATAGGAGATGGGCTGCACGATGTATCGGTGCGTACTGCCGGATTCCAGTCCGTCAAACACCGCCGAGGTGTCCTTGGTGATGCCGAGCATCTTCACCAGACCGGTCTGCTCGAAATACTCGAACAGCTGATACTCGGTCGCCTTGTCCACCGCCTGCCAGTGCAGCGTGATGCTGTCCGGCGTGGTCGAGGTAGCCGACACGACCGGAGACGCCAGCGTAGCCAGTTCAACCTTTTGCTCGGGTTCTTCGCCGTTTTTCACCTGAATCACACGGAAACCGACATCTTCATAGCCGCGTGTGCTGTCGCGGCCTTCCTTGCGGTGCTCGGTGCGGCAGTCGGTTCGCTTGGAGTTCCATGCACCGCCCTTGACACCCAGCTTGCTGTCCTCACGCACGGTGGAAGTCCACTCCCACACGTTGCCCCAGAAATCCACCGCGCCGTGTGCGCCGCGTGTTACCTTGGCGTATTCCTCGACCGAGGTGCGGCCGTCGTTCACGCCGCAGTTGAAATCCGCGTCCTTGGGCATATGACCGGCCGCCAGCTCCCATTCGCTCTCGTTCGGCAGACGGTAGGTGTTCACGCCGTCCTGCTCGGTCAGCCATGCACAGTAGGCATTCGCATCACCGGCGGACACAAAGTTGACCGGAAAATCGTCCTCACCGGCAGGATAACTGCCGTTTTCCCAGTTAGACGGTGCAGTATAGCCGGTCGCGTCCACAAATGCGGCATACTGCGCGTTTGTGACCGGCGTGCGGCCTACATAAATGCTCTCGCCGGCGCCCATGACCGGAATGTAATCATATTTGTAGGCGTCCGCGATCTTCCACTTGAGCAGGCGCGGGTCGGTAAAGCGGAGCATACTGCTGTTGATGCGGTTCCAGTAGGTTTCGTACATTTCCTGCACGATCTCCTCCATCTCCGCGACCTTTTTGTCACCGCCGGGCTTTCCGGCGGTTTCTTCTTTCAGTTCCGCGAGTTTCTCTTCCTTGCGGTCGAGGACTGCGTTGTAGTTTTCGATAATAATGTCGCGCAGGTTAAGGTAGTTTTCCTCGGTCGGCTTGCGCTGATACAGCGAGATAAGCTGTTTGGTTTCAGCGGTCAGCTCCGGCTGCTCCTTCTCGATGAAGTCGCTGTGCTCGAACATATCGGATGCACCGGCCGCCGGTATCAGCTGCACGGCCAGCAGCGCCGCACAGAGCGCACTTGTGATTCGTTTCATGGTTTTCCCTCCTGTTTTCGGTTTGTGTTGATAAATACGAGCCGCAAATCTCAAAATTGGGGGACGATGCAGATTATTGTATCAGCCAGTCGATGAGTGCTGCGCCGTCCTCAAGCCATGCGGTCTGCAGTACGCCAACGTGGTCGGTGTCCGCGAATACGGTCAGTTTGGCGTTTGCGTTCTGCGTTTGCAGCGCCGAGATGAACTGCTCGGTGGATTCCGGCTTTACCACCTTGTCAGCGTCGCCGACAAACGTCCAGATGGGCATATCGCTGAGCGCGGAAAGCGTTTCTGCTGTGGTCTTAATGCTGCCGCTCATCGGTGCAATGCGGCTGAACACCTCGGGATGCAGCAGGGCGATATCCCAGGTGCCGGTGCCGCCCATGCTGTGTCCGGTCAGGCTGACGCGGCTGCGGTCGATGCGGTTTTCTGTGCAGATTTTGTCGATGAGTGACATAACGGTATCGTCTGCCGCCTTCCAGCCGTTCAGGTCTGCGGGCAGCTGTGGGATGAGCACATAGGCGGGGATTTTGCCGAGCGTTCCCTCGGCAAGATACTGCGGAAAACCGTCTGTGGTCGTCAGAATCGACAGGTCACTGCCTTTGCCGTGTCCGCCGTGCAGATAGACGATGAGTGGCATATCTGCCTGTGCATTTGCAGGCGTGTACAGCAGATAGCCTATCGAGCCGTATTTTCCCTCGGTCAGAGTGGATTCGGTTGCGGTTTGAGCCGGATAATACGCGTTTAGCCAGTATGCAATCTCAGCGCGGCTGGCAGGCGCACATAGGTCAAGCGTGCCGAGGGCATAGGTGAACAGTCCGTGCGCGTTCGCCCATGCACAGGCCTCTGCCGCCCAGGAACAGCCGTTTTCGGTGCTGACCTTGCTGTCACCGACTGTGGATTTATCCTCTGCGGTGCGGTAGAACACGGTAGCAAGCTGTTCGCGCGTGATGGCGTTTGCCGGACGGAAACTGCCGTCCGGATAGCCGGTGAACAGGCCGTTCTCCACGCTCCACGCCAGACCGTCGGCGTACCAGCTTGCGGAATCGGTGTCGGTGAAGTCTGCACTGCCGTTCAGTGCAGGACTGCCTTCAATGCGCCAGAGTATCGTTGCCAGCATGGCACGGGTCAGATCGCCGTTCGGCGTGAAGCGGCTGCCGCCGGTGCCGTTCAGACAGCCGTTTTCGGTCACGGTCTCGACGGCCTCGGCGTACCACGCGGACGGCGCAACGTCGGTAAACGAAACCGCCGACGCGGATACATTCAGTGCCGAAATCAGCAGGCTCGAAGCCAGGAACAGATGCGGTAATTTTATCTTCATAGGAACCCTTTCTTTCTGTGTTGCTGTTCCTATATACGAGCCGTTTCGGTCTGTTTTGGGGGATATTCTGAAAAATTTTGGGTCAATCACAAAAGTTGTGGGATGAAGGATTTCTGATGTAGGGTTTCCGGCTG
>CAVLCS010000032.1:0-25617 GCA_963661675.1 Bulleidia sp.
ACAAACAAAACCGGCACATAAGGAGAAAACCCTCTGTATGTGCCGGTTTTCGCTTGTGTTTAAGAAAAATACTGGTGCCGCAGCTCGAGATTATACTCCAGCAGCGTCCGCAGCCGTTTTTTGCCGCGGGAGCAGTGCCGCGATACCGCCGACGGACTGATCCCGAGCCGCTTGGCACACTGCTTGCAGGATACTCCCTCCACCTCGATCATCCACAGCACCTCGTACTGCCGCGGCGTCAGCTGCTCGCGCATGGCTCGGAAGAAGGCCGTACGGAACGCCTGCCGGAAGTCGCGGTCGTCGTCCGCGAGCAGACCGAGATACTGCCGGTACGCCAGCCGTGTCGCCGCATGCTCAGACAGCGCGACAGTCCGCATGCGCGTCACCTTCTTCGCTGTGGTCGTGGTAGTGCTCCATCAGGAATGCGGTCTGACGGCTCTCGTTGATCAGCGTCTGCAGGAATTTGGCGCGTTGCTTGAGACGGTAGCGCACCTCCGGTTGACGCGTCCGCTTCTGCGCCGCCTGAAGCTGCTTGATACGCAGCTCCAGCAGAGCGACATTCACACGGTATTCCTGCGCCATCTCACACAATTTCATGGCGACCCCTCCTTACAATATACGAACAAATGTTCGATTCTTTATGTCCCTTATAATACAACATAAAGTGTGAGTTGTCAATGAAAATCTATATTTTGTGTTATATTCCGCAAACAGCCATCATACACTGCAGCAGAGAGGGAAGGAGGAGGTACCATGCGCAGACTGCTGCTGACCGGTGTCGGACTGGTGATGGTGCTGTATTTATTGCCGGTGTTTTACCCGTCGGAAACGGACAAGGCACAGCTGCAGGCACCCGCAGAGAGCGTCACAGCGGCCGTGACAGGCAGTTCGACCATCACGGTGCTCGTGGACGGACAGGCGGAAGAAATGCCGCTGGAGACCTATGTCGAGGGCGTAACGGCGGCTGAGATTGCGGACGATTTTCCGGTCGAAGCCATCCGCGCACAGGCGGTCGCAGCACGGACATACGCGGTGTATAAGCAGTCAAGAGGGCGGCCGGCGGAGCATCCGGACGCGGACGTGTGCGACGATTACAGCCACTGTGCGGCGTACCAGCCGGACGCGATCAAGACGTTCAGCACCGGCTATGCACGCATCCGCAAGGCGGTGCAGGACACGGCCGGGCAGATCCTGGTGTACGACGGAGCACCGATTGCGGCCGTGTTCCACTGCGTCAGCGGCCCGAAAACCGAGTCTGCCGCCGATGTATGGGGCGAGGACATTCCGTATCTGCAGAGCGTGGTCAGTCCGGGCGGCACGCAGTACGCCGGATACGAGAGCGCGGTAACGCTCACAGCGGACGAGTTCCGCGAGAAAGTCTCGCAGGTATTGCCAAAAGCGGATTTGAGCGGCAAACCCGACCGCTGGTTTGCGTCCTCGGTGCGGTCGGCGGCTGGCGGCGTGAAAACGGTCAAACTCGGCGGTGTGACCGTCGAAGGAACCGCCGTGCGGGAGTTGTTCGGCTTGCAGTCCACCAATTTCACCATCACCACCACCGAGGACAGCATTACGTTCCATACTATCGGCTACGGGCACGGTGTCGGTCTGTCGCAGTACGGCGCAAAGTATATGGCGGAGCAGGGAAGCGATTATGCCGAGATACTCGCTCATTATTATCCGCATACAGAGTTGAGAGTGAGGAGTGGAGAGTGAAGAAAATGGAGGATTGAAAATGGAGGATGGAGAATGAACGGCAATGGCACAGGCTGCGTAGGGGTGGAACACACCCACCGCAGTGGGCGTCCAGCGAGCAACCGCCGTAGGCGGCTCTTAGCGAGTCGGAATGTGTCCGCCCTGTCAACCTGAGTGCCAATCCTTAAAAGGGCGCACACATTGGTGCGCCCCTACGGTAACGGGGTAAGAATGATTTTATTGGTGCATAGAGTATAAGAAAAGACCCAGAATCTAAGATTCTGGGTCTTTTTGACTGCGTAAATTTTAGAAAGCGAAGTTGGTCTTAACTCTCCAGATATTCTGTGCATACTCGGCAATCGAGCGGTCAGCTGCGAAGCGGCCGGAGTTTGCAATGTTGATCAGAGCCATGCGGTTCCACTTCTCCTGATCGCGGTAAGCCTGGCTTACGCGCTCCTGTGCCTCGGCGTAGGATGCAAAGTCCTTCAGGCTCATATAGCGGTCAGCCGGGCCGCCATTGCCGCCGTGCAGCAGTAGGTTAGCGATATCGGTGTAGTCCACGCCATCGCCGAAGCCGTGGATCATCTGGTCGATAACACGGCGGATAACCGGGTCGTTCTGGTAGATGACCATTGGCTCATAACTGCCGGATGCAGCCAGGGCTTCTGCCTCGGGCGTCTCCATGCCGAAGATGAAGATGTTGTCGCGGCCGACTGCCTCGCAGATCTCGACGTTTGCGCCGTCCATCGTGCCCATGGTGAGGGCACCGTTCATCATGAACTTCATGTTGCCGGTACCGGATGCTTCCTTGCCGGCGATAGAGATCTGCTCGGAGACCTCGGCTGCCGGCATGATGATCTCAGCAACGGAAACCTTGTAGTCCTCGATGAATACGACCTTCAGCTTGTCGCGTACCGCCGGATCGTTGTCGATCATATGGGCGATGGAGTTGATCAGCTGGATGGTCTTCTTTGCGACTGCGTAGCCGGGAGCGGCCTTGGAGCCGAAAATGAAGGTGCGCGGAACGAAATCCATGTTCGGATTGTCCTTCAGCTTGTGGTACAGGCTGATGATGTGCAGGATGTTCAGCATCTGGCGCTTGTACTCGTGCAGACGCTTAACCTGAACGTCAAAGATGGAGTCCATATTGACTTCGATGCCGTTGTGCGCCTTGATATAATCGGCCAGACGCTGCTTGTTGTGGCGCTTGATCTCGCCCAGCTTGGCGAGCAGCTCCTTGTCGTCTGCGTAGTTGTTCAGAACCTGCAACTCGGACGGATGGGTGCGGTAGCCGGTGCCGATCTTGCTCTCGATCAGCTCAGCCAGCTCCGGGTTAGCTTCGCACAGCCAGCGGCGATGTGCAATGCCGTTGGTGACGTTGCAGAACTTGGAGGAGTAGATCTTGTAGAAGTCGGTGAATACACGCTCCTTGAGGATCTCGGAGTGCAGCGCGGATACGCCGTTGATGGAGAACGAGCCAGCGATCGCCAGATGCGCCATGCGGACGGTATCGTCAGCAACGATAGCCAGCTTGGAGATCTTCTGGAAGTCGTTCGGGAAGTAGTTCCACAGCTCGGTGCAGAAACGCTCGTTGATCTCGTAGATGATCTGCATAACACGCGGCATCAGTTCCTGAACGAGCGATACCGGCCAGCATTCGAGGGCCTCAGGCATAACGGTGTGGTTGGTATAAGCAACGGACTGGCTGGTGATGTTCCATGCCTGCTCCCAACTCATGTCGTTCTCGTCCATCAGGATGCGCATCAGCTCCGGAATGACCAGGGTCGGATGGGTATCGTTGATGTGCAGAACGTGCTTGTGAGCGAAATTCTCGAGCGTGCCGTACTTCGCCTTGTGCTTTGCACAGATGTCCTGCAGGGTTGCGGAAACCAGGAAGTATTGCTGCTTCAGGCGCAGAGACTGGCCTTCACGGTGGTTATCCTCCGGATAGAGGACCATGGAGATGGTCTCTGCCAGTGCGTGTTTCTCCAGCGCCTTCAGGTACTCGCCGGAGGAGAACAGCTTCATGTCCAGCGCGATCGGGCTCTGTGCCTTCCACAGGCGCAGACGGGCGATGTTGTTGGTGCCGTAACCGGAGATCGGCATATCATACGGAACCGCCAGAACCGGGGTGTAATCGTGGTAGTTGACGATTAGCTTGCCGTTGTCGTCGAAGTAGGTGTCAACCGTACCGCCGATCTTGACCTCGCGGGTCTCGTCCATCGCCGGAATCTGCCAAACCTCGCCGGTGGACAGCCAGGAATCCGGCAGCTCGACCTGCTGGCCTTCTACGATCTTCTGCTTGAAGATGCCGTGCTCGTAGCGGATGGAGTAGCCGGTGCCGCGTACGCCGTCGGTCGCCATGCCGTCCATGTAGCAGGCAGCCAGACGGCCGAGGCCGCCGTTGCCCAGACCGGGATCGTCCTCTTCCTCGAAGATGTCTGCCATTTCGAAGCCCATGTCCTTCAGGGCTGCGGTCAGAGCATCCAGCATACCGAGGTTGTAAGCGTTGTTGCGCAGGCTGCGGCCGACAAGAAATTCCATGCACAGGTAATGTACCTGACGCTCTCCGTCGCGCTCTACCTCATTCTGGGTCTCGATCATGTGCTCGGTCAGTGCGTCGCGCACCACGAGGGCACAAGCCTCGTATACCTGATCCTTGGTAGCGTCTTCTACCTCGCAGGCAAAATGTCGCTGCAGTTTACCTGCAATGGCTTCTTTCAAAGCGGTCTTTGTGTACTGGGTCTTTGGCATGGTCTTTCTTATCTCCTCACATAATTGTTTGGAGGCACTGCCGAGCGATACGGCTGCGGTGCTTTGCGGAAATTTTGCGCTCTGGCGTCGTTGCGATCCCTTGCAATACACAAAGTATTGCTGCGGAACCACGCCTAGCCAGACCGCAAACTTTACTCGCAAATCACTCTTGCCGCATCACTCGTCAGCACCTCTAAGGGTGCCGTAGATTTCAATGGGATGAAATTTTACGGATTCACCGTTTCCATCACCGTATTCCCTCAAATCGGGTGATGGTTCGGGTCGATGGACTTACTGTCCCATCGCGGTCTTGTAAACCTCGATATATTTATCGGCAGAGCTGCCCCAGCTGAAGTCGCTCTGCATACCCTGCATAACCAGCTTGCTCCACGCAGGCTTGTTGAAGCGGAATACACCGCAGGCCTCGCGGATAACGTGCAGCATGTCGTGCGCGTTGTAGCTTGCAAAGGTAAAGCCGTTGCCCGTGCCGGCATAATCGACAAAGGCGTGAACGGTGTCCTTGAGGCCGCCGGTCTCGCGGACGATCGGAATGGTGCCGTAGCGCAGTGCGATCATCTGGGCCAGACCGCACGGCTCGAACTTGGACGGCATCAGGAACATATCAGCGCCCGCGTAAATGCGGTTTGCCAGATCGCCGGAGAACATGATGGACGCGGAAACCTTATCCGGCCAGCGTCTCTTGGCCTCGATGAACATCTGCTCGTAGCGGTAATCGCCGGTGCCGAGCACGATCAGGCGAACGTCGTCCACCAGGATATCCGGCAGCACAGCCTCGACGAGATCAAGGCCCTTCTGGTCTACAAAGCGGGTAACAATGCCGATGACCGGCGTATTTGCGTCGCCCTCGAGACCGCAGAGTTTCAGAAGTTCGGTCTTGTTGACCAGCTTATCCTGCGGATTGTTCGGGCCGTAGTTCTTGAAGATCTTGCTGTCGGTCTCCGGATTGAAGGCGTCCATGTTGATGCCGTTCAGGATGCCGTGCAGCTTGTAGCTGTTCATACGCAGTACGGAATCCAGACGGTAGCCGTAATATTCGGTCTGGATCTCGTTGGCGTAGGTCGGCGAAACCGTGGTGACCGCGGTGGAAGCCACGATAGCGGCCTTCATCAGATTGACATCGCCGTCCATTGCCATAAAGCCGGAACGGAAGTGTGCGTCGTCAATGCCGAGCACATATTCCAGGATCTCACGGCCGTAGCGGCCCTGGTACTGGATGTTGTGGATGGTGAACACGGTCTTGATGTTCTCGTAGAACGGACGGGACGCGAACATCAGATTGTAGTAAACCGGAACGAGGGCAGTCTGCCAGTCGTTGCAGTTGATGACATCCGGCTTCCACTCCAGATCGGGCAGAACCTCGAGCACAGCCTTGGAGTAGTACGCGAAACGCTCTGCGTCGTCGTACTCGCCGTAGATCTGGCCGCGGGCAAAGTAATACTCGTTGTCGATGAAGTAATAGGTAACACCGTCCGACTCATAGCGGAAAATGCCGCAGTACTGGTTGCGCCAGCCCAGACGGACGTAAGCGTTTTTGATGTAATAGAACTTTTCGCGCATACTCTGGTCGATCGCAGAATACAGCGGGCAGAATACACGCACGTCATGTCCCTTGGCCGCCAGTGCCTGCGGCAGAGAACCTGCAACATCGCCCAGTCCGCCGGTCTTGATGAACGGAGCGCATTCGCTGGTAACGTACATTATTTTCATAAAAGCCGAGCCTCCCCAGCAGTGAGTGCGGAAACAGCGTTTTCCGTTTCCGCACCCGTTGTAATTTTATTATACTCGTTTCTGTCTGAATGCAATATAGCAATATTTCACGAACATTTGCGCGGTTGTAAATGCGTTTTTGCTGTCATATCAGCTTCTAAACAGAAGTTGATGCGGATTTAACAGAAAGGGATCAAACGGTTGCGTTTTTTGCGATGGTGATCGGGTAGTTTTCGTGACCCATCATGGTGCGGCCGTCACGGACGATAACGTTGCGGTCGGTGATGACATGACGGAGCGAAGCCTCGGTGAGGATGCGTCCGCCTTCCATGATGATGCAGTTGTTGACCTCGGCACCCTTTTCGATCACAACATCGCGGAACAGGATGGAGTTCTTTACCTTGCCCTCGATGCGGCAGCCGTCGGCGATGAGGCAGTCCTCAACGTCGGCTTCGTCGCCGTAGTAGGTCGGAGCCTCGTCCTTGATGCGGGTCAGGATCGGACGGGTGCGCTTGAATACCTCGTTGCGGACTTCCTTGTCGAGCATGTCCATGTTGGAGCGGTAGTAATCGAAGGTATCCTCGATCTTGACGGCGTACTCGTTGAACAGGTAGCCGGCAACCGTGCCGTCCATCAGGGCACGGGTCAGGAACTCGCGCTCGAAGTGAATGCAGTTGTGGGTGACGCAGTCGGAAAGCATGTGGATGAGGTACTGGCGGCTCATAACGTAAATGCCGAGTGCTGCATGCTTGCACTTGCCCTCGTTGGTGTCGCCGACACGGATGTCAACGGCTTCCTTCTTGCGGTTCAGCTCCACATAAGTCGTGAACGGGGAATCCTTCTGCTTCTTGGTGCATACCATCGTCAGGTCTGCGCCGGACTTGATGTGGCGGTCGATCACGTCGTCGAGCGGTACGTTGGCTACGATATCGCCGTCCGCTACGACTACATAGTCTGCGCGGTTCTTCTGCAGGAAGTCAACCGCACCAGACAGAGCGTCGATCTTGCCGCGGTACTCGCCGGTCACCAGCGGAGACGCCTTCTTGGAGTAGGAATACGGCGGCAGCATGGTCACGCCGCTGTTCTTGCGGGAAAGATCCCAGTCCTTGGCATTGCCGATGTGGTCGATAAGGGACTGGTACTTGTCCTTCATCAGTATGCCCACGCGGTAAATGCCGCTGTTTACCATATTGGAAAGCATAAAGTCGATAATGCGATACCGGCCGCCCCACTGTACGGCACCGACCGTGCGGTGCTCGGTGATCTCACGGAGATCGTTGTCGGTATCAAATGCAATGATCATGCCTAAAACGCTGTTCATGTTCTGCCGCCCCCTTACTTTACGTCCGGCAGATCCTGGTCTGCCATTTCCTTAGCGGCCAGCTTTGCACCGCTGCCGATGCGAACGCCTTCGGCTACTACCGCAACGCCCCATTTGTCTGCGTCAACGTCGGACGGGCTGCCGCCGACTTCCGCGCCCTTGGCGATCACGGCCTTCTCGGCTACGATGGAGTAGCGCACGGTCGCGCCTTCCTCAACCACAGCACCCGGCATCAGGATGGAATACTCCACCTTGGCGCCCTTGCCGATCTTAACATCCGAGAACAGAACGGACTCGGAAACATCGCCGTAGATCTCACAGCCCTCGGAAAGCAGGGTATGGGTAACCTTAGCCTGCTTGGAGGTGAAGTGCGGAGGCGAACCGGTGGTGCGGCCGTAGATCTTCCAACTGTCGTCGGAAAGCTGCAGGCCGGAGTTCGGAGAGAGCAGGTCCATGTTTGCTTCCCACAGGCTCTCAATGGTGCCTACGTCCTTCCAGTAGCCCTTGAAGCGGTAGGAAACCAGCTTTTCGCCGTTGTTCAGCATTGCCGGAATGATATCCTTGCCGAAATCGTTGGAGGACTGCTCGTTGGCCTCGTCGTTGATGAGGTATTCCTTGAGCTTCTTCCAGGTGAAGATGTAAATGCCCATGGAAGCCAGCGTGGACTTCGGCTCCTTCGGCTTCTCCTCGAATTCGTAGATGGTGCCGTCCGGCTTGCAGTTCATGATGCCGAAACGGGAAGCCTCAGCGAGCGGAACGTCCAGAACCGCGATGGTCGCGTCTGCGCCGGTCTCCTTGTGCTGCTGGAGCATCTTGTTGTAGTCCATCTTGTAGATGTGGTCGCCCGAGAGAATGAGGACGTACTCGGGATCGTAATCCTCGAGGAACTGAATATTCTGGTAGATGGCGTTTGCAGTGCCCTTGTACCACTCGGTCTTCTTGCTCTCGTACGGCGGCAGAACGTAGACGCCGCCGCGCAGGCGGTCAAGGTCCCACGTCTGGCCGGAGCCGATGTAAGCGTTGAGCACGTGCGGCTCGTACTGGGTCAGCACGCCGACAGTATCAATGCCGGAGTTGACGCAGTTGGAAAGCGGGAAGTCGATAATACGGTACTTACCGCCGAACGGTACGGCAGGCTTTGCGACCTTTTTGGTCAGCACATACAAACGGCTGCCGCGGCCGCCTGCGAGCAGCATGGCTACGCATTCTTTTTTCCGATACATGTAAATTCTCCTTTTTCACAGTTTGCATCGCTGCGATCTATACGCCGTCTGGCGTATCCCCTCTGTGTATCTCTTCTTACAGGTTTTCACCTGTTATTTAGAACCGCCGGGTGCGGTTACTGCCTTTTCTGTTGGTACGGAAACCGCCTTTTCGGTGGTTTTCGCAACCGATTTGGTTCCGGTGCGGGCTACCGCCTTTTCACCGGTCTTTGCAACGGCCTTTTCGGTCGTTTTCGCAACAGCCTTGGAGCCGGTCTTGGCAACCGCCTTCTCGGTCGTCTTGGCGACGGCCTTGGTGCCGGATTTCGCAACCGCCTTTGTCGAGCGGGTGCGCTTTATCGGTTTCTTGGCAGCCTCTGCCTTTGCGGCCTCGATCTCCGCCTTGGTGCGGCGCTTGGCTCGTGCCTTACCCTTGAGGAACAGCACGCCGAAACGCGGGATCTTGAGCACGATGGACTGCTCCTGACCGTGCATAGGCTTGCTGTCGGTCTTGACCTTGCCGTTTGTCATGCCGCTGCCGCCGAACTCGGTCTTGTCCGAGGTGAATACCTCCTCGTAGGTGCCGGTGATCGGAACGCCGATGCGGTATTCCTGCTGCTCCTCCGGAGAGAAGTTGACAACGACCACGATATCCGAGCCGTCCTGCGCCACACGGCGGAAGGCGATGATGTTATTGCGGTTGTCCTCGTGGCTGATCCACTCGAAGCCGCGCCAGTCGGTATCCTGCTCCCACAGCTGCGGTGTAGCAAGATAGAAGTGGTTGAGTGTCTTGACATACGCCTGCATCTGGCGGTGTGCCGGATAATCCAGCAGCATCCAGTCCAGTCCACGCTGATACGCCCACTCGGAGAACTGGGCGAACTCACCGCCCATGAACAGCATCTTCTTGCCCGGATGTGCGGCCATGTAGCCGTACAGCGCACGCAGACCGCCGAACTGGTTCTCGTACGGAGGCGGCATCTTGCCGATGAGCGAGCATTTGCCGTGCACGACCTCGTCATGCGAGAGCGGCAGAATGTAGTTTTCGGAAAAGGCGTACATGAACGAGAAGGTGATCTTGTCGTGCATGTCCTTGCGGAAGAACGGGTCTGCCGAGCAGTAGCACAGCATGTCGTTCATCCAGCCCATGTTCCACTTAAAGTTGAAACCAAGACCGCCGTCGTAGCCGGGTTTCGTGACCATCGGCCATGCGGTGGACTCCTCGGCGATCATCATAACGTCCGGATGATCGGTCAGAATGTATTCGTTGAGCAGCCGCAGGAAGTCAACAGCCTCCAGATTTTCACGGCCGCCGTGTACGTTCGGGCGCCATTCGCCCTGGCGGTTGTAATCCAGATACAGCATGGAGGCGACTGCGTCCACACGCAGGCCGTCCATGTGGAATTTTTCGATCCAGAACATCGCGGACGAGAACAGCAGGTTTCTCGTGGAGACCTTGCCGTAGTCGAATACGCGCGTGCCCCATTCCTTGTGCTCCATCTTGAGCGGATCGGCGTACTCGTACAGGTGCGAGCCGTCAAACTCGACCAGACCGCAGCCGTCCTTCGGGAAGTGCGCCGGAACCCAGTCCATGATAACGCCCAGACCAGCCTGATGCGCCTTGTCGATCAGGTACATGAGATCCTTCGGCGTGCCGTAGCGGCTGGTCGCGGCAAAGTAGCCGATAACCTGATAGCCCCAGGAACCGTCGAACGGATACTCGGTCAGCGGCATGAACTCGATGTGGGTGTAACCCATTTCCTTGACGTACGGCACAAGCTCGTCCGCCAGCTGGCGGTAGGAGTAGAAGTTGCCGTCCTCGTGCATTTTCCACGAGCCGAGGTGGCATTCGTAGATGTTGACCGGATTGGAATACGGCAGGTGTTTCTTTCTCCAGTCCAGCCACGAGGAATCGCCCCATTCATAACCCTCGAGGTCGTACGCCTTGGTGGCGTTGCCCGGACGGGTCTCGAAATGGAAACCGTACGGGTCGGATTTGTCAAACACATCGCCGGACTTGGCCCATACACTATACTTGTATGCCGCGTATTCCGGAATATTCGGAATAAATTTCTCCCAAATACCCTGTTCGTCGCGCGTCATATAGTCAACGTCGCGGTTCCAGTCGTTGAACTCACCCATGACGGAAACCTTTTCAGCCTCCGGTGCATAAACGCGGAACAGATAACCCTGTTCACCATCCTGCACGAAAGGGTGTGCTCCCATGTAATCGAACGCGCGACAATCCCGACCGGAATAGAAAAGCTCGCTTCGCTTTTCCGTGGCGGGTGCTGCGGATTTTTTCTTCATACAGCATCTCTCCCTTTACAGCCGCCAAATGAAGGAAAATACGAATATTTTCCAACTATTTGTGTACTTCGACAGATTTTTGGCGGAATACCCTCACTTTAGTTAGGTATAGTATACATCACATAAAAAGAAAAGTCCAGCAATTTAGCACAAT
Organism: Bulleidia sp.; assembly: GCA_963661675.1. Taxonomy (GTDB): domain Bacteria; phylum Bacillota; class Clostridia; order Oscillospirales; family Butyricicoccaceae; genus Agathobaculum. Next base: position 11,162 of record CAVLCS010000032.1, read on the forward strand.
TACTGGACTTTCTTTACAGAAATTTTGTTTGCTTTCCACATCATTTGAGTGGGAATGACAAAATAACGTACAATTCGATATGAATTTGTTTAGAAAATGTGTCGGCGGATGAGATCAAGCGCGGTAGAAGCCGCCTGCATGCGTACACGGTCGCGGCCGAGCGAGGACTGCATTTTGCGGGTGAAGTGCTTGCCGTCGTACCATACGCTGATGTAGACCAGACCGGTCGGCTTGTCGTCGGTGCCGCCGCCCGGGCCTGCAATGCCGGTGATGCCGACGCCGATATCCGAGCCGAGCGCGTTTGCAACGCCGACTGCCATCTGCTCTGCCACCTCGGGAGATACCGCACCGACCGTGTCGAGGGTCTCCTTCTTAACGCCGAGCACCTTCTCCTTGACGCTGTTGCTGTACGAGCATACACCGCCGAGGTAGTAATCGGACGCGCCCGGGATATCGGTCAGACGCTTGGACAGCAGACCGCCGGTGCAGCTTTCCGCTACCGCGAGGGTCAGCTTGCGCTCGCGCAGGCCGTCGCCGACTACCTGCTCAAGAGAATCAACGTCTACGCCGTAAACGTCGTCGCCGAGCAGCTTCAAAATCTCGTCTACGACCGGATCGAGCAGCTTTTCGCATTCTGCCGGGGTGTCCGCCTTGGCGGTAACGCGTGCAAAGCACTCCGAGGTCTTGGCGTACGGTGCGATGGTCGGGTTCTTGCTCTGCTCCATCATGTCGTGCAGGATGTGCTCCATGTTGCTCTCGCCGAGGCCGAATACACGGATGTTGCGGGATACGATGCAGCCGCCTGCCAGCTTGTACAGATACGGCATTGCGCATTCCTTCCACATCGGGTTGCACTCACGCGGAGGACCGGGCAGCATGAGAACGTGCTTGCCGTCGGCCTCAAACGCACAGCCGGGCGCCGTGCCCCACAGGTTGGTGAATACCGTGCAGCCCTCGGGCAGCCAAGCCTGCTTCTCGTTGTTCTTGGTCATGTCGCGGCCGATGGTCTTGAAAAAGTCCTTGATGCGGTCGAGCGACGGCTCGTGCAGCTCCATCTTCTTGCCGAAAACGGTCGCGAGCGTCTCCTTGGTCAGATCGTCGAGGGTTGGGCCAAGGCCGCCGGTGGTGATGATGATATCGGCACGGTCCTTTGCCTCGCGTACTACGCGCTCGAGACGTGCCGGATTGTCACCGACAACGGTCTGGTAGAATACGTTGATGCCAAGCTCGGACAGACCCTGCGAGATCAGCTGTGCATCGGTGTTGACGATGTCGCCGAGCAGGATCTCCGTGCCGACTGCGATAAGTTCTGCGTTCAATGAAAGTTCCTCCTTAAATCGAGAAAATGGCTATTTAATTAGTAATTAGTAGTTAGTAATTAGTAATTTACTATACGGTTACATCAGCATGTTCTCTGGTGCGGTAGCACCCGATAATTACTAATTGTTTACTAAATTACGGCAGGTGAATAATTTCCACACCAGCAACCGCTTCGTCCACAAGTGCGTCCACATCCAGGTGGCTCTCTGCCTCAAGAATCTTCGGCATCTTGGGCTTGGTATTCGGGTGCTTCGGGGTAAATACGGTGCAGCAGTCCTCGTAGGGCAGGATAGAGGTCTCGAAGGTATCGATCTTACGGGCGATCGTTACGATTTCCTCCTTATCCATGCCGATACACGGACGGAATACGGGCAGGTCGCATACGGCACCGGTAACGGCCATAGCGGGCATGGTCTGGCTTGCAACCTGACCGAGCGACTCGCCGGTGATGAGGGCGCCGCAGCCGTACTCGACGGCTACACGCTCGGCAATGCGCATCATAAAGCGGCGCATGATGAGCGTGAACAGCTCCTCGTGGCACTTGTCGCGGATCTCTTCCTGAATATGGGTGAACGGCACGACCATGACGCTCATGCGGCCGCACCATGCGGTCAGCTTGCGGCCGAGTTCGAGCACCTTCTCCTTGGCCCGCTCGGAGGTGTACGGATAGCTGAAAAAGTGGATGCCGCACAGCTCCAGACCGCGTTTTGCCATCATCCAGCCCGCAACAGGAGAGTCGATGCCGCCGGAGAGCAGCAGCGCCGCACGGCCGTTCGAGCCGATCGGCATGCCGCCCGCACCCGGAACCGGACCGGCGTGAACGAAGGCGTACTTCTCACGCATCTCAACGTGTACGGTCAGGTCAGGATGGTGCATGTCCGGACGAACGTCCGGGAACAGATCGGCGAGTTCACCGCCGACGTGCTGGCTGATTTCAGTCGAGGTCATCGGGAACTTCTTGTCACCGCGCTTGCTTTCAACCTTGAAGGTCTTAGCTGCCGCAAAATTGGGTGCCAGATAGTCCTTTGCGGTCGCGATGATGCTCTCGAGCGTCTTTTCCGGGCAGACCGCTGCGCGGGAAATGGTCGCAAAGCCGAACACACGGCTTGCACACTCCATAACAGCGTCTGCGTCTGCGTCGTCCGGAATCTCAACGTAAACGACCGACTGGCGCATGGTAATTTCGCAGTCCGCAACGTGTGCCATGCGGCGCTTGAGGTTTTTCAGCAGACGATCCTCAAAGGTTTTGCGGTTGAGTCCCTTGAGGACGATTTCACCGCACTTGAGCAGTAATACTTCTTTCATTTATTGTCTCCTTGATGGTAAATTTATTCGTTTGCGCTGATGATGTCCTTTTCCTCGGCGGTCATCAGACTGTCGCGGTCGGCGCTGTCCGAGCCGAAATCCAGACGGATTTTCACATAATCGTCATCCGGCAGGTTGAACACTTGTGCCAGATAGTTTAAGTAAACGTCCGCCATCAGTTCCAGCTTGCCGTAATCGGTCTCGCACGGCACGAGCGACTGCGTGCCGACGCTGACCGTGCCGTCCTCTCGGCGGTCGATATTGACCGGCAGACTGCATTCTTCGGCGCGTTTCTCGGCGGTCTCCGGCAGGCTGTCGTAGATGCCTTCCATCCAGAAACGGCATTTGCCGCCGTAAACGGCAATCTGCTGCGCGGAGCCGTCCGGTTTGGTAATGGTTTTGTATTCCATGTAGATTAAACTCCTTGTTTTTCCTGTACTTCGATCTGTCCGCGTGCTGCGGAGACGATCACACAGTATTTTTCGTTATCCTTGTACGCACGGAAACCGTAATATCCAAGCGGGTCTTTCTCTTCGGGCATGGTGCAGCCGATACCGGTGCCGTCCGGGAGCGTGTCCCAGAATGTGCCGTTGAATTCAACCTTGAAGCGGTATAAATCGGTGTAACCGGCCTGTTCAACCATATGCTGTGCCTGCTGCACAGAAACAGGGTGTACAATCAGCAGAAATGCACCGACAATACACATAACAAACGCCATAGAAACGGTATAGGCGGTGGGATTTTTCTCTTGATGGTTAAGCTCCATAATGGTCACTGCAATCCAGAGTGGAAGAATGATCCAGTTATCGAGAGAGTAGGGGTCAGTATATAGCACATACGGGATAGTGCACAGGGCAGCACACCATATCAGCTGACAAAGCCGCGTAACAATATGGTTAGACGGGAACAGTGGTCCTCGGTTTTCACCTGTGTAGCCTGCGGATGCTGCGATTAAAACAGCGCATGTAATACCAACTATCACAGGATTGTCCAGCAGCATTTGACCGTATACAAAAAGTGCAGACCGAAAATCACGGCCGTACAGATACAGCAAATACCGGCACCAATGATATGTTTTTTGCTCATAACCCTACCTCCTCACCATAATTGCTAACTACTAATTCCTAATTACTAATTGTTCGGTTATCTGCGGAACATTTTTGCGCCCTTTTTAACCGCCTGCACAAACGCATCAACATCTTCCTTGGTATTGAACGGTGCAAACGAAACACGCAGTGCGCTGTCCGTGCGCGCCTTCGGCAGACCGAGCGCCTTCAGTACGCCGCTCTGCTTGCCCTTCGAGCATGCTGAGCCGCTGGAAATGTACACCTCGTCCCCCTCGAGTACGTGCAGCATAACCTCGCTCTTGTAGCCGGGCATGGAAAGATTGACCACGTGCGGGATATCGCCTTCGCCGTTGATGACAGCGTCCGGCAGTTCGGCAGCCACCTGCTGTTTGAGGTAGTCGGCCAGCTCCTGCACATGGGCGTAGTCCTCGTCAAAATGCGCCATGCGGATCTCGCACGCCTTGGCAAATGCCGAAATGTTCGGCACGGCTTCGGTGCCCGGACGCATGCCGCGTTCCTGACCGCCGCCGAACGTCAGCGGAGGCAGTCGCAGCCCCTTCTTCACATACAGTGCGCCGATTCCCTTGGGCGCACCGATCTTGTGGCCGGAAACGCTCATCAGGTCGCAGTTCCACTTCTTCGGGTTCAGTTTGACACGGCACAGACCCTGTACTGCGTCAATGTGGAACAGTGCCTTGGGTGCCTTGGCCTTGAGCAGCTTGCCAAGCTGCTCGACCGGCTGCACGGTGCCGATCTCGTTGTTGACCAGCTGGCAGGAGAGGAGAACCGTGTCCTCGGTCAGTGCTTCGCTCAGCACCTCGGGCGTGATGTGACCGGTCGCATCCGGTGCAAGAAATACCACATCGAATCCCGCATCGGCAAGCTGTTTTGCGGTGTTGATGGTCGCCGCGTGCTCAATCTCGGTCGTGATGATGCGGCCCTTCTTGTGCCGGTTGAGGTGAGCCGCGCCGCGCAGGCTGATATTGGTGCTCTCCGTGCCGCAGGCGGTGAAATATACTTCCTCGGGCAGGCAGCCGAGCGCAGACGCGACCGTCTTGCGGCTGTCCTCGAGCAGATGCGAGGCCTCCAAACCCATGCGGTGCAGGCTGGACGGGTTGCCGAACTCCTCGCACATCGCGTGAACGGCCGCTTCGGCTGCTTCGGGCAGCACGCGGGTCGTCGCCGCGTTATCAAGATAATGCATAGAAAAACGAACTCCTTCATCGGGACAGACCGCCGTGCGGCCATACTTCCCGCTATTATAAAATATTTTACAACGACAGGCCGCCTTTTACAAGACAAAAACGTGCAAAACGGCATTGAAAATTAGAAGAGGGTATGCTATAATTTCAAGGGTATGACTGTTACCTATTAAAACGTATATCGCGTGCAGGAGCACGTTGCAGATAGAAAGGGAGGAAATCCTATGCCAGGTAAGGTAATTCTCGGCGCTCAGTGGGGCGACGAAGGCAAGGGTAAGTTTATTGATATTTTCGCAGGCAAGGCGGATCTGGTTGTTCGCAGCCAGGGCGGCAACAATGCCGGCCACACCGTTGTAGCCGGCGGTGAGAAGTACAAGCTGCAGCTGATTCCGTCCGGCATTCTGTATCCGGAGTGCGTAAACGTCATCGGTCCGGGCGTTGTCGTTAACCCGAAGGCAGTCCTCGGCGAGATCGACGGCCTGCACGACAAGGGCGTTTCCACAGACAAGCTGTTCATCGACGCACGCTGCCACTGCATCATGCCGTGGCACCTCGAGCTGGATGCCCTCAGCGAGGCTGAGAAGGCCAAGGAAGGCACCGCTATCGGTACCACCAAGAAGGGCATCGGCCCGACCTACATGGACAAGTCCGAGCGCAGCGGCATCCGCATGCACGATTTCGTAGACGCAGAGCGTTTCGAGGAAGTTATCCGCGAGACCTGTGCCCGCAAGAACCGTGTCATCACCGGCGTTTACGGCGGTGAGCCGATCGACGCGGACGCTGTTATCGCAGAGTACAAGGTTTACGCAGACCGTCTGCGTCCGATGGTGCGCGACACCACGGTTATGACCTATGACGCCATCAAGTCCGGCAAGGAAGTGCTGTTCGAGGGTGCACAGGGCACGCTGCTCGACCTTGATATGGGTACCTATCCGTATGTTACCTCGTCTCACCCGGTAGCAGGCGGCTGCTGCATCGGTTCCGGTGTTGGCCCGACTGCCATCAACGAGATCATGGGTATCTTCAAGTCCTACACCACCCGTGTAGGCGAGGGTCCGTTCCCGACCGAGCTGTTCGACGAGACCGGCGACTACATCCGCAATGCAGGCGGTGAGTTCGGTACGGTTACCGGCCGTCCGCGCCGTACCGGCTGGTTTGACGCAGTCGTTGCACGTTATGCGGTTCGCGTAAACGGTCTGACCGACGTTGTTATCAATAAGATCGATCCGCTGCGCGGCCTGCCGAAACTCAAGGTATGTGTGGCCTATAGGCTGAAGAACGGCGAGACCGTTACCGAGTTCCCGGCAAACTTCATGGATCTGGTAGATTGTGAGCCGGTTTACGAGGAGTTCGACGGCTTTGATGAGGATATCACCAACTGCCGTTCCTTCGAGGAACTGCCGGCGACCGTGCAGTCCTACATCAAGGAGCTCGAGCGCATCATCGAGTGCCCGATTACCATGCTTGGCGTAGGCCCGGCTCGTGATCAGGTTATGACCATCGCAAAGTAAACGAAAACGATAAAAAACAGGCTTCCGAGAGGAAGCCTGTTTTTGTTTTGCAAGAAACAAGAAAATAGAGATTTACGTAAATCGCAAAAAGGACGCGCAATGCGCGCCCCTACAAGAATTTACCGATTGCAATACAGGTTTATCTACCTGCAAACGATAACGAATGTAGGGGCGCGCATTGCGCGTCCGTGATTAAATAATGTGCATAAATTAACGACAATGGCACACGCTCCGTAGGGGCGCACCAATGTGTGCGCCCTGTCAACCTGAACGCCAAGCTAAAGAGAGGGCGGACACATTCCGACTCGCTAAGAGCCGCCTACGGCGGTTGCTCGCTGGACGCCCACTGCGGTGGGTGTGGTCCGCCCCTACGATAATCTGTTCAGGTAGATGGATATTTAGTCACCCATCGACAAACCAAGCGCACGTGCCTGTTTAACGAGTTCGCCATCCGGCGGAACAGTCTTCAGCTTGCCTGCGACCTCGGTCAGCGGTACCGGCACGATCTGGTTATCCTGCAATGCGACCATATAGCCGAACTTTTTCTGCAGGATAAGCTGCGCTGCCGCTACGCCGAACCGGCTTGTCAGCACACGATCGGCAGGGCAGGGAGCGCCGCCGCGCTGATAATGTCCCGGAATGGTAACGCGGATCTCCTGTCCGGTCAACTCCTTCAGCTCGTCCGCAATGCGGTAGGAGATGGACGGATAGGTCATCGCCTCTCGAGCGGCCTTGAACTCCTTTTTACTCATCTTGGCCTCTTCCTGGCTCATGGCACCCTCGGCGACTGCGATAATCGAGAACCGCTTGCCGGCCTTGGCACGCTTTTCAATAGCAGCGGCAATTTTCTTCGCCGAGTAGGGGATCTCCGGAATAACGATCACGTCTGCACCGGAGGCAATGCCTGCGTACAGCGTCAGCCAGCCGGCCTTGTGGCCCATAACCTCTACGATGAACACGCGCGAGTGCGAGAACGCCGTCGAGTGAATGGAATCAATAACCGTGGACGCAATATCGATCGCGGACTGGAAACCGAACGTCAGCTCGGTGCCCCACAGGTCGTTGTCGATGGTCTTGGGCAGCGTTACCACGTTGACACCCTTCATGCTCAGCAGGTTTGCGGTCTTGTGCGTGCCGTTGCCGCCCAGAATGACCAGACAGTCAAAGCCTGCCTTTTTCACCGTGTGCAGCATTTTATCCAGCTTGGTCTCTTCGCTGTCCTCGATCGTCTTGCGCATGTCCTTGAACGGCTGGCGCGACGTACCGAGAATGGTGCCGCCGACCGTCAGAATATCCGAAAAATCCTCGGGCAGCATCTGGTGGTAATCGCCTTCGATCAAACCGCGGTAGCCGTCCCGAATACCGTAGATCACAACTTTATCGCCCAGCGCATTATACAGCGTTTTGGCTACGCCGCGCAGCGCTGCGTTCAAACCCTGACAGTCGCCGCCGCTGGTAAGCATACCGATCTTTAACATACTCGTCTGCCTCCTTGCTCTATTTTCCACATTCTACATGTTGTACAAGATGTAGCATCTGTATTTTTACTATACTCTATTTTGTGTAAATTGAAAAGATACTTTACACAGATTCCACGGTTTTTTCACCGGAATTTTTTGTGGCTTTCGTCAGTTGCATAGTTGCGGGCAGATGTGTTATGCTAATGCCAGACAGATTCCCTGCAACTGACGGACACAGGTGGAGCGCAAACCACCGGGGAGCAGGGAGTTCCGTAATCAGATACACGGTGAAGTGTATCTCAATGCCGACCGTCTGGGCAGTGTCGCAAGTAATTCGCGATGCTGTCCTTTTTTGTTACCATAAAAAGGACAGCAGACAGCACAAACAGGAGGAAAAAAGAACATGAACGCATGGAACAACTTCAATGGCGGCGACTGGGAAAACGAGATCAACGTCCGCGACTTTATCCAGAAGAACTACACCCCGTATGATGGCGACGGCGCTTTTCTGGCTCCGGCTACCGCACGCACGACTGCTCTGCGTGAGAAGTTTGACGCGCTGCTGGCTGAGGAACGGGAAAAGGGCGGTGTCCGCAACATCGACACCGAGACCGTTATCACCATCACCGCTTTCGGCCCGGGCTACCTCGATAAGGACAACGAGGTGATTGTCGGCCTGCAGACCGATGAGCCGCTCAAGCGTGCGTGCAATCCGTTCGGCGGCATGCGCATGGTCCGTGACGCATGCAAGCAGTACGGCTACGAGGTTTCTCCCAAGATCGAGGAGGAATTCAAGTACCACAAGACCCACAACGACGGCGTATTCTCTGCCTACACCAAGGACGTTCGTGAAGCGCGTCACGTTGGCCTGCTGACCGGTCTGCCGGATGCTTACGGCCGCGGCCGCATCATCGGCGACTACCGCCGTGTGGCTCTGTACGGCGTCAACCGTCTGATCGAGGAAAAGCAGAAGGACAAGGACGCACTCGGTGCGGTTCCGACCACCGAGAAGGAGATCCGCTGTGCCGAGGAGTTGAGCGACCAGATCAAGGCCCTCAAGGATATGATCGCTATGGCGGCCTCCTACGGCTTTGACATCACCCGTCCGGCGGAGAACGCAAAAGAAGCCGTTCAGTGGCTGTACTTCGGCTATCTGGCCGGCATCAAGGAGCAGAACGGCGCCGCAATGAGCCTTGGCCGCACCTCCACCTTCCTGGATATCTACTTTGAGCGTGATATTGCGGCAGGTCTCATGAACGAGTCCGAGGCCCAGGAGATCATGGACGATTTCGTGCTGCACCTGCGCATGGCACGTCACCTGCGTACCCCGGAGTACAACGAGCTGTTCGGCGGCGACCCGATGTGGATCACCGAGGCAGTCGGCGGCATCGGCGAGGACGGCCGTCACATGGTCACCAAGAACAGCTACCGCATGCTCAACACCCTGTACAACCTGAACGCCGCCGCAGAGCCGAATCTGACCGTTCTGTGGAGCGAAAACCTGCCGGAGAACTGGAAAAAGTTCATCGCCAAGGTGTCCATCGACACCGACGCCCTGCAGTACGAGAACGATGACGTGATGCGTCCGTACTACGGCGACGATTACGCCATCGCTTGCTGCGTATCCGCGATGCGCGTCGGCAAGGACATGCAGTTCTTCGGTGCGCGTGCCAACATCGCCAAGCTGATGATGATGGCGATCAACGGCGGCCGTGACGAGAACAAGTTCGAGCAGGTCGGCCCGGAAATGCCGGTCATGGACGGCGATGTGCTCGATTACGAGGAGGTTCTCCGCCGCATGGATTTCTACCGTCCGTGGCTGGCCAAGACCTACGTTTCCGCGATGAACACCATCCACTATATGCACGACAAGTACGCCTACGAGAAGAGCCAGATGGCGCTGCATGACACCGATGTCCGCCGTCTGATGGCGTTCGGCATTGCGGGCATGAGCTGCATGGCGGATTCGCTTTCCGCGATCAAGTACGCCAAGGTAAAGCCCATCCGCAACCCGGAGAACGGCATTATCGTGGATTTTGAGATCGAGGGCGATTTCCCGAAGTTCGGCAACGACGACGACCGCGTGGACCAGATTGCCTGCGAGCAGGTCGAGAAGTTCTATCAGGCACTGACGCAGTTCCCGCTGTACCGCGGTGCCATTCACACACTGTCCATTCTGACCATCACCTCTAACGTCATGTACGGCAAAAAGACCGGCAACACGCCGGATGGCCGCCGTCACGGTGAACCGCTGGCACCGGGCGCAAACCCGATGAGCGGCCGTGATGTTTCGGGTGCACTGGCTTCCCTCAACTCGGTTGCTAAGCTGAGCTACACCTACTGCCGCGATGGCATCTCCAACACGTTCTCCATCACGCCGGGCGCACTCGGCAAGACCGATGAGGAGCAGGTAAACAATCTGGTTGCCATCATGGGCGGTTACTTTGCGCAGAATGCGCACCACCTGAACGTAAACGTGCTCAACCGCGAAACCCTCATGGCGGCTTACGAGCATCCGGAGCAGTACCCGAACCTGACCATTCGCGTTTCCGGCTATGCGGTAAACTTCTACAAGCTGAGCCGCGAGCAGCAGAGAGAGGTTATTTCTCGTACCTTCCACGAGGCAATCTAAATTTTCGCTTGCGAAGCGAGACGAACTCGCCTACCCGGCGGGGGCACAAGAGGGTAGACAACCTGCGGTTTTCCACCCTCTTGTGAATCACCCCTTTTCCCTTAGAGGGCACGGCGGCGGTCAGAGAACTGAGACTATAAAGGAACGGCCGTACTGTTCGTCTTCCGTAGGGGCGGACCAATGTGTCCGCCCATTACTCGACCTCAGATGCTGGGCTGTGTTCTTACTGCTACACAGGCGGTTTTATCTACGCAGGGTGCGGCATGACAGTGCCGCACGATTCGTTAGTCTGGTGGCTACGGATGGCACCTGCGAATGAAATCTGTTGCAAAATCTATCGTGTAGGGCGGGATGACCCCACCCTACAATATAACGTGCGAACGACTTGCGCGACACGGGTATGTCGCGCCTGCGGAGAGTAGCCGACCTGTGTAGCAGTACGGTATCTGTGAACTGCGAACAGACGGAGAAAGACACGCAACGGTAACCCGACTGCCGTACCCCAATTTCGAAGCGGTCGCCGGTCTTTGGTCTGCGTCAGGCCATCAAAAGGGAAAGGTAGGAGTTCAAAGAGGAAGGAAAACCGTAGGTTGTCCTTCCTCTTTGTCCCCGCGGCGGACGCCGCACGTTCCCCGTTTTCCCAAACGGATTGGCAAAATAAAATTCAGCGATGAAAGGAAAGTGGCAATATGACCGGAAACATTCATTCCATTCAGTCCCTCGGTGCGGTGGACGGCCCCGGCGTGCGATACGTCGTGTTTATGCAGGGCTGCCCGCTGCGGTGCGTCTATTGCCACAATCCCGACACCTGGCTGACCGAGGGCGGCACACCGACCGATGTGGACGAGCTCGTCCGCAAAGCCCTCCGGTTCCGCCCGTACTGGAAGAACGGCGGTGGCGTGACCGTCACCGGCGGGGAACCGCTCCTGCAGGCGGAATTTGTCGAGGAGTTCTTCGCCAAGCTGCATGAGCACGGCGTCCACACGGCGCTTGATACCTCGGGTGTCGGCAGTCTCTCGCAGGCGGAAAAGGTGCTCGTGCACACGGATTTGGTCCTGTGCGACCTGAAATTCCTCACTAAAGCGGATTATCTCAAGAAATGCCGTGCGGATTTCGGCCAGATCGAGCGTTTCCTGCAGCTGACCGCGATGAAAAACGTGCCGCTGTGGATCCGGCATGTGGTCGTGCCCGGTCTGACTGACGGAATCGACCATTTGCGCCGCGTCAAAGCCAAGGCGGAAAGCTATCCCAACTTTGAAAAGCTGGAATTTCTGCCGTTCCACAAGCTGTGCATGGAAAAATATGAACGGCTCGGTCTGGAATTCCCTCTGAAGGACACGCCTGCCATGAACCCGGATGCCCTGAAAACCATGGTCGCACAGCTATAACGCGGGAAATTCTGTACCAAACAGCAAATTATGAACATTGGAAACAAACCTTTCAAATTCTGTTCAAAATTCGTTCACACATTTGGCGGCAAAGTGCGGTATACTAACATTGTCGATGCGGGAAGCCGCAATCCCGAACGACACAGCCTACTGATTTTTTTATTTCTCTTTTACCCCCTTTATTTTGTGAAATGACCGAAAACACCCTGTTTCCGTTCCCCCTCGGAGGCAGGGTGTTTTCCTGTCCGAAACCGGATTTTCGGCAGTACACAAACCTTTCAAATACTGTTCAAAATTCGTTCACACATTCCGCGGCAAAGTGCGGTATACTAACATTGTCGATAAGGGAAGCCGCAATCCCGAATCGATAGTCATCTACAATCTTTTATTTCTCTTTTACCCCCTTTATTTTGTGAAATGATCGAAAACACCTCGGTTCCGTTTCCCCCACGGACCGGGGTGTTTTCCTGTCTGCGGATTGGTTAAGTAAGGTACTCGTTTACATTGTTAAAAATTCTTCAAGGTCTGTTCACGATTTGTTCACAATTAGCGGCCGCTCCCGCGGTATACTATGGTTGTCAGTAAGAGTTACCCCTTTTCTCAAGCTGACAACCTCTTTTCTTTTGATTTTATCACCTTTTCTTAAACTCTTTTCATTTGCATCGACGAGAACGCTCTGTTTCCTTCCCCCGGGAAACAGGGCGTTTCTCTATGCTGTCGCGGAACCAACGGTTCCGCCGACAAGCTGGAACGGACCGTGGGCCGTTCCAAAGTCGTACGAAAGTTCCTCCCAATGGTCGAAACTTTCTCCCTCTCAAAGTAAGAAAACCGTGATACATGCTCCCGGTTTTTACGAATTTGCAAGGCAAATTCTATTGAATGCGCGCTGCCGCGCGTGTGGCATAGGATTATTCTGCAGAAATATCGTTCGATAGAAGTTTTCTTTTCATATCCTTCACAGCATATTCAAATTTCGTTCACACATTCGGCATAAAAAAGCACTATACTATACTCGTCAGCAAGGGAAAGCCGCAAGTCCCTTCTGACAGACACCGATTTTTTCATTTCTCTTTTTCCCCTTTTTCAATTTGTGTTATGAAGCGAAAGCACCGTTGTTTCGTTCCCCCGCGAAACAGCGGTGTTTTCCTGTTTTCGGCACTCTGAAATAAATAAGCGGGTACTGTGCTTGCGGAAAGTTTCTTTTTAGGGTATACTGTATTTTATGCAAGATATATAGGTAAGGAGTTGTTTTTATGGGTTGCTCGCATAATTGCGAAGGCTGCTCGTCTAACTGCGGCGGCGAAAAGAGCCTCAAGGTCGCAGCCAATCCGGCGGCCTCTGTTAAAAAGGTGATCGGCGTTGTTTCCGGTAAGGGCGGCGTAGGCAAGAGCCTGCTCACCTCGATGATGGCGGTCGGCATGACGCGCAAGGGTTATTCCTGCGGTGTGCTCGATGCGGATATCACCGGTCCGTCCATTCCGAAGACCTTCGGCGTACACGGTCAGCTCGAGGGCTGCGAGGAAGGTATTCTTCCGGCACGCAGTGAGGGCGGTGTACAGATGATCTCGATCAATCTGGTGCTGCCGAACGAGGACGATCCGGTCATTTACCGCGGTCCGATCATCGCGGAGACCGTTAAGCAGTTCTGGTCTGACGTTGTCTGGGACGATGTAGATTTCCTGTTTGTCGATATGCCTCCCGGAACGGGCGACGTACCGCTGACCGTATTCCAGTCTCTGCCGGTGGACGGCATTATCGTCGTTACCTCTCCGCAGGATCTGGTTTCCATGATCGTCGGCAAGGCCGTCAAGATGGCCAAGATGATGAATATTCCGGTGCTCGGCATCGTGGAGAATTACAGCTATCTGGCGTGTCCGGACTGCGGCAAGCACATTTCGGTATTCGGCGAGAGCCATGTGGACGAGGTAGCCGCACACTACGAGTTGCCGGTTCTGGCCAAGCTGCCGATCGACCCGAAGCTGGCTGCGGCTGTTGACGCAGGCAAGATCGAGGATGCAAAGCTGCCGGATGAGCTTTCCGGTGCAATGACGACCGTGGAGGGTCTGTTATGAACATTGGCGTAGCATATGAAAACGGTCAGATCGTCAAGAATTTAGGCGAGTGCCGTGAGGTGCTCATTATCACCACCGAGGGACAGGAGCCGACCGGCAAGCGCATTGCCAAGATCGCCGGCACGTCCGCGACCGACCTCATTAAGTTCGCCGGTCTGGAGCAGATCGACGTGCTTATCTGCGGTTCTCTGGGTCTGGCAACGCGCAACGCACTCGAGATGCTCGGCGTGCTGCTCGTGCCCGGCTGTGAAGGCTCGGCGGAGGAATCGGTTGCGAAATTCCTCGTCGGCGAGAAGCAGGGCGACCCGACCATCCTCGAGATCGGCCGTGAGGAAGATCCGGACGATCCGATGGCGTGCATGCACGACTGTGCAAAGTGCTCCGGCTGCGGCCCGAGTGAGCTGCTCAAGCAGATTCGGGTCGAGGAAATCAAGTAAACACAAACGCAAATTGCAAGTGCAAGTTGGACACCTGCACGGTAGAAATTAGTTAATCAGAG
>CAVLCS010000033.1:0-24797 GCA_963661675.1 Bulleidia sp.
CAGATTGCCGAGCGACTTCGCCATGTTCGGGATAACAAATTTCAGTTCCATAAAAAATTCCTCCAAATTCCAATTTATCAAACAGACTGCCGAGTTTAAGTACGGTCACGCGCGTACCTCCTGCGGCCCATCGTGCCGTGGATACGGCAGTTTCCGGTGCGGATTTTCTTGCCGCGCACACGGGTCAAGCAGTCGCAGTGCTCGTCCGGGTCCAAGTGTGCACCGCAGTGCGGACAGGTGTTGTAGTACATGAGTAATCCCTCCTACCATGCCATAAATTTTTCGATTTTTGTGTACTTGACGGCGGAGGTCGAGCAAGAACTCCAGCCACGATTTCTTTCTGATACCAGCTCATATAAAATCCCTTGAACTTTCTCCTCTCTCACTGCTCTCCATAAAGCAAAAGGACCGTCCCTTATCGTTAAGGTCGGTCCTTTTGCCTGTGTCGATCAATATCGTATGTTTGCCAAAATGTCTGTCAATTTCCCATTTTATTCATGTTCCCTTCAGCCGAGGCAACGAGTGAAAAAGGAGCTATCCTTAATGGATAACTCCTTTTCCTGTAAAGTCATTCTGTTCATATGTGGTGTCAAATTGGTGTCAAATCAATCCCACAATGCCCCAAAGTGACGGTATATCTAGACTTTTTAGTCCAGCGGCTTCATCGTTGGGAACAGCAGCACGTCACGGATAGCCGCAGCGTCGGTCAGGAACATGACCAGACGGTCGATGCCCATGCCCATGCCGCCCGTGGGAGGCATACCGTATTCCAGAGCGTTGATGAAATCCTCGTCCATCATGCCGGCTTCCTCGTCGCCTGCGGCACGCAGAGCAACCTGACGCTCGAAGCGCTCCTTCTGATCGATCGGGTCATTCAGCTCGGAGAATGCGTTGCACAGCTCACGGCCGTAAATGAAGCACTCGAAACGCTCGGTCAGACGCGGATCGGACGGCTTGCGCTTAGCCAGCGGAGAGATCTCAACCGGATAATCGGTGATGAAGGTCGGCTGCATGAGGTTTGCCTCAACGTACTCGTCGTAGCACAGCGCCATCAGGTCGCCCCAGCTTTCCTTGCCCTTCTCGATCTCGAGGCCCTTGGCCTTAACAGCCTCGAGCGCCTCTTCCGGAGACAGCGCCATAAAGTCGATGCCGGCGTACTCCTTGACAGCCTCAGCCATGGTCATGCGCTTCCAGCCCTTGGAGAAGTCGATCTCGACGCCCTGGTACATGACCTTGGTGCTGCCCAGAACCTTCTCGCAGACGTGGATAACCATGTCCTCGGTAATGTCCATCATGCCGTGGTAATCGGTGTAAGCCTGGTACAGCTCGATGGTGGTAAACTCCGGGTTGTGACGGGTGTCCATGCCCTCATTGCGGAAAATACGGCCGATCTCGTATACGCGCTCCAGACCGCCTACGATCAGACGCTTGAGGTGCAGCTCGGTCGCAATACGCAGGTACATGTCAATGTCGAGCGCGTTGTGGTGGGTGATGAACGGACGAGCCGCAGCACCGCCCGGGATGGTGTTCAGACACGGGGTCTCAACCTCCATAAAGCCGCGGGAATCCATAAAGTTGCGGATCTCACGAACGATAGCCGAGCGCTTCTCGAAGGTGTCGCGCACCTCCGGGTTGACGATCAGGTCAACGTAGCGCTGACGGTAACGCATGTCGGTGTCCTTCAGACCGTGCCACTTCTCCGGCAGCGGTGCGAGGTTCTTGGAGAGCAGCGTCAGCTCGGTTACGGAAACCGAGATCTCGCCCTTCTGGGTGCGGAATACCTCGCCCTCGATACCGATGATATCGCCGATATCGAACTTCTTGTAGCCCTTGTATACTTCGTCGCCTACGTTGTCGCGCTTGATGTAAAGCTGCAGACGGCCGTAGCGGTCGCGCATATCCGAGAAGGAAGCCTTGCCCATGATGCGCTTGCTCATCATACGGCCGGCCAGACGGACGGTCTTGCCTTCCAGCTCGTCAAAATGCTCGTGAATATCGGTGGTATAGTGATCGCGCTCAAAGCGCACCTGCTGGAACGGGTCCTTGCCCGCAGCCTGCAGCTCTGCCAGCTTTTCGCGGCGAATGCGCTTCAGCTCGTGCAGCTCCTCTGCGGTCTGCTCGTGCTGATCCTGCGCCTGATGCTGTTCTGCCATATCTTCCCCATCTTTCTAACAATATTTTCGTTTAACGTCCTGTGGACAGATCGAGTTTGTCGAATTACTTCTCGATCTTGATGATCTCGTACTTAACGATACCGATCGGTGCTTCTACTTCAACAACAGCGCCGACCTTCTTGCCCAGCATAGCCTTGCCGAACGGAGACTCGTCAGAAATCTTGCCGTCCATCGGATCGGCCTCCTGAGAACCAACGAAGTGGTACTCCTCTTCCTCGTCCTCCTCGAGATCCTTAACAACAAAGCGGCAGCCCGGAGATACCTCGTCTGCAGCGTAGCTGTCGCCGGTTACAACAACAGCGTGCTTGATGATCTCCTCGAGCTCAGCAATGCGGGAATACAGCTTGCCCTGCTCATTCTTAGCCTCATCGTACTCGGCGTTCTCGGACAGGTCGCCGAAAGAGCGTGCTTCCTTCAGCTGCTCTGCAACCTCGTCCGCACGGGTAGTTTTCAGGTATTCCAGTTCTTCCTTGTATGCGTCCAGACTTTCCTGTGTCAGTTTAATATCTTTTGCCATGTTTGCAAACCCTTCTTACTCAGTGTCATCGGCTTTCAAGCCGTACAGTACACTATATTATAAAATATGCAGCATTGTCATGTCAAGCGATTCGACCATTTTCTGTCCGATTTTCTACCGGAGTGCTCGGTTATCCCACCGTTTGCATGGCTTTTTGAAGCTGCGGATCGGTTTCCGGCGTCAGGAAGAAAAAGTTCTGCGTCTGCTCGTCGGTCAGCTTCACCTCGATATCGGGTGCAATGCCGACATCGGCCAGGCTTTTGCCCTTGGGCGTGAAGTATTCCTCGACCGACAGATTGACTGCCGAGCCGTCACTCAGCGCATAGGTGCGCTGAGCGCGTCCCTTGCCGGTGGTGTGCGTGCCGACGAGTGTAGCGCGGCCGTACTCCTGCAGCGCTGCCGCGAAGAATTCCGCTGCCGAAATGCTCTGGTCATCGATCAGCACCGCGATCGGCAGGTCGATATGGTCGGCATCCGAGGAGTAAACGGTCTCCGAACCGTCCTTCATGCGCAGCGTCATAATGGTGCCCTCGCCGAGCAGCGGATCGAGTGCCGCACTCATCTCCTTGACGCGGCCGCCGCCGTTGTGGCGCACGTCGATGACGAGCGACTGTGCTCCGCTGTCGGTCAGCGACTGCAGCGCTGCCTTGAACTGATCGGCGCAGCCGTCGTGGAAGTTCTCGATGCGGATGTAGCCGATCTTGTCGTTCAGCATCTTGCCCCAGGCCATCTTCTGCGTAACGACTGCACGCTGCATGGTCAGGTCTTTCGTGGAGCCGTCCGCCTTCCGGACGGTCACGGTCACATCCGTGCCTTCCTCGCCGGAAATGGCGCTGATGACCGCACTTGCGCCGTCCTTCTCGGCGGTCAAGTCGCCTGTACCGAGAATATAATCGCCCTTTTCGATGCCGGCCTTCGCCGCAGGCGAATCATCGTACACAAGCGTAACGCGAATGCTGGTATCCGTGCTCGTCACCGACACACCGATGCCGCAGCCCTTGCCTTCACCGCTCATGCGGTAGGCTTCGTAGTTTTCCGCCGGAATATACGACGACCATTTGTCGCCCAGACCGGTAATGTAGCCTGCCGCGGCGTAATCCGCAACATTGTCTGCGTCCAGCTCGCCGACGTACTTGTCCGCTACCAGACGGTCGATCTCATGCAGCTTTTTGCCTACCTCGTTGGTGCTCCAGCCGGTCGCGAGCAGGCACACGACCGCTGTCACCGCACCTGCCGCGGCACACATGGTCAGCGCCGTCCGCAGAGACACCTTGATGTCCCGCAGTTTGTTCATATTCATTCCTCCCTGACGAGAAAAGGGAGAGTGTGACACTCTCCCTCCCTATGTTAGTTAAAGTAGCTCATCGGGTTCTGCGTCGAACCGTTTACGTACACCTCGAAATGCAGGTGCGGACCGGTCGAGTTGCCGGTAGAGCCTACCAGACCGATGGTCTGACCGGCAGTTACCGTCTGACCAACCGAGACGTTGATGGCCGACTGATGGCCGTAAGCGGTCATGACACCGCCGCCATGGTTGATAACGGTATAGTTGCCGTAGCCGGAAACCCAGCCTGCGGTGGTTACCGTGCCGGACGCTGCCGCTACGATCGGCGTACCGGTCGGCGCCGGAATATCCTCGCCCTTGTGGAACTTGCGGGTGCCGAAGATCGGGTGGGTACGCCAGCCGTAGGCACTCGAGTTATTCGTGTAGCCCGGAAGCGGCCAGGTAAACGTGCCGCTCGTCAGCGTTGCGCTGTTCAGGTTGCCCGCCGAGCTGCTGCTCGACGAAGAGGACGAACTGCTGCCGTTTTTCTTGGCGGCCGCCGCTGCAGCTGCTGCCGCAGCAGCCTCCTTGCGGGACTGCTCTGCGATCTGGTTGCTTACGGTGTCCATCTCATTGGTGATGCGCTCGTACTCAGCCTTCTGCTCCTTCTGGTAGGACTGCAGGCTCTCCTGCAGGGCCTTCTGCTGCTCCTCACTGGATTTCAGCTCTTCCGCCTTGTACTTCAGGTTTTCCTGATACTGTACCTGCTCGTCCTGGGTGGCCTGCAGGTCGTCGCGCTTCTGCTGGATATCTTCCTTAGCCGCGGTGTACTCCGCTACAATCTTCTTGTTGTCGTCCATAATTGCAGACACAATTTCCAGACGGCTGAGCAGATCGGAGAAGTTGGACGCGTTCAGCAGAACCTCCAGATAGCTGGTCTCACCCTGCTCATACGTCGTGCGGACGGTCTCGGAAAAACGCTCCTTCTTGCTGTCAAGCGCCTTGATCGCAGCTTCCAGCTCGGTGGTCTTGACGTCGATCTGGTCCTGCAGACGGTCGATATACGCGGTTACCGTCGTAATCTCTTCCTTGGTGAGCTTGATCTCCTTCTGCAGCGCTGCACGGGTCTTGGTGACCTCGTCTACCTGACCGGCCAGACTGTCCAGCTCTGCCTTGACCGATGCCTTCTGATCTTCCAGATCGGACAGCTTGCTTTTCAGTTCCTTACTGCTCGCCGCACCGGCATAAACCAGACCGGAGGCGATCATCGAGAACACCATCGCTGCGACCAGAATACCCGCGATAATGCAGGAGATCAGACGCACGGTTTTCTTTTTCATCATATCGAAACATTCGCTCCTTTATGCAGTCGTTATACATCCATAAACTTGCGGATACTCGTTACCGAACCGCCGATGCCGAACAGGGCAGCCGCGCCTGCGTACACGCCCAGAACCCACCAGCGCAGCTCGTCGAACGAGAGCAGATGGAACGAGGACAGCGACACCGTACCGGCCACGTTGTACAGCTCGGTGTACAGACCCCATTCTGCGAGGAAGGCCAGTCCGCCGGCGACCAGGCCGAGCACCATGCCCTCGATGACAAACGGCCACCGGATGAACCAGTTGGTCGCGCCGACCATCTTCTGGATGGAAATCTCCTCACGGCGTGCAAACATAGCCAGCTTTACCGTGTTGGAGATGATGAAGATCGAGATAACAGCCAGACCGATGATCATGGCTGCCGCGATCATGTTGAACACGCGCTGGATCTGGATCAGCTTGCGGATGACGTTCTCGTCCGCACGCACGCTGGCCACGCCGTCAACGGCTTCAATTTCCTTGATGGTCGCGTCCGCCTGCGTGGAATCGTTCAGCGTGAACACATAGCTGTTGCGCAGCGGATTGTTGTCCGCGTTGTAGTCCTCGAGGATGTCTGCGTCATCACCCAACTCCTTGCGGTACTGCTCGAGCGCAACATCGCGATCCTCGAACGAGATGGACGCAATGTTGTCGATCTTCTCGAACTGCGTCTGCAGCGACTGCGCCTCACGCGTGGTGAGCGAATCGTCGATCCAGACCACGATCTGGTTGGACTGCTGCAGGGTCGTGATATTGTTCGTAATGTTGTAGGCCACCAGCGTAACCGTGCCTGTCAGCAGCAGGCTTACGACCATGATCACCACGGCCGCCACAGACATGAAGCCGTGCTTGAAGATGTTGCGCAGGCCTTCCTTCCAATAATAAGCGATTGATCTCATATCTGATAATACCCACCTGTCTGATCACTGATGACTTCGCCGTTGTCGATGACCACAACGCGCTTCTCGAATTCGTCTACCAGACCCTTTTCGTGCGTTACGATCAGGACGGTCGTGCCAAGCTCGTTGATCTTTTCAAACAGGGTCATCAGCTCCAGCGAACGTGCCGGATCAAGGTTGCCGGTCGGCTCGTCCGCGATGATAAGACGCGGGTTGTTGACCAGCGCACGCGCGATGGCTACACGCTGCTGCTCACCGCCGGAAAGGTTCATCGGCTTTTCCTGGGCCTTGTCGGCCAGACCGACCAGCTCGAGCACATACGGTACGCGCTGCTTGATCACCTTGCCCTTGGCGCCGATGGTGCGCATGGCAAATGCGACATTCTCGTAAACGGTTTTGGTGTTGATCAGGCGGAAATCCTGATAGACAACGCCCAGTGTACGGCGCAGATATGGGATCTGGCGCTTTTTCATCCTGCCGATATCGTAGTTGTTGACGATAACGCGGCCTTCGGTCGGCCGGACCTCACCGGTCAGCAGCTTGATGATCGTGGTTTTACCCGAGCCGGACGCGCCGACCAGAAAGACGAACTCTCCCTCGTCCACACGCAGACTCGCTTTGTTTACCGCCCGGGTTCCGTTTTCGTAAACCACGGTGGCTTCACTCATTCGTATCACAGGCAATCCTCCTCGGTGCCAACGCAGAAGGCGCACAAATGCCCCGGATTGGACATTTTCGCCTTTCAGCAAACAAAAAAGACAAAGGTGTAAATATGTACACCTTTGTCTATTATAGCAGATATCCGTTCTATACGCAACCCGACAAACTGTGGCATTATTGCACAATTTACGTTTTTTCTGTGTAGATTTTATGAACAAACAGCGGTTATCTGGTACCTTCCTCGCGGCTTGCAAGGTATTTGCGGACCATGAGCGCTACCTTGAACACGATTGCGTGATCGAACTCACGCAGGTCAAGACCGGTCAGCTTTTTGATCTTTTCGAGGCGGTACACCAGCGTGTTGCGGTGTACGAACAGCTTACGCGAGGTCTCGGACACGTTCAGGTTGTTCTCGAAGAACTTCTGGATGGTGAACAGCGTTTCCTGATCGAGCGAGTCGATCGAGCCTTTGCGGAATACCTCGGACAGGAACATCTCGCACAGCGTGATCGGCAGCTGATAGATCAGACGGCCGATGCCCAGATTCTCAAAGCTGATGATATTCTTCTCGGTGTCGAATACCGCACCGACCTCGATAGCGGTCGTGGCCTCCTTGAAGGACTTTGCGATATCCTTCATCTGGTAGGATACCGAGCCGATGCCGATCAGGCACTTGACCGACAGCTCGCTGAGCAGCGTCTCCTTGATGGAGCCGGCCAGCTTGATGAGGTCCTTGATCTCGCTGCCTGCCTTGACTTCCTTGACGACAACAATGTCGGTCTCGGAGATATGCAGCACGAAATCCTTCTGCTTGTCCGGGAACATGCCGTTTACCGCGTCGATCGCGGCCACGTCTGCCGGTGCCTGCTGGCGCACCAGGAATACCACGCGCGGCACATCGTTTCCAAAGTGCAGCTCGCGGGACTTGATATAGATATCGCCCGGCAGGATGTTATCCAGAATGATATTCTTTACGAAAGTCGCCTTGTCGTGCTTTTCGTCGTACAGCGTCTTGATGTTGTTGATCGATACTGCGACCAGCGAGCAGATGCTGCGTGCCAGTTCGTCCTCGCCCTGTACGAATACGGCGTATTCCAGACGCGACGCACGGTCGCCCGTTGTATGATAAGTATAACCGCCGAAACGAACGATCTCGCCGGCGAAGCCCAGCTCAGTGATTGCTTCCTCGCGCATTTCACCGATACGAGGCAGATCGGTACATGCTACGACCGCACCGCTTGCGTCAACAATGCCGATCGTACGATCCACCGTATCCTTCATCTGCAAAACAATCGACTGGAACAATCTCGAAGCCATTTCCATCACCTTTCCCGTCTTTTTCACGCGGCCCGGCACATTTCCGCACCTGTCCGCCGAACCGCTTACTCCTTATGGCATCCTCACCGCAAAATGGTGATTTTGCCTATGACATTCTTCACAAGAACGCCTAAGGTTCCCTATACATTTTAAGTCATTATATCACATGTCAGCGCATTTTTGTACAAAAAATTCAAAAAAATTTGTAGAATTTTTAAGTTTTTTCGGCTTTACGAGGTAAGTTTTTCCAACTCTTCCTGTGTCAGTTCCCGAAAAGCGCCGGAAGCGAGCGTTTCATCCAGCCAGAGACCGCCCAGACGCAAACGTTTAAGTGCCGTCACCGTGCCGCCGACTGCCGCGATCATGCGCTTGACCTGATGGTACTTGCCCTCTTTGAGCGTTACGCGCACACGCAGTTCCGGCTCGGTTTGGAGGATCTCCAGTTTGGCCGGTTTGCATTCTGTGCCGTCCCGCAGGGTCATGCCCTGCTCGAAGCGCGACACCGCATCCGGTGCCAGTTCGCCGTCCACGACCGCCTCGTACTCCTTTTCGACATGGCGGTTCGGACTCATCAGTGCGTGGCTGAGCGCACCGTCGTCCGTGATGAGCAGCAGACCTTCGGTGTCCTTGTCCAGCCTTCCCACCGCAAACAGGCCGCGGCGCAGCTCGTCCGGAAACAGCTCGAGCACGGTATCGTGCCGCTCGTCCCGGCTGGCCGTGATAACGCCCATCGGCTTGTTGAGCATGTAGTACCGCTGTGCGCGATAGCGCTGCACAGTGCCGTCCACCGCAGTCTGCGCCTGATCGGGATCGACCTTGAACGCCGGATCCTTGCGCACCGTGCCGTCCACCGTGACGCGTCCCGCACGAATGAGCGCCTGCACTTCCTTGCGGCTGCCGCAGTTCAGGTGGGACAGCAATTTGTCCAATCGCATCTGAGGCATTTTGTCCCCTCCGCCAATACATTTCTTTTATAAGGATAACACTTTTTCGCAAATTGCACAATAGCTAAATGCAAAAAAAGTGCAATCCCCCGAAAGTTACCAATAGATACCATAAACCTATGATTACTTTTTCGTGGAATTGCACAGTTATGCAGTTTCTGGAAGGCAGCGCTAACTGCTGTCATGTCTGCGGCATATCCAGCAGGCCATGCACGAATCCGTCGGTCTGCGCGGACGTGATATCCGCCGCGATCAGACGATTTTTGCGCACCAAAAGGTTGGCCATCACGCCGTCCTCTCCGGTCAGATAGGCGGTCAGCGCGTATGTGTACAGCGTAGCGCGCTTGCCCCGGTACGGCGTGAGATCCAGTCCCTGCGCCTGCTGAATCGCGTTGTACTGCTCGTATACCTCGTCGAAGGTGTCGGGTATCTGCACCTCCTGTGTCGCGACCGGTTCGCTCTCCACCTGCCAACCGCACTGCGTCAGCAGCGATACCCTGTCCTCGTTGGTTTTCAGCTTTGCGTCCAGCGTCACGCCTTCGGCGCTGACCGCCGTATCCGCTTCCGCTGTTTTCGGCAGCAGCGCGGCTGCGCCGACCAGCACCAGACCGACCGCCAGTACGCCCACTACGATTTTCCTCACCGACACCTTTGCCGCAAAAACGATCATGGCATTGTCCCTCCTGCTTTTGGTTTATCCTATGCGCAGGAAAGGCAAAAAAGAACGCCTCCGAGATGGTCTCGGAGACGCAGCTTGCATATCAATCCAGATTCTTCTTTTTCAGCATCCACCATGCGAAGAAGCAGCCGGCAATCGCGATCGCCAGCGGCATCCACCAGATCCAGTCGCCCGGAATCTGTCCCGCACCGATGTTCATACCGAAGAAACCGAACACGATATTCGGAATCGTCATGATAATGGTCAGGATGGTCAAGACCTTCATGATAATATTCAGGTTGTTGGAAACGACCGACGCATAAGCGTCCATCGTGCCCGCCATAATGTTGGAGTAAATATTCGCCATCTCGATGGCCTGACGGACCTCGATCAGCGCATCCTCCAGAATGTCGCGGTCGTCCTCGTACAGCTTGAGCACGCGTCCGCGCAGGACCTTCTCCATCGTAACTTCGTTGCCCTTGAGCGACGAGGAGAAGTAAACCAGCGATTTACTCAGTCCGAGCAGCTGAATCAGTTCCTCGTTCTTGAGCGAGTCGTACAGGCGCTTCTCGATGCGCGTAAAGTCGCGTTCAATCATGCGCAGGTTTTTCAGGAATCGACCGGCAATGCGCAGCAGGATCTGGAACACGAACCGCGTTTTCAGCGAGGTATGCACGCCCTTGACCGCACCTTCCGCGATGGAACGCAGGATGATGCTGTCCTCCAGGCAAACCGTGATGACCGCGTTCTGCGCTACGACAATGCCCATAGGAATGGTGGTGAACATCTGTCCGCCGTCCTCGACCGAGCTTTTCTCGACCATCGGGATATCGACGATCATGAGCAGCTGCTCGTCCTCGGTATCCACACGCGAGCTTTCCTCCGGGTCGAGCGCTGCGCGAACAAATTCTTCCTCAACCTGAGCCGCCTGTGCGATCTGCTCCAGCTCGTCCGAACTGGGATGCACCATGTTGACCCAGCAGCCTTCGGTGAACTCGCTCACTTCCGTGATGCGGCCGTCCACCGTTTTGAAAAATTCAACCATTTTATACCGCCTTTCAGCAGCGGCACTCCTCGAAAATGCCACCGCGAGTAATATTCATCTGTCTACTTCCAGGGTCCGTACTCACGGTGATCACTCTCCTTTGAAATGAATTTTATCGGGATTTAACATTCCCATACCTGACAAAACAGCCCTGTTACGGGCTGTTTCGGATAATTGTCAGTATATTAGCGGTTGTCCTTGTCGAAGATGCGCATCAGAACATCGAATGCAGCATCATCGGAGCCAACGTCGGACGACGGCTTAGATGCAGTAGCACGAGCCGACGGCTTCTTGTCAGCAGCTGCGGTAGCAGCCTCGGTGAACAGGCCGGTGGAGCCGGATGCCTTGTCCTTGTTGCCATCCATGCTCATCTTTGCAGAGTTCGGAACATTGTCGAAACCGGTTGCGATAACAACAACGCGGATCTCGTCGTCCATGTTCTCATCGATGAACGCACCGAAGATGATGTGTGCGTCCGGATGAGCTGCCTGCTGAACCATGGTAGCAGCGGTCTCAACCTCGTCGAGTCCGATATCGTCGGAGCCGATAACGGAAACGATAACGCCGTGCGCCATGTCGATGGAGGTCTCCAGCAGCGGGCTGGAAATTGCCTCGCGTGCAGCCTCTGCAGCCTTGTCCTTGCCTGCAGCGGAGCCGGTGCCGATGTGAGCGAAGCCTGCGTCCTTCATGACGGAGGTAACGTCCGCGAAGTCCAGGTTGATGAAGCCCGGAACGGTGATCAGCTCGGAAATGTTCTTAACTGCCTGACGCAGAACGCCGTCAGCGATCTCGAATGCGTTCTTGAAGGTGATCTTCTGCTCGGATACATACTTCAGACGCTCGTTCGGGATGATAACGAGGGAGTCTACGTTCTTGTTCAGTTCTTCGATGCCGCTCAGCGCCTGCTCGAGACGCTTTTTGCCCTCGAATGCGAACGGACGGGTAACAACGCCGACCGTCAGGATGCCCAGCTCACGAGCGATCTGTGCAACGACCGGAGCTGCGCCGGTGCCGGTGCCGCCGCCCATGCCTGCGGTGATGAATACCATGTTGGTGTTAGCGAGAGCAGCTGCGATCTGGTCCTTGCTCTCCTCAGCAGCCTTGCGGCCGATCTCCGGATTTGCGCCTGCACCCTGACCCTTGGTCAGCTTCTCGCCGATCTGGATCTTCGTGCTGGCCTGCGAATAATTCAGAGCCTGCATATCGGTGTTGATGGAAACGAACTCAACACCCTGTACACCGTTCTCAACCATGCGGTTTACAGCGTTGCCGCCGCCACCGCCGACGCCGATGACCTTAATGTTTACTACGTTATCCAAGCCCTGTTCAAACTCAAAACCCATTGTCGTTGTCCTCCGTTTTATGATAAAGAATCGTTCTTGATTATCAGTTACCGCTTTTGAGGGCACTTCGCCCCTATTGTTTTAATTTTACCTCGATTTATTCTATTTTGCAACAGAAATTAGTGAATTCCTCAAAAAAAACTTAATTTTTTCCGCACCTTTGCCGCGGCAGCACGGCGGATACGGAAAAAAGCCATATTTTTCGCGTTTTCTCCCACTTTTTCGGTTATTTTCGCCAGTATACGCGCACGGAATTTACTCCTCGTAGTAGGTATCGTCGTAGCTGTCGTCGTAATAGCTGTCATCGTAGGACGAATCGTCATACGAGCTGTCGTAGCTTTCGTCGTAGGACGAGTCATACGACGAATCGTCCGAGGAATCCGAGTTATCCGTGCTGTCCGAACCATCGCTGCTCGAATCAGCCGAGCCGTCACCGTTCGTATTGTCGGTCGTGCCGACTTCACCGTCCGGATTGGTATACGTCGGCGAGGTCACCGGCTCGTCGGTCGCCTGATCGGTGCCCAAGCGCGCTACATCCTCCGCCGTCTCCGGCACAAAGTGCAGCCGGTTCTGCGAATCCCAGTACAGCCGCCCGATGTCCGATGTCGAAAGGCGGTCATCGATAACCGTCTGCGCAAACCGCAGGCGGTACGCCAGATCGTCCATCGCGCCTGCACGGATGTCGAACCGCTTGTCATAGCCGATGCGCACATCGGTCAGGTCGTTCAGATTGAGAAAGCTCATCTTTTCGAGCAGACCGGCGGCATCCATGTTCTTGAGCACCTCGAGCATGGCATCAATATGTGCATCCGCTCCGGTATCAAGGAAATCACCCGGCTGGGCATCCAGCGTCACGCCGAGCACGATCGGCAGTCCGCCGTCTGCGGCGTTGTTCTCAAGCACCTTGCCTTCTGCGCTGACGTAGGTGAACGTGCTGTCCTCATTCTGCACGGCTGCCGCCGCCGAGCACTCGGTGACGGTCAGCACCAGTGCGTCCGGCAGCTTGCGGCGCAGCTGTGCGCTCTCCAGATACGGGAAATCCCGCATCAGATCGGTCAGTACGCGGTTTTTGTTCCACAGATAGAGGTTATCGCCCTTTTGAATATCCATTCCGGCGATCAGCTCGTCCGAGCCGTACTGCATGGCGCCTTCCACCGAAATGGTCTTGACCTTGAAGAACACGGTCATCGCCACCACGGCAGCGACCAGCAGAATACCGGTGAACAGCACCCGTCCCAGTACACGGAAAACCTTCCTGCCGCGGCGCTGCATCTCCATCTGATCGGGCGTGTGCTTTTTTCGCCTTCTGCGTCTCATCACAGCACCCCTTCTTCTTTACTTTTTGCCATGGTTTTCGATCGCCCAGAGGATCTCCTGATAGATCTTCTCGCTTGCGTCGTGGGCCGCCAGCTTGGTCGCATCGTGGCCCATCTGGTGCAGACGGTCGCGGTCGCTCAGCAGATCCTGGATCTCGTCGTACAGCACCTGCGGATTGGCGTCCTTCTCGAGCAGGACACGGCAGCCGCCTTCCTTCTCGAGCGCACGCGCGTTCTTCTCCTGGTGGTTCTCCGCCACATACGGAGACGGCACGAGCAGCGCCGGACGGCCGAGCATGCACAACTCACCGAGGGTGGCCGCACCTGCGCGGCACACGATCAGGTCAGCCGCTGCCATGCGGTCGGCCATGTCGTAGATATACTCGGTCACTTCGATGTTCGAATGCGCGTCAAAGTCGGCACCCTGCTCCTTGGCCATCTTGGGCAGCCATTCACGGGCCGCCGCACCGGTAGCATGAACGTGATGATACGGTACGCCGTTTTTGCACTCGAGCGCCAACTCACCGGCCATATGCTCGTTCATGTACTTCGCACCCATCGAGCCCCAGAAGGAAACGACCAGCTGATCATCGTCCGTCAGGCCGAACTTCTCGCGAGCCTTTGCGCGGTCCGCCGCCAGAATCTCACCGCGTACCGGAGCACCGGTCAGGATGATTTTGTCACCGCCGCCGAGCAGCTCCTTCGCCTGCTCAAAGCAGACGAGCACGCGGTCCGCGTCCTTTGCGAGCATCTGCGTGACCTTGCCGGGCAGTGCGTTGACCTCGAGCAGCACGGTCGGAATGCCAAGCTGCTGCGCCGCGCGTACCACCGCGAACGACGCATATCCGCCGCAGCCGATAACGCAGTCCGGCTTGGCCTGCTTCAGTAGCTTCTTCGCCTTGCCGACCGCCGAGACAGCCAGCTTGGCCGCCTTCAGGTTGTGCAGAATGCCCTTCGGGCTCATCGAGCGGGACATGCCGATGATCTCGATCGTGTCTAGCGGATACCCCTCACGCGGGACCAGCTTATTCTCAATGCCGCGTGCCGAACCGGCAAAACGCACCGTCGTGTGCGGCTGTTTTTTCTCAAAATAGCGTGCAATGGCAAGACCCGGTGTAACGTGGCCGCCTGTGCCGCCTCCCGTGATATACAGTTTCAAAACTGAGTTCCCCTCTCCTGTTTGTGACTTTTTCAAATGCAAGGTAGGATCACATCATCCGACAAACGCTTTTCGCATTTGCAGGATGATGTGGTACTGCCTGACAGTACCGTGAGCCGCAAACAAGGCTGTTTGCACTCCAAACAGCCTCGAATCGGCGTAAATTTAGATATTCAATCTTGATTTCTTCCGTCAATCCGCATATACCGCGATATATTGAGCAGTATACCCATCTCACCGAGCTGCAGCAGCAGCGCCGTACCGCCATAGCTGAAGAACGGCAGAGCCGCACCGGTGACCGGCATGATGCCGGTGACTACGAACAGGTTCATCAGCGTCTGGATGGCCAGCTTGGCGGAGATGCCGGTGGCCAGCAGACTGCCGAATTTATCCGGTGCGTAGCGTGCTACGCGGAATCCGCGGTAAATGAGGTACGCGAACAGCAGGATGACCAGCAGAGCACCGATCAGACCCATCTCCTCGCACCAGGTGGCGAAGATGAAGTCGTTATGCGGCTCCGGCAGGTACAGCTGCTTCTGCAGACCGTTGCCGAGTCCGCGGCCGAGCAGACCGCCCGAGCCGATCGCGATCTGGCTCATCGAGCCTTGCAGGCCTTTGTCCGCCATATCCGAAAACGGATTCAGCCAAACCGCAAAACGGTCTCGTACATGCTTAAACGCAACGTAGAATGCCGCAACAGCGCCTGAACCGAGCACAATGATCGGCACAAAGTACCACAGGCGCATGCCGCCTGCCAGCAGGATGATAACGCCGATGCCGCAGATGATGATCATCGCCGAGGTATGCGGCTCCAGATAGAGCAGACCGATGTACAGCGCCAGCAGCAGACCGTACGGCTGCACCATGGTCTTGACGCTGCGCACGCTCTTCGGGTCACGCGCCACCCAGTAGGAAAAGCAGATGATGACGGTCAGCTTTGCGATCTCGGACGGCTGAAAGCCGAACAGCCAGCGGCGTGCATTGTTGATCGACGTGCCGATGCCCGGTATCGCAACCAAAATCAGCAGCACGACCGATACCCACATGATGATGTTGTGGATGCCCGCATACATGCGGTACGGAATTTTGGAAAGGCCGATCATCGCCACCAAGCCGATCGCGGCAAAAATGCCCTGACGCATGATAAAGTACGTCGCACTGCCCTTGTAGAACATCGCGTTGGTGTAGCTGGCCGAGAACAGAGCGATCAGGCCGATGATGAGCAGCAGCAGCACCGAGAAGAACACGCCGGTGTCCCAGATGTGCGCCTTCATGCTGCGCATGCGTCTGCGTTTGGGCTTTGCGCTGCTGGTGTGGTAACGCTCCTGCGGCACCGGCTCACGCGAAGGACGCGCCGGTTTGCCGCTCGGCACATTCCGCGGCATGGGACGGCGTGACGCCGACCGGTACTGCGGATTCGTCTTTCTTGTTGTCGAAGCCATAGGGTTCCCTCCGAATTACGAATTAGAACAGCGGCGCAAGTGCCACATGATAGGCCAGCAGGCACAGAACGACCGTAATGCCGGTGAATACCAGCACGATCTTTTTCTCACCCCAGCCGCACATTTCAAAGTGATGATGGATCGGCGCCATCTTGAACAGGCGCTTGCCGTGGGTCGCCTTGAAGTAGGTGACCTGCAGGATAACGGACAGCGTTTCGATAATGTAGATCAGGCCGACCAGCAGCAGGATGAGCGGCATTTCACATGCGAATGCCAGACCTGCAACCGCACCGCCGAGGAACAGCGAACCGGTATCGCCCATGAACACCTTGGCCGGATTGAAGTTATAGCGCAGGAAGCCGATCAGCGCACCAGCCAGTGCCGCCGAGAAAATCACAACGCCCATATCTCCGCGGCGGAAGCCGACAAACACAAAGAAGATGGCAACCGGCAGCGTAACGCTTGCCGCCAGACCGTCGATGCCGTCGGTCAGATTGACGGCGTTGTCCGCGCCGACGATAACAAAGGCTGCGAACACGATGTACAGCGGCCACGGCCAGCTGAACGAAATATTCGTGAACGGAATCCACAGCTGCGGCAGACCGCTCGACTTGAGGAACAGCACGAGCACGAACACGCCCGCAACCAGAATCTGGAGCACCAGCTTCTGCTTCGGGGTCAGACCCGCGTTTTCCTTTTTCTTGATCTTGGCATAGTCATCGACCAGACCGACCGCACCGTAGGCCACAGCAAGACCGAGCACAGCCAGCGACGAGATCGACAGCTCACCCATCACGATATTGCCGATGATGACAGCCGCCGCGATACCAATAATGAACATAAAACCGCCCATTGTCGGAATGTTCTGTTTGTTCATGTGCCATTTCGGCCCGATCTCGAGAATCTTCTGACCGAATTTCATTTTTCGCAGGTAATTGATCACCGCCGGACCGATAGCCAGCGTAATTACCAGTGCGATCGCGAAAACAAGCACAGCCTGTTTCATGCTTCAACTTCCTCCCCTAAAAACATTGCAAGTGCGCGTTCCATGCGCATGCCGCGGCTGCCCTTGAACAGCAGCGCGTCACCCTTTTTCGCGTCCTCGTGCAGCGCCGCGACAAGCGCGGTCTGATCGTCGAACGCATAGGCATTCTCCATGCCCTTTTCCTTGGCTCCGGCTACCACGGCCGCTGCATCCGGACCGTAGGCGTACAGTGCGTCTGCGTACTGTGCCGCTGCGCGTCCTGCCCGGCGATGACCTTCCTCGGCGTAATCGCCAAGCTCAAGCATCGAGCCGAGGACCGCAAACCGACGGCCGTCCTTCGCCATGCCGCCGAGCACAGCCAGCGTTGCTTCCATTGCATCCGGACTTGCGTTGTAGCAGTCCGCGTAGATGTGGTAGCCGTCCTGCTCGTAGATGTTCTGGCGCATGCCGCTCGCCTGGTAGCTGACAAGTCCCTGAGCGATCAGCTCGGGCGTTTCGCCGAGCAGCAGACCAACAGCTGCCGCCGCCAGTGCATTGAGCACGTTGTGCTTGCCCGGAATACTCAGCTTGGCGGTGAATTTCTCACCCACCGGCAGGTGCGCCGCAGCAAGACCGTTATTTACTATATCAAATGTACCGTCGCTGTGCAAGTCTGCCGTGAGGTCGCAGGCGGAATTTTCGATGCCATATGTTACCACATTGCAGCCGAGGCTCTCACGTTTGTCCCACAGCAGCGGCTCATCGCCGCAGAGAACAGCCGCGCCGCCCTCCTGCAGACCCTCGAGGATCTCGAGTTTTGCCTTGCAGATGCCCTCCCTCGAGCCGAGGAACTCGATGTGCGAGGTGCCGATGTTGGTGATAACCGCCAGATTCGGCTTGGCAGCCGCCGTCATGCGGGAAAGCTCTCCGAAATGGTTCATGCCCATCTCAGCGACAAGAACTTCGGTATCCTTGGTCATGCGCATGAGCGTCAGCGGCAGACCGACCTCGTTGTTCAGATTGCCCTCGGTCTTCTGCGCACGGAACCCCTGCGACAGAACGGCATGCAGCAGCTCCTTCGTGGTCGTTTTGCCGACCGAGCCGGTCACGCCGACGACCTTGCCGCCGCACATGGTGCGGTAGCCGCCCGCGAGGTCAAGCAGCGCCTGCGAGGTGTTCTCGACGTACAGCGCCGGCACCGGATATTCCTCGTTCTCACGATGGCTCATCACAGCAGCGGCGCCATTCTCGATGGCCTTGCCGATGAAGTCATGCGCGTCAAACCGTTCGCCCTTGATCGGCAGGAACAGCGCCTCCGGCGGAATCTGCCGCGAATCGGTCGTGACTGCTGTCAGAGCCGCTTCGCCTTTCGCTTCGCCCTTTGTCCATTCCGCCGCCTGCGCTAATGTAAATCGTTCCATGCCGTTTCCCCCAGTAATTATCAAATCTCGCCGCTGCTTGCAGCGGCTTACATTAAGACAGGTTTTCCTTTCGGAAAACCGTGTCTTTGTTCCCGTCCGCAGACGACCATGTGCTTGCACATGGTATTCAATTAGAAATTGCCTGCAATTTCATAAAAACCGGGAGCATGTATCTCGGTTTTTATTCCCCGACCCAGCCGCCTTTGGCGGCGTCATTCGGGTTTCGGAGGACGGTTTCCTTGGGAACCGTTCTCCGTAGATAGGGGACTTTTGAAGTCCCCTATCACGCGAAATAGTCTGCGACTATTTCGCGTTCATCCATATGATGCTTCACATGGTTAACTTCCTGATAGGTCTCATGGCCCTTGCCCATCAGCACAATGATATCGTCCTTCTGTGCGTGAGCGAGTGCCCAGTGGATAGCCTCCGGACGGTCCACGATGACCTGCATCGGCGTATCGGAGTCCTTCATGCCCTCGAGGATATCGTCGATGATGGCCTTCGGCTCCTCGGTACGCGGATTATCGCTCGTTACCACGCAGAAATCTGCAAGGTCAGCCGCAATTTTGCCCATCTTCGGGCGCTTGGTGCGGTCACGGTCGCCGCCGCAGCCGAACAGTGCAACGACACGGCCCTTGGCAAAGCCGCGGACTGCCTTGAGCACATTCTCCACGCCGTCCGGCGAGTGTGCGTAGTCAATGAGCACGGTGTAATCCGTATCGGTCGGCACGACCTCAACACGGCCCTTGACGCCGGTCGCGGTCGCCATGGACTTGGCCGCGTCTGCGAGCGGCATGCCGAGCTGCAGCACGATACCGAGGGCAGTCAGTGCATTCTCGACCGAGAAATGACCCGGGATCGGCAGCTTGACGTCCGCCGTATCGCCCTGATACTGTGCGGTGAACTCTACGCCGTCCGCATGCAGCTGCAGGTCGGTGGCAACCAGATCTGCCTCCGGCTTGCCGCAGGAGAAGGTCATGCACGGGCATTTTGCGTCCGCGAGCATCTTGTCTGCCGCGCCGTCATCCAGGTTGATGACGCCCTTTTTGCTGACCGAGAACAGCAGCGCCTTCGCCTTGCGGTACTCCTCCATGGTCTTGTGGAAGTCGAGGTGATCCTGCGTCAGATTGGTGAACGCGCCAACTGCAAACGGGATGCCGTGTACGCGGTCAAGCACCAGAGAGTGCGAGGAAACCTCCATGATGACATGCGTGCAGCCTGCGTCTCTCATGCGGGCAAACAGGGCATGCAGCTCGTAGGATTCCGGCGTGGTACGCTCGGTCTCGACGACTTCATCGCCGATAAGGTTCTGGTTGGTGCCGATCAGGCCGACCTTGTGGCCTGCGTCCTCGAGCATGTGCTTAACAAGGTAGGTCGTGGTGGTCTTGCCGTTGGTGCCGGTCACGCCCAGCATGACCATGCTCTCCGCCGGATGGCCGAAGCGGTTTGCCGCAATCTCAGCCAGTGCAACGCGGGAATTCTCCACAACGACTGCGGGTACGCCTTCCGGTGCTTCCTCGCAGACGACTGCTGCCGCACCCTGTTCCATCGCCTTGGCGATGTACTTGTGGCCGTCGGTCGCGTAGCCGCGGATAGCTACGAACAGGTCGCCCGGCTGTACGGCACGGGAGTCGTAACGCACTTCATTGATCTCGATCTCCTGTGCGGCAGTGCTGTTTTTCACTGCTACGTCTTTCAAAAGTTCCTGTAATTTCATAATTTCCTCCTATCGGTCGTTGACCGTCGTTGTATCGGAAAATTCTACCGTGATGACCGCACCCAGATTTACCTTGGTGCCGGCTTCCGGCGTCTGCTTGGCCGCGGTCGTGTCGCCCGTGATCTGCGAGGACGATACGCCCTTCTGTTTGAGGTACAGGCCGTACTCCTCAAGCGTGTCGCGGCACTCATCCGGCGACATGCCGGACAGATCAGGCACTTCGACAGCCTCGGTCGGCTTCTCCTCACCCATGTAGACGATGACCTTGCCGCTGGCCGCAATGCGCATGCCTGCGCTCGGCACCTGATCGGTAACAGTATCGCTCTCGCCCTTGATGATGCAGTCAAAGCCTGCGTCGGACAGCGTGGAAATCGCCTCGTCGCGGGACATGCCGGATACACTCGGCACAGTCAGCTCTCGGCGGTCGCTCTCGCTGTCGTCGTAGACCGGCGTAATGCCGATATACGGCAGCACATCCTCCATGATACGGCCGACAACCGGAGCGGCGATCGTACCGCCGGTATGCGTTGCGGATTCCGGTAGGTCATTGATGGAAACCAGAACCGCGATCTGCGGGTCGTCCATCGGTGCTACGCCGATAAAGGAAGCCGTGTAGCGGTCCTCGGTATCGACAACCTTGCCGTCACTGTCGTACTCGGGCAGAATCTCGGAGGTTGCGGTCTTGCCGCCGATGCGGTAGCCCGAAACATAGGCGTTCTTGCCGGTGCCGTTGGCGACAACCTGCTCCATCGCATTGCGCATGAAGGCGGAAGTGTCCTCGGAAATGACCTGACGGACGATTTCGGTCTCGTTGGTGGACTTGACCGAACCATCGCCGTTGAGCACTTCCTTGACGACATACGGCTTTTTCAGCTTGCCGTCGTCCACGATCGCGCAGACCATGTTCAGCATCTGGATCGGCGTTACCGTGAAGCGCTGACCGAACGATGCGGTCGCCAGTGCGACTTCGTTCCAGTCGCTGGCTACATCGACCTGATGGAACTGGCCCTTGCCCTCACCCGGCAGGTCGATTCCGGTCGGCTCGGTCAGGCCGAAAGCCTTGTAGAAGTTGTAGAAACGATCCATACCGACGCTCTGGGCGATCTGCATCATCGCTACATTGCAGGAATTCATCAGGGCCTCGGTCAGCGTCTGCATGCCGTGGCCGCTGGTGTTTGCACACTTAATTTCCCAGTTCTCCACCTGCAGAGAGCCGCCGCAGTAGTAGCTGTCCTCGGCATGGGTGGCGCCCAGTTCATACGCGGTGGAGACCGTCATCAGCTTGAAGGTAGAACCCGGCTCATAGTTGTCCGCGATGACCGGATTGCGCCAGGTTTTCATCAGGATATTGACACGGGCACTGCCCAGCTGGTCTACCAGATCGGAATTGTCGTGAATCTGCTCCGGCAGGTTCGCCAGACCGCCTTCCTCGTACCATGCGTCCGGGATTTCGACGTTGACGTTCGCTTCCTTTAGGATTTTCGCAACATTTTCCTTGAGTTCGTTGATATACTTGTCGCTCGTCAGCTTGTAGGCGTCGTTCGGGTCAAAGTCCGGCAGGTTGGCCATCGCCAGTACCTCACCGGTCTTGACATTCATGACGATGCCGGAAACGCCGTCTCGTGCTTCCGGATTGTCGGCCAGTGCGGTCTCGAGGTGCTTTTCCAGATAGTTCTGGATATCGCTGTCGATGGTCAACACCAGAGAGTTGCCGTCGGTCGCCGGAATGTACTGCTGTGTTTCGGGCATGATGTCCTTATTCTGTGCATTCTGCACGCGGACCAGTCGTCCGGCGGTGCCGGAAAGCTCGTCGTTGTACTCGGATTCCAGACCGTAGGCGCCGTTGTTGTCACTGCCGACGTATCCCAGCACCGCAGACAGGAACGAGCCGTGCTGATAGTAGCGTTTGGTGTCCGGTTCGGAGTAGACGCCAGTGCAGTCTGCCGCTTCGAGCTTCTCGTCCAGCTCCTTGGAAACGTCCTTATCGACCTTCTGCGCAATGATTTCGTACTGCGAGTTTTTCTTCTGGATCTTCTCCATCACGGTGTCGTAATCGACGTCGAGCGTCTCGGACAGGATGGTCGCGAGCGTCTGCTGCTGTGTCTCAGCTGCGATGCCCTTCTTGACCTTGGTGTCGTCCACGACCGCCTTCGGATCGACCGTAATGCGCTCTACGGCCGCAGATTCAGCTAAAACCTGCATGTTCGCGTCGTAGATCTTGCCGCGGTTGGGCGTGATGAACGTGTCGCGCGTCTGCAGGGCGGTCGCCTGCTGCACATAGAAATCGTGATTGAATACCTGCATATACAGCAGCCGCACGCCTACCAGCCCGAAACCGATCAGTGCAAACAGCACGGTCAGTCCGCGGATACGCGTGCGCATTTGATGGTTGGGTCCCTTAACTGCCATTGAGTCAGCCTCCATATTGTTCCTGAAAAAGCGTAAGGAGTCAGAAGTTTTCCACCTCTCACTCCCCTGTACGCATTGTATTCAACTGCTTATCGGATATATTCCACAAGTGCGGAAAAGCGCTCTGCCAGTGCGTCGAACAGACCGCGCAGCGTCATGCCGTCGTCAGCAACGGTGACAAGATCCGGATTGGTCAGCTCCACGTATTCGATCTGGGAATTATCCAGCTTGATCATTCCCAGGGTGTCCGTGGCGTACTGCTCGACCTCATCCATGTTCATGCTGTTCATCTGCTTGGTCGTCAGAGAGACATTCTCCGACTGCAGCTCGCTGAGCAGGTCGCTCTGCTCGCTTGCCTCAGCGGTCAGCTGGGTCAGCTGCATCTGGCAGAACAGGATAAACGCTGCCGTGATCGCCACCAGAAAAATGCACGGGTACACGCCCTGCATCACCGCAGGCTTGCGGCGGTGCTTTTTCTTTTTGACCGGTGCAGCCGCTACCTGCAGATGGCGTTGAGGCTTTGCCTCACGCTGTGCAGGAACCTGATCTTCATATTTTCTTGCCGCGTTGTTCCTGCCAGAAGCCATCTTGCGCTTTCCTTTCTTTCGAGATTTGTTTTTCGGTTCAGATTTTTTCACAAACGCGGAGTTTCGCGCTTCGTGCACGCGGATTCTCCTCAATTTCCTTTTCGTCCGGCAGGATCGGCTTGCGCGGCGTAAGCTTTACCTTCGGCTTTTTGCCGCAGATACATACCGGAAAGTCCTTCGGGCAGGTGCAGCCCTGGGCTGCCTGCTGAAAGGCCACTTTAACGATGCGGTCCTCCAGGCTGTGGAAGGTGATGACCGCCAGCCGTCCGCCCGGATTGAGACAGTCGATGGCTTTTTCCATCGCTTCCCGCACTGCACCCAGCTCATCGTTTACCGCAATGCGGATCGCCTGAAAGCTGCGTTTCGCCGGATGCTGTTTTTCACGCAGTGCCTTGGCGGGCATTGCGCCTTTGATCACGCTGACAAGTTCCAGCGTGGTTTCGATCGGTTTGTTTGCGCGTTCGCGCTCGATGGCCGCTGCGATCAGCGGTGCATAGCGCTCCTCGCCGTACTCGAACAGAATGCGGCGGATCTCCTCACGACTCCAGCTGTTTACCACGTCGTACGCGGTCAGCTTCTGCTGCCGGTCCATGCGCATATCGAGCGGCGCATCCTGCATGTAGGAAAAACCGCGTTCCGCATGGTCAAGCTGCGGAGAGGAAACACCGAGGTCGAACAGAATGCCGTCCGCACCGGACAGTCCCTGTCCTTCGAGCACCTTGTCGATATCGCGGAAGTCGCTCTTGACCGGTGTGACACGCTGCCACACGTCCTTCAGGCGGTCCTTCGCATTTTCGAGTGCTTCGTCGTCTCTGTCGATGCAGATCAAACGTCCGGTATCATGCAAACGCTCCGCAATGCGGAGCGAGTGACCGGCACCGCCGGTCGTAGCGTCCACATAAACGCCGTCCGGCTTGATCTGCAGAGCCTCAAGGCAAGGCTCAAGCAAAATGGATACATGATGAAATTCCATAGTTCCCTGCCCTTATATCAAAAATCAATATCTTCTACGTCCGCGGCAACAACTTCCGCGTCGATCTCGTCATTGTAAGCGCGCCACTTATCGCTGTTCCAGATTTCCGCATGGTCAAGCTGACCGATGACGGTAACATCCTTCTGCAGCTCCGCAAAGGTACGCAGGTTTGCGGGAATGAGGATTCGGCCCTGGGCGTCCAACTGTGCGTCGAACGCGTTGGCGAAGTAGTAACGCTTGACGCGTCTTGCCTTTTCGCCGTTGCCGAGGGTGCGGATCTTGTCCTCCAGACGCTTCCATTCGGCTTCCGGATAGACAGACAGACAGCCATCGAGACCCTTGGTGACCGTGAAGTGCTCGCCGAGCTCCTCGCGCAGCTTGGCCGGCATTGCCAGACGACCCTTGGCGTCTATGGAATGCTTGTATTCGCCCTTCACTCATTCACACCTGCCCTTCCGCTTTGGTGGAATTCGTGACACTTTACCCCACATCTCTCCACCTTGATTTTATTATAGCGGTACGGAGAATAGATTGCAAGATATTTTTTGCATTATTGCACGAAAAATTCGGGTGATTTTCTCACAAATTCTATAAATTTCGCAATTTTTACGAACAGTTGTTCGATTG
>CAVLCS010000034.1:0-24524 GCA_963661675.1 Bulleidia sp.
ACGCATATCCTACTTCACTTCAATCCCACAAGAAAAATGATTGAGCCAAAATTTTTCTTATTTTTCTTTGAGCACACCCTTTTTGATGTTGGCCTGCAGAATGTTATCCGTCAGTTCATACAGATATTTGGAGCCTTTTTCCGTGCGGCGCTGGCGTCCGTAGACCTGCTCGGCGGTGACGTCGTGGTCGGCCCAGTCGCTGCCGCCGTTGCTGTTGTTGAGCAGGAGCGGCTGCAGATTGTCCATCGCATGGGCAAAGTGCGCTTCTGCGGTCTCGTCGGCCTCAAACTCGTCGAAAATCGCCATCAGCTCACGCTTCTGGTCGTCCGGCAGCAGAGAATAGATGCGCTGCTTTGCCGCGTCCTCACGCGCTTTCTGCGTCTGCAGACCGGCGGTGTCGTAGGCGTAGGTGTCGCCGGCGTCAATCTCCACTACATCGTGCAGCAGGCACATCAGCATGACACGTGCCACGTCCACCGGCTCGTTGGCGTACTCGCGCAGCAGGTACGCCATGATCGCCATGTGCCACGCATGCTCGGCGTCGTTCTCTCGGCGGCCGTGATCGGAAATGTGCGTCTGCCGGAAAATGTTCTTCTCCTTGTCGATCTCGAGAATGAAATCCAGCTGTTTTTTCAGCCGTTCGTCCATAAAAATCTGCCTTCTTTCGATATAAAAAACGGGCATGAACCTGTCACGCCCGCATGTGTTTATTTATCCTTGAGTAAGGTGTTGAGTTCTTCCATAAAGGTGTTGATGTCCTTAAACTGGCGGTAGACCGACGCAAACCGCACATAAGCGACCTCGTCCACCTGCCGCAGCTGCTCCATGACCAGCTCGCCGATCAGCTTGCTGGAGACCTCACTCTCGAGTGTGCCGAACACCTTCTGCTCGACGTGATCGACAATGTGCTCGAGCTGCATGAGCGATACCGGGCGTTTCTCGCACGCCTTGACCAGACCGTTAAGCAGCTTCTGGCGGTCGTACGCCTGCCGGGTGCCATCGCGCTTGATCAGCATGAGCGGCATGCGCTCCACCGTCTCATAGGTGGTAAAGCGTTTTCCGCACTGGAGACATTCGCGTCGGCGCCGGATGCTGGTTCCTTCGTCCGCCGGCCGGGAGTCCACGACCTTGCTGTCTTCAAAGCTGCAAAATGGGCACTTCATCGTACTTCCCCCTCGTAA
This sequence comes from Bulleidia sp., assembly GCA_963661675.1. Classification (GTDB taxonomy): domain Bacteria; phylum Bacillota; class Clostridia; order Oscillospirales; family Butyricicoccaceae; genus Agathobaculum. The sequence goes on from CAVLCS010000034.1 coordinate 1,182, forward strand.
AACACCGATTTTCATCGCGTAATTTGTTATCTGTCTGCTGATATTATACTACGCGTAGTGGGATTAAGTCAATTTTTTATTGCGGTAAATTAACATTTGAACAACGTGAGGTTTTCGCCGGAGAGGCGAACGGTTCTTGCCTACCCGGCACGGGCACAAGAGGGTAGACAACCTACGGTTTTCCACCCTCTTGTGAATCACCCCTTTTCCCTTGGAGGGCACGGCGAAAATCAGAGACAGGAGACCGCTCCGAAAAGGGGAACGGCAGAGGAGTTTTTCTTCCGTAGGGGCGGACCAGTGTGTCCGCCCATTTCTCTACCTTCACGCAATGCCAGATACCTTGCTGCTACACATGTGATTTACTCTACGCTGGGTGCGGCATGACAGTGCCGCACAAATCGTTTGCCTGGATATTACAGACGGCACCTGCGGTTGTATTTGCTGCACACGGTCAATCCTTGTAGGGGCGCGCATTGCGCGTCCAAATCAAACGAATCTGCACCATAATAAATGAAAAAATGGAGAATGAAAAAACGTTACGTGCGCAGCGCGGACGGAACTCGCGCAAGGATAGCGCAATTTTCCATTCTCCATTTTCAATTCTCAATTATTTAGAGGATTTCCTTCAGCGCTGCAATCAGCTTATCCATCTGCTCATCCGTGCCGACGGTGATACGCAGGTAATTATCAATACGCGGCAGCTTGAAATAGCGGATAAAAATACCCTTTTCCCGCAGTTCTGCGAAGATATCCGGCGCTTTCTTGTTCGGGTGGGTGACAAACAGGAAGTTAGTCAGCGACGGCAGCACGGTAAAGCCGAGCTTGCGCAGCTCCTCCGCCGAGCGGTCGCGGGTGGTGCTGACCTTACGGCAAGTCTCCTGGAAATACGCCTCATCGCGGATAGACGCTTCGCCGACCGCAAGTGCGATGGCGTCCATCGTGTACGAGTTGTACGAGTTCTTGACCGCCTCGAGCGTGGCAATGAGCGTCTCTGAGCCGAGGGCGTAGCCGATGCGCATACCCGCCAGAGAACGCGACTTACTGGTCGTCTGGACGATGAGCAGGTTCTCATATTTATCCAGCAGCGGGACCGCACTCTGTGCACCGAAATCAACATACGCTTCATCGATGATGACCACGCAGTCCTGATTGTGCTGCAGCAGGTCCTCGAGGAACTCGAGCGTTACGCCGCGTCCGGTCGGCGCGTTCGGGTTCGGCAGCACAATACCGCCGTTCGGCTTGTCGTAATCGCGCACATTGACGCAGAAATCCTCGTCAAGCGGCATGTTTTCGTACGGAATGCGGAACAAATCGCACCAAACTGGATAGAACGAGTAGGTGATATCCGGATAGAGGATGGGCTTGTCCGAGCAGAAGAACGACTGGAACGCGAGCGCGAGCACGTCGTCCGAGCCGTTGCCGAGGAATACCTGCGACGGCTGCAGGGAAAAACGCTCTGCAATCGCGGTTTTGAGCGATTTTGCGTTCGCATCCGGATAAATCGCGAGTTTCGCGGTGTCAAACGTGCGTAAAACCTCGGTCACGCCCGGAGCAGGCGGGTACGGGTTCTCGTTGGCGTTCAGCTTGATGATGTTGGCGGTTTTCGGCTGCTCGCCCGGCACATACGGGTCGATCTTGCGCAGCTTATCGAGAAAAGGCTTGTCCATGTGACACTCTCCTTCGGTGGTTTCTTTGATGGGGATAGTTTATCATAATAAAGCGATAAAGTCAAGTATGGATTGCATAAATTTAGATATCGTGGTATAATGGCAAAAAAATTATCATAAATGAGGTGTATACCAATGGAGATCGTAAAATATGACCCGAAATACAAGGCGGATTTCGTCAAGCTGAATACGGAATGGCTGACCAAGCTGTACTACATTGAATCCTACGACCAGTACTCGATGGACCACGTCGAGGAGCTGATAGAGAAAGGTTCGATGGTCTATTTTGCGGTCGAGGACGGCAAGGTGCTTGCCACCTGCATGATCGAGCCGCTCGGCAATGACGTGTGGGAGGTCTGCAAGCTGGCCGCTGTGGGACAGTATACCGGCACGGGTGCAGGCTCGGCGGTGCTGAAGGCCTGCATGGAGTACGCTAAAACACACGGCGCAAAAAAGCTGTGCCTTATCACCATTTCCGGCCTGAAACCCGCGATCCACCTGTATAAAAAGTTCGGCTTCAAAGAAATCCCATATCGGAAGGATGTGTGGCATTCCGAGAAGGCGGATGTGGAGATGGAACTGACATTTGAGTGACAGCTTCCGTAGGGGCGGTATGCACAGAATTTATCAATTCCTAATTACTAACTACTAATTAAGGTGAAACTATGTACCAACCTTTAGCAGACAAAATCCGTCCGAAGACGTTAGACGATGTTGTCGGTCAGCGGCACTTATTGGGCGAAAACGGACTTTTGCGCCGCGTCATTGAGAGCGGCAGCATCCCGAATCTGATATTTTACGGGCCGTCCGGCGTGGGCAAGACCACGGTGGCGTCCATCATTGCGCAGCAGACCGATCGCAAGCTATATCACCTGAACGCCACGACCGCCGGTATTGCCGACATCAAGGGCATCATCGACGAGCTGGACACGTTCCTTGCGCCGAACGGTGCGCTTGTGTACCTCGATGAGATCCAGTATTTCAACAAAAAGCAGCAGCAGAGCCTGTTGGAGTTTATCGAGACCGGCAAAATTACGCTGATTGCGTCCACGACGGAAAATCCGTATTTTTACATCTATAACGCGATTTTAAGCCGCTGCACGGTGTTTGAGTTCAAGCCGGTCGAAGCGGCCGACATGCGCCGAGCAGTCGAGCGGGCGTTTACGCTTGCCATGGGCGAGGACGCAAAGCCGGTCGAGGACGGCGTGGCGGAGTACATCGCGCAGGCGGTCGGCGGTGACGTGCGCAAGGCGTTAGGCGCGGTGGAATTGCTAGTTTCCGGTGCGGGCGAGAGCGGCATTACGCTCGCGGACGCGCAGCAGGCGGCGCAGCGGTCCAACATGCGCTACGACCGAGACGGCGACAGCCATTACGATATTCTGTCGGCGCTGCAGAAGTCCGTGCGCGGCTCAGACCCGGACGCGGCCCTGCATTATCTGGCACGGCTGCTCGAGGCCGGCGATATGATCTCGGCGGCACGGCGTATGCTCGTCATCGCAAGCGAGGATATCGGCCTGGCGTACCCGCAGTGTGCGGCCATCGTCAAGGCCTGCGTGGACAGCGCGTTCCAGCTGGGATTGCCGGAAGCACGGATTCCGCTTGCGGAAGCGATTGTTTTGATGGCGACCGCACCGAAGTCCAACAGCGCCATCTGCGGCATCGATGCCGCCATTGCCGACATTCGGGCGGGCAAGGCAGGCGATATTCCGGCGCACCTCAAGGACGCGCACTACGGCGGCGCTAAGAAGCTGGGCCGCGGCCTGACGTATCAGTATCCGCATTCGTACCCCAATCATTGGGTGCAGCAGGACTATCTGCCGGAGGAGCTGCGCGGCACGACCTACTACGAATTTGGTCCGAATAAGACCGAACAGGCCGCGAAAGCGTACTGGGATAGGGTTAAAAATCAGAAATAGAGTGAAGAGTGGAGAGTGAGCAGGAAAAAGACGCACGTTTGTGCGTCTTTTTCCTTTAGAGTGGAGAGAACGTAGAGGTAAGTTTCCGGTTATTGTTGTTTATCCGGTGGTTATCGTTCAATTTGGACGCGCAATGCGCGCCCCTACAAAGATATACCATCTGCAACAGGATAAACCAACCTGCAAACGTCACAGACCGTAGGGGCGCGCATTGCGCGCCCTTTTTGGCGTTCTGCACACGGTTTACGTTACCTAATCTCCACTCTTCACTCTCAACTCTCCACTCTTTTCACTCGAAAACGGTTTTCACCGGCTTCTTATCACAGCACGGCGGTGTGTAGGTCCACTCATCAATATGTCCTTCCGAGATGAAATACCTCGGCGGTTCGGGCGTTTGGCAGGGTGCGAGAACGTCAATCACGGTCAGCTTGACCTTCATCCTTTGCGGCAAAATCGACTTAATGTACACGGAAACCGCCATTCCGGGCCGCAAATCTGCACGCGGCTCGGCGAGGCCGGACAGGTTGGGCGCAAGTTCGATGAACACGCCGTACGGCTCGATCGACCGGACGACACCACGAACGGTCTCTCCGGCGGAAAAGAGCGCCGCATTCTGCGCCCAGGTGCCGAGCAGTTCACGGTGCGTGAGCGAAATTCTTCGGTTTTCCGGCTCCACGGTGCGGACGGCCGCCAAGATGGACTGCCCGACGGTCAAGCGGTCGCTTGGGTGGTAGATACGCGACACAGACAGGTTCTCGATGCCGATGAGCGACGGTACGCCGCAGCCTGCGTCCACGAATGCGCCGAACGGCTCCAAATGCGTCACACGCGCCGGAATCACGTCACCCGGACGGAGATGTTCCAGAAGCCAGTCCTGCGCCTTCTGCTGGACGATGGTGCGCGACAGCCACGCCGTGGGCGGGTCCGTGCTCTCGTCGATATCGGTGACAACGAAGCAGGTGGGCTTGCCGACACGCGACAGGATGGCGATCTCGCGCGTATCGCCTTCCGCGACGCCGAGCGCGCAGCTTACGCGCGGCATGATGCCCTGTGCAATGCCGAGGTCGAACAGCAGGTCGTGCGCGGCTGTGCACCGCTGTGCGACGGCTTCTAAAATGCGTCCCTCGTCCTGCGCCTGCCGCAGGGCATCGAGCGTCGAAAATGCCTGCCGGACCGCAGGCTGTACCAGGTAGCTGCCCTCGGGCAGATAGGATTCGCTTGTTTTCATATGCAGCCGAGCCTCCTTTGGGGTCTGTGGCAGTATATGTAAGCCAATGCCAAAGTAGCACCGAATTGTCCGATTCTGCATAGTCTGTAAGCAGATTCTATGGGAAAAGGACTGATTGGATGGCTTATTCGGCAAATTTTCCGCTTTCGGCGCTGCAGAACGGACAGCAGGCGCGTGTTGCGGCGCTGCACCTGACCGGCGGCATGCGTCGGCGGGTACAGGATTTAGGCTTGGTGCCGGGGACGCGCGTCACCTGTGTCCGGCGGGCACTTTCGGGCGACCCGATCGCGTACCGCATCCGCGGTGCGGTCATCGCCTTGCGCAAGTGCGACGCCAATCTCATCGAGGTGCAGCCATGAGGCGCACCGTGGCACTGGCGGGCAACCCGAACGTCGGCAAATCCACCGTGTTCAACGCCTTGACCGGCAGCCGCCAGCACACCGGCAACTGGAGCGGCAAAACGGTCGCGTGTGCTGAGGGAAAGCTGCGCGGCGGCGGACTGACGCTGACCGACCTGCCGGGTACTTACTCACTGCGGGCGCACTCGGAGGAGGAGCGTGCCGCACGGGAATTTCTGGTTTCGGGGCAGGCGTGTGCGGTGGTGCTCGTGGCGGATGCCGGCTGTCTGGAACGGAGTCTCATCCTCGCTTTGCAGGTGCTTGAGGTGCAGAAAAACGCGGTTTTGTGCCTGAATCTCATGGATGAAGCACAGAAAAAGGGCATCGAGATCGACGTGCCTGCACTCGAGCGGGAACTCGGCATTCCGGTGATACCGTGTGCGGCCCGGCAGGGAAAGGGCCTGAAAAACCTCGAATCCGCGATACGCAAAGCCGCGGCAGGCGAGGCGAAAACGCACCCGACAAGCATCCGCTATCCGGTGATAGCGGACGATTTAACGGAGGAACAGCGGGACGACATTATGACGGCCGCGGCAGCCTTGCGGGCGGAAGAAATCGCGCTGACGTGCGTCAAGCAGCCGGAGTGCGCCTGCTGCCGGGATGATAAAGCCGATGATATTATTCTCAGCCGGAGGTTTGGCGTGCCGCTCATGCTGCTGTTGCTGGCAGGCGTGTTTTACCTCACTTTATTCGGGGCAAACCTGCCGAGTGAGTGGCTGAGCACGCATCTTTTAGCACTTTGTGATCCGTTTGCGGGTGTATTTGCGAAACTGGGGATACCGCCGTTTTTCGTCTCCATGCTGACCAACGGCCTGTGGCGCGTACTGGCGACCGTGGTCTCCGTCATGCTGCCGCCGATGGCGATCTTTTTTCCGCTGTTCACGCTGCTCGAGGACGCAGGCTACCTGCCGAGAGTGGCGTTTCAGCTTGACCACGCGTTCCAGTGCGCGAAAGCGAGCGGCAAGCAGAGCCTGACCATGTGCATGGGCTTCGGGTGCAACGCCTGCGGCGTGACAGGCTGCCGCATCATCGACTCGCCGAGGGAACGCCTCATTGCCATCCTCACCAACAGTTTTGCGCCGTGCAACGGACGGTTCCCGCTGCTGATTTTCCTGTGCTCGGTGTTCTTCGCGGGCAGCGCGGCAGGAGGTGCGCTGCTGCTGACCGGCGTTATCGCGGCAAGCGTGGGATTAACGCTGCTCGTGTCGCGCATCCTGTCGGCAACGGTCTTGCGCGGAGAAGCGGTGTCGTTTGCGCTCGAGCTGCCGCCGTACCGGATGCCGCAGGTCGGCAAAGTGATCGTGCGCAGCGTGCGCGACCGGACGCTGTTTGTGCTCGCAAGAGCCGCTGCCGTGGCCGCTCCGGCAGGCGTGTTCATCTGGATACTCGCCAACGTGCAAATAGGGAACACGGCGGTTTTGTCGCATATCACGGCGTTTTTAGACCCGATAGCGCGTGTTTTCGGGATAGACGGCGTGATACTGCTCGCCTTTATCCTCGGCTTTCCGGCGAACGAACTCGTCATGCCGATCATCGTGATGGGCTACCTCTCGACCGGCACGATCGCCTCCGGCGTAGACTTTGCGTCCTTTCACGCGCTGCTGCTGGCGAACGGCTGGACGGTGCAGACCGCACTCTGCACCCTGGTGCTCACCGTGGCGCATGCGCCGTGCTCGACCACCTGCCTGACCATTTTCAAAGAGACAAAAAGTGTCCGCTGGACACTCACCGCCATCGTGCTTCCTGCAGGAGCCGGACTTTTTTTCTGCATGATTTTGCATTTTCTTTTCGTTTTAGCAGCCTGAAATCGGGAACAAAAATGCACTTTTTTTTTTTTTTTTTTTTTTTTTTTTTTTTTTTTTTTTTTTTTTTTTTCGTGAAAAGCGCGAAAAGTGACAGGAAACACATATTTCCGCAACAAAATGACTTGTACAAACCAGCCAAAAGTGATATGATATTAGTGGATTGCCAGAGAGCAATTCACGCCGGTATCAGGAGAGGTTACCGGCTTCTGCGTGCATGAAAATGCAGTGTACGTATTTGATTTATGCAGTCTGTGAACGTCCGGTCTGCCTGAGATGGACATCGACCGGCAGGAGGTTTTAACCGAATGAAAGAAAAGAGTACGATTCTGATCGTCGATGATTCCGAGCTGAACCGCACGATCTTAGTCGATATGCTGGGCGAAGAATACAACTTTATCGAGGCGGAAAACGGCGCAAAAGCGATTGAGATCCTGCGAAACCGTGCCGATATCGACCTCGTACTGCTGGATATGGTCATGCCGGAGATGAACGGCTTTGACGTGCTGACCGCGATGAACAACAACCGCCAGATCGAGGATATCCCGGTGGTGATGATCTCGGCGGAAAACGGCATCGAGTATATCGAGCGCGCGTATGACCTCGGCGTTACCGACTATATCAGCCGTCCGTTCGACCGCATGGTCGTCCGCAGACGTGTTGTCAACACACTGATGCTCGCGGCTAAGCAGAAGCGGCTGATGCAGCTTGTCGCCGAGCAGATTTACGAAAAAGAGAAAAGCAACAACCTGATGATCAACATCTTCAGCCACATTGTTGAGTTCCGCAACGGCGAGAGCGGTCTGCATGTGCTGCACATCCGCACGATTACCGAGATTTTGCTGAACCGACTGGTGCAGAAGACCGACCGTTATCCGCTGACGGCAACTGACATCCAGTTAATTACCAGTGCGTCCGCGCTGCACGATATCGGCAAGGTCAGCATTCCGGATGAGATCATCAACAAGCCGGGCAAGCTGACAAAAGAAGAGTTCGAGATCATGAAAACGCACACGACGGCCGGTGCACAGATTTTGCACGACCTGCCGTTCTTGAACGAAGAGCCGCTGCTCAAGATGGCGTACGAAATCGCACGCTGGCACCACGAGCGCTACGACGGACGCGGCTATCCGGACGGTCTGGTCGGTGAGGAGATCCCGATCGCGGCCCAGGTCGTTTCGGTCGCCGATGTGTACGACGCACTGACGAGCGTGCGCTGCTACAAGCCCGCGTACGACCACGAGACCGCCCTTAAGATGATAATCAACGGTGAGTGCGGCGCGTTCAATCCGCTGCTGCTCGAGTGCCTGCTCGATGCGGCGCCGCAGCTCAAGGAGCGTCTGCTCGAGGCGAACGACCAAAGCGAGTACGATTCGGTGCACAAGCAGCAGCTTTCCACCGAAATGATGCTCAAGCAGTCCACGCCGCAGATCGAGCGCTCGATTCAGGCGCTGGAGACCGAGCGCATCAAGACCGAATTCTTTGCCAAGCAGTCCTACGGCCTGCAGTTTGATTATGACGCGGCTACGCACACCATCTCGCTGGTGGACCACACGGACACGCTGCCGTTTACCAGCCGCCTGTTTGACGTGATGGACACGGAAAAGTTCACGCTGTTCTCCGAGGAGGATCTGAGCCGCCTGAAGACCGCTCTGCGGAGCACGACGCCGGAGAATCCGGATATCAGTATGCCGATCACCTTGCGGTTCCTCGAGGACGGCTGGGAACGCGACTACATGCTGACCGTGCGTGCGCTCTGGTCGAGAGACGACAAGCCGCAGTACCTCGGTGCGGTCGGTCAGTTCCACGAGCCGCAGACCGAAATTGCCATGCCGAGTTCGGCGCTGCCGGATTCCGGCAAAGTCACCGGCAGGCAGATTGCGGATTCGCTTGAGGGCATGCGGCACATTTTCGACCTCGTGCGTATTGTGGACCCGAAGGAAGGCAGCATCCTGCACCTGAACGCGGACGGCACGTTCTCCGAGCACACCAAGCCGTGCTACTCCGTCTGGGACCGCAGTGAGAAGTGCGAAAACTGCATTTCCTATCGCTGTATGCAGGATAAATCGCGCATGACCAAGCTGGAAATTACCGACATCTGCGCCTATCAGATCATCTCGCGCTACCTGAGCGTGGACGGACGCGAGTGCGTGCTCGAACTCGGCAGCAAGATCAGCGACGGCGTTTGGGTGACAAGCGGCGGCAAGCAGTTTCGGCTCGATGCCGCACACGGACAGGAGTTTTACCTCGATCCGGTAACGGGCGCCTACTGCCGACGCTATTTAGAGGATTAGCAGCCCGAGCTGGAAAAGGCAGAAGCACTGGCTGTTATCGATATCGACCACTTTAAGGAAATTAACGACACGCACGGCCATCTCGCCGGAGATGCGGTTTTGAAGCACGTTGCGAACGTCATTCTCTCGTGCGTCAAGCCGAGTGACGCGCTCATCCACCCGACCGTCAGCATCGGCGGTGTGTATCAGGCGCATCCGCTGGTGGAGGCCATCCATCGGGCGGACAAGCTGATGTACTGGGCCAAGAAAAAACGCAATGACGTGCAGACCTGAGGAGGAATCATCAAATGAATCTGGAAGAGTTTTACGCACATATCGGCGGCAATTACGCGGACACGATACGCCGCCTGTACAGTGAGAAGATGGTGAGCAAGTTCGTGCACAAGTATGTGGACGACCCGACCTGTGCCGAGCTGAAAGCCGCAGTCGCGGCCGAGGACTGGGAGACCGCTTTCCGCGGTGCGCATACGCTCAAGGGCGTGGCGCAGAACCTCGGTTTTGACCGGCTGTATGAGGTCAGCTTTACGCTGACCGAGGCTATGCGAGGCAATAAGCCGCTTGAGGATAAGAGTATGCTTGACGCGGTGGTCGAGCAGGATGAGAAAATTCGTGCAGCGATCGCAGAATTGGATTAAGTAACCGTAGGGGCGGACCAATGTGTCCGCCCTTTTTTTCTGCCTTGACTTTCCGGTTAAAAATGGGTATCCTTAACATAAGAGTAAAGGAGGAAAGACCCATGCAGGTATTGGAAAACGAACGCTTTCGCGTGGAAATCAACGAGTTCGGTGCCGAACTGACCCGCTTTATGAGCAAAAAGGACGGCACGGAGTACGTCTGGAAGGGCGATCCGGCGGCATGGAAACGTCATGCGCCCATTCTGTTCCCGATCGTGGGACGGCTCAAGGACAAGACCTACACGGTGGACGGCAAGCCGTATGAGATCACGCAGCACGGCTTTGGTCGTGATTTAGAGTGGGAAGCTGATAAAATCAGCGACACCTGTGCGGAGTTTACGCTCACGCCGAGCGAGTACACCAAGAAGATGTACCCGTGGGATTTCATTTGTACCGTGCGCTACACGTTGGACGGAAATGCGCTCAAAAAGGAGCATATCGTCAAGAATACGAGCGATTCCATCATGTATTACGAGGTTGGCGGACACGATGCCTACACGCTCTGCTGGGAGGACGGCGAGAAGATCACCGACTACTTTGTGGAGTTCGAGGGCACGGATTCCCTCAACCGCATCGTCACCGACGAGAGCGTCATGCTGACCGAGGACCGTGTTTCCGTGCCGCTGACCGACGGCAGACTGCCCATTTCCCGGGAACTGTTTGCAAATGACGCGGTGATGACCGAAGGTCTGCCGTTCCGCACTGCGACCATCGGCAGCACGAAAAACAGCCGCCGTGTCACGATGGACTTCACCGACTTCGACTATTTCGCGGTCTGGAGTCCGTACAAGGACTTCGAGGTGCCGTTTGTGTGCCTTGAGCCGTGGAGCACCCTGCCGGACGGCCATCATCTCGATCACGCCATCGAGCACAAGCAGGGCATCCGCAAGCTGAATCCGAACGAGAGCGAAACCCTGACGTTCACCACCATCATCGACGAGTAATGCACAGCCTGTGCATAAAAAAAGAGGACTGCATTTGCAGTCCTCTTTTTTAATAAGGGCGGACACATTGGTCCGCCCCTACAATAGCCGGTGCAGTTACTCTGCACTGGAAAGCATCAACTTGATTCGATTTTCCTGATTGATCTTAGACGCGCCCGGGTCGTAATCCACCGCGACGATATTCGCCTGCGGGTAGACCTCACGGATCTTGCGGATCATGCCCTTGCCGGCAATATGGTTGGGCAGGCAGCCGAACGGCTGGGTGCACACGATGTTGGTGACGCCTTCGCTGATGAGTTCGACCATCTCAGCCGGCAGCAGCCAGCCTTCGCCCATCTTGACGCCCTGACCGATGATCTTCTGCGAACGCTTGCGCACCTCGTCGAACGCCATCGGCGGACGGAAATGGCCGTCTTTCTTCATCATTTTGATGATATCCGCCTGCTTGCCGAGCACAAACTGGTACACCATCTTGTAGACGGCGGCTGTTTTGCCGTTGCGGCTGTACAGATCGTGGTCGATGACCGAGTTGTAGATGCAGTACAGGCAGAAGTCCATCAGACCGGGCAGCACCGGCTCACAGCCTTCGCTGAGCAGGAATTCTTCCAGTCGGTTGTTGCCGAGCGGCGAAAACTTGACGTAGATCTCGCCGACAATGCCGACCAGCTTTTTCTTCTGGGTCTTATCCAGCTTGACCTTGCCGAACACGGTCAGCACCAGCTGGAACAGGTGCTTTACTTCGCCGTAGCGCACCATGCGCTCGCCGGTGAAACGCTTGATGACCGCATCCATGCAGATGTCGATGGCCTTGTCGGTCGAACCGGCCACGACCTCGTACGGACGGCACTGGTTAGCGACCATCATAATGAGGTCACCGATGAGCAGTGCATACGCTACCTGCACGAGCATGGTCTTGGTCAGCTTGAAACCGGGGTTGCTCTCGAGGCCGGAAAAGTTCAGCGAAATGACCGGAATAAAGCCGTAACCGTTCTTTTCGAGCGCCTTACGGAGCAGATGAATGTAGTTGGACGCACGGCAGCCGCCGCCGGTCTGCGGCAGGATAAGCGCGATTTTGTGAATGTCGTACTTGCCGGACTCAATCGCGTCCATCAGCTGACCGATGACCAGCAGGGCAGGGTAGCAGGTGTCGTTATGCACGTTGCGCAGACCCTGTTCCGCGATGTTCGGACCCTCGGTGTGCAGCAGCTCCATGTCGTAGCCGTAGTTCTTCATCAGTCGGCAGATGAGTCCAAGCTGCACGGGCAGCATGTTCGGCACCAGGATCTTATAGGTTTTGCGCATTTCCTCCGTGAACTGCGGATAGGAATATGCGGGTTTCGTCTCAGGCGTTTTGCTGTTCTGCAAGCTTGCGTCCCTCCTCTACGGCGGCCAGCATACTGCGGATACGGATTTTTGCCGCACCGAGGTTGCTGATCTCGTCAATCTTAAGCTGTGTGTAAATTTTGCCGCCGTTTTCGCAGATGGCACGCATCTCGTCGGTGGTAATCGCGTCAATGCCGCAGCCAAAGGACACCAGCTGGATCAGCTGTGCGTTCTCCTTCTGGGTGACATACTTGGCCGCGCCGTACATGCGCGAGTGGTACGTCCACTGGTTGAGCACATGCACCTCGGGTGCGTCCGTCAGCTGCCATACCGCGTCCTCGGACACGATGACCAGACCGAACGACGCAATCAGCTGATCGATGCCGTGGTTGATCTCCGGGTCAACGTGGTACGGCCGGCCGGCGATAACGGCAACGTCAAGGTCGTGCTCGTCCGCGTAGCGGATAGCGCGCTGACCCTCGATGCGCACATCGATATAGTACTCGTCCTGCGCCATGTACGCTTCTTCGACGGCTGCAATGACCTGCTTTTTCTTGATCTGCGGGTACTTTTTGCAGAAATACTTGATGGCGTGCTTGGTAAAGCGCTTTTTGTCCGCCAGTTCAAAGTACGGCATCATAAAGTCGAAGTCCGCCAGTGCGGAGACATTCGCCTTGAGCAGCTCCGGGTAGTACGCCACGACCGGACAGTTGTAGTGGTTGGTCGCGCGTTCCTCGTCCAGGTTGTAGGTCATGCACGGATAGAAAATCGCGTCCACGCCCTTTTCGAGCAGGTTCTCGATGTGGCCGTGCATCAGCTTCGCCGGATAGCAAACGGTGTCCGACGGAATGGAATGCTGCCCCTTCATGTACATATCGCGGGTGGAAACGTCGCTGAGGACGGTCTCAAAGCCGAGTTTGCGCAGGAATGCCGTCCAGAACGGCAGGAGTTCAAAGTTATTAAGGCCAAACGGCAGACCGATCTTCGCGATCGGGTTCGAGATGCCGGACGGCTTGCCGTAGCTCTTGAGCTTTTCCAGTTTCCACTTATAGAGGTTGGGCAGGTCGGCCTTTTTCGTGCCGCCGAGCGGACGCTCACAGCGGTTGCCCGAAATAAAGCGGCGGCCGCCGCCGAAGTCGTTAATGGTCAGGTTACAGTGGTTTTCGCAGATGCCGCAGCGTGTCGAGCGGACATTGTGCTCAAATCCTGCCAGAATATCCGTGCCGATGAGCGTGGTGCTGTCCTTGCGGTTGTCCTTGGCGTGCAGCGCGGCACCGTAGGCACCCATCAGACCGGAAATCGCCGGTCGGGTAACGTCACGGCCGATTTCCTGCTCGAACGAGCGCAGAATGGCGTCGTTGAGGAAGGTGCCGCCCTGTACAACGATGTGCTTGCCGAGGTCGTCCGGCGAATGTGCACGGATAACCTTGTACAGCGCGTTCTTGACGACCGAAACCGACAGTCCGGCGGAAATCGCGTCAATGCCGGCGCCGTCCTTCTGCGCCTGCTTGACCGAGGAGTTCATGAACACCGTGCAGCGCGAACCGAGGTCGATCGGGTGCTTGGCGAACAGACCCAGCTTGCAGAATTCCTCGATGGAGTAGCCCATCGAGCGGGCGAACGTCTCGATGAACGAGCCGCAGCCGGACGAGCAGGCTTCGTTCAGCGAAATATTATCAATACATTTGTTGCGGATTTTAAAGCATTTGATGTCCTGGCCGCCGATATCGATGATAAAATCGACATCCGGGCAGAAATGACGTGCGGCGCGGAAGTGCGCGACCGTCTCGACCAGACCGAAATCCACGCCGAATGCGTTCTGGATGAGCGCTTCACCGTAGCCGGTAACAGCAGAGGACACGATATGTACGCGGTCGCCGCAAAGCTCGTACAGCTTGGTCAGCTGTTCGCGGATAACGTCCGCCGGATTGCCCTTGTTGGACTGGTAGTGGTGGAACAAAATCTGGTCGTCCTCGCCGATGAGCACCAGTTTTGTTGTCGTGGAGCCGCAGTCGATGCCGAGATAGGCGTCGCCCTCGTACATGGTGACGTTCTGCGTCATCACGTCGTTTGCGCTGTGGCGAGCCTTGAACTGCTCGTACTGCTGCTCGTCTTCGAACAGCGGCGGCAGGTAGTTGGCGATAACCGGAGCGTCAGCCGCCTTTTCGAGTGCCGCGAGCAGCGAGTCCACCGTGTAGGTCTTCTGGGTGCCGCCTGCGTACTCGGCCGCGCCTGCCGCGATGGCATACGGCGCGAGAGCCGGGAAGTGGGCGTGCTCGTCATCAAGCTGCAGCGTCTCCTGGAAGCGCTTCTGCAGGCCCTTGAAGAAGAACAGCGGTCCGCCGAGGAACAGCACATCGCCCTTGACCTCACGGCCCTGGGCCAGACCGGCAATCGTCTGGTTGACGACCGCCTGGAAGATGGACGCGGCAACGTCCTCTTTTCGTGCGCCTTCGTTGAGCAGCGGCTGAATATCCGACTTGGCGAATACGCCGCAGCGGCTCGCAATGGTGTAGATGCGCTCGGCACCCTGTGCCAGCTTGTCGAGTTCGGACGGCGTAACGTCCAGCAGGACGGCCATCTGGTCGATGAAAGCGCCGGTGCCGCCTGCACAGGAGCCGTTCATGCGCTCCTCCAGCTGACCGGTGAGGAAGACAATTTTTGCGTCCTCGCCGCCCAGCTCAATGACAACATCGGCCTGTGGAACGTGCACGCCGACCGCCTTGCGGGTGGCGAACACCTCCTGTACAAAATCAATATCCGCGGCCTTGGCCACGCCTAAACCGGCCGAGCCGGTGATCGAACAGCGAAGCGGCGTGTCCGTGCCGATCAGGTCGCGCGCTGCGCGCACCAGCTCGACCGCCTTTTCACGCACCTTGGAAAAATGCCGTTCGTAGTGCTTGTGGATGATCTCTCCATCGCGGACAACGACGATCTTGACGGTCGTTGAGCCGATGTCGATTCCAACATTTACATTCATAATACCCTTGATCTCTCCCATAACAAAACAGAGCGCCTCGAAGGCGCAAAGTGAATGTGGGTAAGCGTTGCCGTGCGTCAGGCTGAAAAAGCCATACGATAAGATATAATATGCAGGGCAAATTCTTACCTTTATACTATAACGGTGTGAGAGGAAAATGTCAATGCGGCGATTTTATCCGGCACTGCCGAAAATTTCCCTTGACAAAGCGAAAAATTTTATATAGAATGTATGGCGTAAGTGAATAGATATCCTTATCGAGAGCGGTGGAGGGAACGGCCCTGTGAAACCCGGCAACCTGCGTGAATTTGCAACGTAAGGTGCCAAATCCGGCGTAAGAATACGAGAGATGAGGGAGCAAAACGAACTTTTCGCTCCCGATGAGGAGCGTTTTTTAATGCTCAAAACCAACACGGAGAAAGGAACTGATACTTAAATGGCACATCATTTTTTCACCTCGGAATCGGTTACGGAAGGCCATCCCGATAAAATCTGCGACCAGATTTCGGACGCGATCCTTAACGAGATTTTAACGCAGGATCCGTACGCCCGCGTAGCGTGCGAGACCACCTGCACGACCGGCATGGTACAGGTAATGGGTGAGATTTCCACCACCTGCTATGTGGATATCCCGAAGGTCGTTCGCGACACGGTTCGCGAGATCGGCTACGACCGTGCAAAGTACGGCTTTGACTGCGACACCTGTGCCGTCCTGACCGCCATCGACGAGCAGTCCGCCGACATCGCAATGGGCGTTGACAACTCCCTCGAGCGCAAGGAAGGCGCGTCTGAGGCTGACCTCGCCATCGGCGCAGGCGACCAGGGCATGATGTTCGGCTACGCCTGCGACGAGACCAAGGAACTCATGCCGCTGCCGATCTCTCTGGCGCACAAGCTGGCGAAGCGTCTGACCGACGTGCGCAAGGACGGCACGTTCGACTATCTGCGTCCGGACGGCAAGAGCCAGGTTACCGTCGAGTACGACGAGGACAATCAGCCAATCCGCGTGGATACGGTCGTCATTTCCACCCAGCACAGCCCGGAGGTTTCTCTGGCGCAGATCCGCAAGGACATGATCGAGCAGGTGGTAAAGAAGGTCATTCCGTCCCATCTGTTGGACGAAAACACCAAGTATTTCATCAACCCGACCGGCCGTTTCGTCATCGGCGGCCCGCACGGCGACTCCGGTCTGACCGGCCGTAAGATCATCGTTGACACCTACGGCGGCATCGGCCGTCATGGCGGCGGCGCTTTCTCCGGCAAGGACCCGACCAAGGTGGACCGCTCGGGCGCGTATGCCGCTCGTTGGGTTGCGAAGAATATCGTGGCAGCCGGTCTTGCTAAGCGCTGCGAGATTCAGCTGGCGTATGCCATCGGCGTTGCCGAGCCGGTTTCCATCATGGTGGAGACCTTCGGCACCGGCATTGTGGACGACGGCGTGCTCGAGCAGGCCGTAGAGAAAGTGTTCGATCTGCGTCCGGCGGCGATCATCGAGCAGCTTGACCTGCGCAAGCCGATCTATAAGCAGCTGGCAGCCTACGGCCATATGGGCCGCGAGGAACTCGGCGTGAAGTGGGAGAATACCGATAAGGTTGAGGCGCTGAAGGCAGCGGTGAACGGTTAAATTGGATAGGAAAAGGCTTCGGAACGTGCGTTCCGGAGCCTTTTTTCGTGCAGGAATGGAGAATTGAGAATGGAGGATGGAGGATGAATGTGCAGATGCGGCGTAATGTTTATTTTGCAATCACGGTATGGGTTCAATTTGTTCCATGAAATGTTATGAAACAACGTGTGTTACCGTAGGGTGCGACGACCTCGGCGCACCGTATCAAACGATTGCTGCCATGTTGTATGGAATTGGCACACGTTTCCGATAACACCGATAACAATTATAACAATCCACACCGTAGGGGCGAACATTGTTCGCCCACGCAGCGCAAAACCACATGATATTTGAACGATTTGCACCGATGTTATCCAATACGGAAAATCGGTGCAGACCGGAAAAAGGACGCGCAATGCGCGCCCCTACGAAGGTTTATCATCTGCAGCAAGGGAAACCAACATGCAATGGATAACGAATGTAGGGGCGCGCATTGCGCGTCCAAATGTAAACGATATGCACCGATAAACAACAACGCAACCGATTCCCGTAGGGGCGGACCACACCCACCGCAGTGGGCGTCCAGCGAGCAACCGCCGAAGGCGGCTCTTAGCGAGTCGGAATGTGTCCGCCCTTTTAACGATGTGCAGACGGTTTCCAAGGGCGGACACACGGGTCCGCCCCTACGGAAGCGTGTGCAGGCTCACATATCGCGTGTAATCTGCCGAAACCGAATCAAGAACAGCGTTGTCGTCGTTGCCGCGGCTAACAAATCCGCGACCGGCTCCGCGAGGAACACGGCGAACAGCTTATCCGCGAAAAAGTGCGGCAAAATGAGGATAAACGGTATCAGCAGGAAAATCTTTCGCTCGAGCGCAAGAAAAAGCGAGATTCTCGCCTCGCCGAGGGCGACAAACGACTGCTGAAACCCGGTCTGGAACGCATTGGTAAATCCGATCGCAAAGTACACGCGCAGCGCCCAGACGGTGAGATCCACGAGACCCTCATCCGAGGTGAACAGGTGCACGACGGTATGCGGCGCGAGCTGCACGGTCGCCCAGATGGCGAACGCGAACGCAAACGCGGCCGCGATGTTCAGCTGCACGACCTTTTTCATGCGGTCGGGCCGTCTTGCGCCGTAGGCGTAGCTGAGGATGGGCTGTGCGCCCTGGGCCAGGCCGGTCATGGGCAGCTGGATCATCTGCGAGACCGAGGTCAGGATGGTCATCGCGCCGACGGCTGCGTCGCCGCCGTATTTCTGCAGCGACACGTTGAACGCGATGGTGAGCAAACTCTCTGTCGACTGCATGACAAACGGGGAAGCGCCCAGGCCGACCGCGGACGCGAGAACCGGCCAGTCAATGCGGAAATACGCACGTTTTAGCCGCAAAACCGTCTGTTTGCCGGTCAAAAACCGCAGTACCCATGCTGCAGACACCGCCTGCGAGATAATCGTCGCGACGGCTGCACCGCGAACACCCATATGGAACACGAAGATGAACAGCGGGTCAAGCGCCGTGTTGAGCACCGCACCGATGACGACGGTTTTCATCGCGACAGAGGAACGGCCTTGTGCGGTGATGAAGCCGTTCAGCCCGAGGGACGTCATCACGAAAACCGTGCCGAGGACGTACAGGTTGAGGTACTGCATCGCATACGGCAGGGTGTCGGCAGATGCGCCGAATAATTTGAGCAGCGGCTCCTGAAACAGCAGAAAAAGTGCCGTCAGCACGAGCGCAAGCGCCCAGAGCGCCGCCGTACACGTGCCGAGAATGCGTTCCGCACGGTCGTGCTCCTTTGCGCCGAGCGCGATAGACGCTCTCGGTGCACCGCCCATGCCGATCAGCGCCGCGAACGCCGAGATGAGCGTGATGACCGGAAACGTGACGCCCATGCCGGTCAGCGCCAGCTTGCCCTCGAGCGGGATTCGGCCGATGTAAATGCGGTCCACGATGCTGTAAAGCAGATTGACGACCTGTGCCGTTATCGTCGGCAGGGCCAGCCGAAAGAGCAGCGGACCTACGGCTGCTGTTCCGAGGTCCGCTGTCTGGTGGTTTGGTTTTGCACTCATGCCTTGGCGTCCTCACGGATGAGCACGCGGATGGCTTCCACGGCTGCCTTTACGCCGCGTTCGGTCGCTCCGGGCGGAATGGCGGGAGCGTCGTCGTTGTCCGCATTCCACAACACGTTGAGCACGGCACCGCAGCGAACATGCAGCACCTGAGCCACGATCATCAGCGCTGCGGTCTCCATCTCACTGGTGAGCGCACCTGCGGCCTTCCATGCCTTCCACTTGGCGGTCAGCTCGTCCGCGATCGGCATCTGCGCCGGACGAATCTCGCCGTAAAAGCTGTCCTTGGACTGGATAACGCCCGTGTGATACGGGAATCCGAGCGTCTCAGCGGCTTCATGCAGCGCGGAAACCACCGAGAAGTCAGCAACAGCCGGGAACTCGATCGGCAGGTACTCGCGGCTTGTGCCTTCCTGCCGGATAGCGCCGGTGGCGATGACGATATCGCCGCCCTTTACCTTGTCCACAATGCCGCCGGACGTGCCGACGCGGATGAACGTGTCCGCGCCGCACTCGACTAGCTCTTCCATCGCAATGGCCGCCGACGGACCGCCGATGCCGGTCGAGCACACGGCAACCGGAACGCCGTCCAGCGTGCCTGTCCACAGCGTGTACTCGCGGTTCTGCGCGATCTGCTTCGGGTTATCGAAATATTTTGCGATCTTTTCGCACCGTGCCGGATCACCGGGCAGAATGACGTACCGTCCGATATCGCCCTTATTGATTTGAATGTGCATTTGTCTGCCGTCGATCAACATACGACTTCACCCTCCCGTTCTACGGTCCTGATGTTTTTCTCCGCCTTGCTGCGCGGCAGCATGACCTCGTGGCCGCAGCCAAGGCATTTCAGCTTGAAATCCATACCGATACGCAGCACCTTCCACTGCTTGCTGCCGCACGGGTGCTGTTTTTTCATGGTAAGAATGTCATTTACCTGTATATCCATTGGGTTCACTTCCTTTGTGGGGGCAATACCGCACAATTAAACTGCGGCGCTTTGCGGAAATTTTGTGCCCTGACTTCGTTACGGCTTTTTGCAATACACAAAGTATTGCTGCAAATCCGTGCCTCGCCAGAACGCAAAATTTGCTCGCAAATCGCTCTTGTTCAATTATGCGGTAATGCCCCTATTGTCCTAGTAGATTGAGCCTGTTCAGATTCGCTCTAACAGGCACACGCAGTGAGCGGCAATGCCTTGTTTTGCACCGGTAAAACCCAGCCCTTCCTCGGTGGTGGCCTTGACCGACACCTGCTCGACCGCACAGCCGATGGCAGCGGCTAAGTTCTCCCGCATTTGGAGAATGTGCGGCGCAAGTTTGGGTGCCTGCGCGAGCACGGTCGCATCCAAGTTGCCGAGCTGCCAGCCGCTTTCGCGCACGAGCGCGGCAACGTGCCGCAGGAGCGCAATGCTGTCCGCACCCTTGTAGCGCGGGTCGGTATCCGGAAAATGCTTGCCGATATCGCCGAGCGCAAGCGCACCGAGCAGGGAATCCATGACGGCATGCGTGAGCACGTCCGCGTCCGAGTGGCCGTCCAGACCAAGCTCAAACGGAATGTTCACACCGCCGATGATGCACGGTCTGCCGGAGACCAGCTTGTGTACGTCGTAACCGTGTCCGATGCGCATCAGTGTTCCTCCCTTGTGAGGAGCGCTTCTGCAACGAGAATGTCCTCCGGCGTGGTGATTTTGATGTTCTGGTAGCTGCCGTGGGTCGCCTTGACGATGACAGCGAGCGACTCGACAGCCGCGCATTCGTCGGTAAAGCTGTAACCGCGCTCGGCAGCCGAAGTCAGCGCACGCATGAGCAGGTCCTTGCGGAATACCTGCGGCGTCTGCACCGCGGCCAGCGTGTCGCGGGCAACATCGGCGGCAATGTTGCCGTCCCGGATGCGCTTGATGCTGTCCTTGACCGGCACGACCGGAGCGGCAGCGCCGCATTCGGCAGCGGCATACACGGCCTCGGTGATAACCGCCTCGGAGACGAGCGGACGTGCTCCGTCGTGCACGGCAACCAGAGCCGCGTTTTCCGGTGCGGCCGTAATGCCCGCAAGCACGGATTCCGTGCGGGTCTCACCGCCGCGTACGACCGTGCACAGCTTGTCGATGGAGAAGGCCTTGGCCATCTCGGTGTACGGCACGATGTCCTGCTCGCGGCAGACGAGCACAATGTCGCGGATGGCGGCGCACTTCTGGAAGGCGGAAAGCGTGCGTGCGAGTACGGGTACGCCGTCGATCTCGAGCAGCAGCTTGTTTTCGCCGCCCATCCGGCGGGACGATCCGGCCGCCACGATAACAGCGCATACGGCAGGGAGGTCAGGCTTTTTTCTGCGTTTTCCCAGCATGATTGTTCGGTCCTTTCTACGTAAAAAAACGATACGCTTTGTTGGTTCGTTTGGATAAATCTTTGTACCGTTATTTTACACGATTTCGGCAAAATTTACAAGGCTTGTTAGAATTTATCGTAGGGCGGGGCACTCCAGAGTGGTTTCTCTTGCGGCGTTGCCGCAATTCACCTTCTGCCCTCACCCCGCCGTGTAAACCATTTGCACATGTTATACCGTTCACGCGCCCGGTTTGCGGTGGTGTGGGCGGCCAATGACCGCCCCTACGATATAGATGTTGCAAATGAATCAACATACGGCGGGGTGAGGGCACCCCGCCCTACGGTAGTGATGTAACATTACATGTAAATATGTTGATACTTTCGTCGTTTTGGGGTATATTATAGGTAATGAGGGTATCATCAAATTACAACTCCGGCAATCGGAGCCGGTCGTCAAGGATTTGGTTGGTGCCCTTGTTTTTTATGTTGCGTTCCGGTTTGCAAGGACGCGCAATGCGCGCACCTACGGTTGCGTGCGTTTGCAGGTTGGTTTAATGCGTTGTAATCGGTAAATTATCCGAATACTAACAACGACCACGGGTTTTATTCCATGGAACCGGTTATCGTAGGGGCGGACCACACCCACCGCAGTGGGCGTCCAGCGAGCAACCGCCGTAGGCGGCTCTTAGCGAGTCGGAACGTGTCCGCCCTTTTTATCCGGTTTGCACATATTAAATGGGTGCGGAAACCACAATTTACGAATTGGCAGACGGTTTATCCTGCGGTAATCGTTAAATGATTGTAGGGGCGCGCATTGCGCGTCCAAACGAAACCGCCACCATCACGCCAACGAGGAACAACCACCCGCCAAATCCGGATTTCCACAGGAGAACACCACCGGCAAGCAGACCGATAACCGTCAAACCTGCGGTTACATTTAATAGGAAGGAAAACCGTCCATCCGCGAGGTACCGGATTGCCATTCCGCCGTCGAGCGGCGGCAGCGGCAGCAAATTGAACAGTCCGAGCAGTGCGCTTGCGCCTGCGAGCCGATAGGAACCAATCTCGTTTGCTATTGCGGTGAGCGCAAAGCTGGCCGCCGGTCCGGCAAGGCAGATGGCTGCACGCGAGCACGGCGACGGCGGCAGACTGCACCGCAGGACAGCGCCGCAGGCGGTCAGGCAGAGTTTGTGCACCGTGCCGCCGGACAGTCGGATGACCGCTATATGTCCGCACTCGTGCACGGCGGCGGCCAGCAGGAACAGCGGGAGCACGCCGGACGCATCGGCACACCAGAGTGCGGCCAGCAGCACCAGAAAGCCGTCACGCACCTCGACCCGTCTCACAGGGCGAGATAGTCGGCCGGATTGAGTGCGGCACCGTTGTGCCACAGCTCCAGATGCAGGTGCGGACCGGTGGCGTTGCCGGTCTGGCCGACTTTGGCGATCTGCTCTCCGCAGGTGACTTTATCGCCAACTTTTGCCGAAATGCTGCTGCAATGCGCGTATAAAGTTGCAAAACCGTCCGCGTGATCGACAATGACGTACAGGCCGTAGCCGGACTCGCCGGTCTCGCGCACCGTGCCGTCCGCGAAGGCGGTGATCGGCGTGCCTTCGTCTGCGGCCAGGTCGAGACCGTAGTGGAAGCCCGGCTGACCCGTGATCGGACTCAGGCGGCTGCCAAACGAGGACGTCAGCGTGCCGGAAGTCGGCGTGACGTGCTCGAAATCCATCGGGTAGGCGGTTTGGTCGACCGTGTCCGGGAAGAGGGTCTGGTCGCGGTCAAGAATGTCGTCCGCACCGCCGGAGGATTCTGCAAGCGGCGTGTCCGCGGATGCGTCGGCGCCGCCGAATACCGCGAGCATGTTGTCCGCGTTGGCCGCACCCGAGAGCGCAGCCGCCGCCTGTGCGCGGATGGTCTGGGCAAAGGGAATGTCGGCGTATTTTATTACACCGGCAGCCAGAACGAGCGTTACGATGAATAAAAGTCCTTTTCCGTGTCGTTTTTCGGTCATGGGGTACCTCCTACAATAATAATTAAGGTTTAAGGCGCGGCCGCCAGCCACGTCTTTTTCCATCTCAAAGCCGAAGCTGTTAGAATAAGAGAGTAATGGCCTGAC
>CAVLCS010000035.1:0-22926 GCA_963661675.1 Bulleidia sp.
CAGCCGGAAACCCTACATCAGAAATCCTTCATCCCACAACTTTTGTGATTGACCCAAAATTTTCTGAACAAATTATGAACAGTGCCGTATATTGCTCAGCGTTTTGCCGGCCGTTTAGCAGACGGTCGGTCGGAGTGCTTATTTACTGGCTTGCTCTGTGCCGAAGGGTCCTTAAAATACATATGCAGCTCGCACTTGATCATGCCGTTGTACAGCTTGCGGCGCTTATCCGCCTTGCGGCCGTAGCAGCGCTCGAACAGCGGGTCCGAGCTGAGCAGATACTGTTTCATCGGGCTGTTTTTCGTTGCTCGGCCGAGGTCGGCGTACAGCTTTTCCGCCTGCTGCAGGTCGAGCAGACGCTCGCCGTACGGCGGATTGGCAAACAGCACGCCTGCATTGCTGTAATCGCGTTTCGTTGCGTCTGCGCGCTCGAAGAACACCGTGTTCGCCACACCGGCCTTGCGGGCGTTCTCGATGGACAGCTGCACGCACTCCGGGTCGATGTCGCTGCCCACGATGTCGAACTTGGCGTCCGGCTGCGCCAGATCAAGCGCACTCTCGCGTGCCTGCTGCCAGACCGACTTGTCAAAGCAGCTCCATTTTTCCGCGTCAAAGCGGCGCAGCAGACCGGGCGCACGGCGCTGAGCGATCATAGCCGCCTCGATCGCAATGGTGCCCGAGCCGCAGAACGGATCGAGGAACGGATCGCGTCCGCGCCAGCGTGCCAGCTTGACCATGGCCGCCGCGAGCGTCTCACGGAGCGGTGCAGCGTTGCTGTTGGCGCGGTAGCCGCGCTTGTGCAGTCCGGCACCCGAGGTGTCGAGGTACAGCTCGGCCACGTCGTGCATAATGGCGAACTGGATCTGATACTTTTCACCGATCTCGTCGAACCAGGTCTGGCCGTACTTGGCGCCCAGACGCGATACGACCGCCTTTTTGATGATCTTCTGGCAGTCCGGGATCGAGTGCAGCGCCGAGTCCAGGCTGTGGCCCTTGACCGGAAATGCGCCGTCCGCCGGAATGAACTGCTCCCACGGCAGGGCCTTTACGCCCTCGAACAGCTGGTCGAACGTCTTGGCCTTGAATGTGCCGATGCGGATGAGCACGCGCTCGGCGCACCGCAGGTTGAGGTTCGCCCACGCGAGCGTGTTTTCGTCACCGGTGAACAGCACGCGGCCGTTTTCCGCGTGCACGTCGGTCAGCTTGCCGCCAAAGCACAGCTCGTCCGCGACGATGCCCTCCAGCCCGAACAAGGTCGGGCAGCATAATGTAAGTTCCATCGTTTTTCCTCCAAAAAGGCTCCCGCCGTCAGAGCAGGAGCCGCAAAGTCCTTTTTAACCTTTATATTGTATCGGTTTTTGAGGATTTTGTCAAGATTTGCGATGTAATAACACGATTTGCTGAATGCTGCCATTCGAGGAGTTGTCGCTTGCGAAGCGAAATGAACTCGCCTACGCGGCGTAGCGCACAAGAGGGTAGACAACCTACGGTTTTCCACCCTCTTGTGAATCTCCCCTTTTCCCTTGGATAGTCTGACGCAGACCAGAGACCGGCGACCGCTCCGAAAAGGAGAACGGCAGAGGATTTTTACTACCGTAGGGGCGGACCAATGTGTCCGCCCATTTCTCTACCTCTACGCAGTGCCAGATTCCTTACTGCTACACATGCGGTTTACTCTACGCAGGCGCGACATACCCGTGTCGCGCAACTCGTTTGTCTGGTGGTTATGGACAGCACCTGCGAATATCACCAATTTGATTATTCTGCACATGCCACCGTAGGGGTGGACCAATGTGTCCACCCTGTTACCCGAAACGCTAATCCCTTGAAATGGGCGCACACATTGGTGCGCCCCTACGGAACATGTGCCGTTGTTGTGAAATAGTGCACATCGTTGAATTTGGACGCGCAATGCGCGCCCCTACAACGGCTTACCGATTGCAATACGATAAATCGACCTGCAAATTTCATTCCTTGATACCCTTTATATCATATCCGTAGGGAGCGCCGACCTCGGCGCTCCGTTTGTGGCTGACTTGCACAATCCATCCCGTAGGGGCGACCATTGGTCGCCCACGCAACGATAAACCGTCACCTTCTCTCCACTCTTCACTCTCAACTCTCCACTCTGATAGCACTTCTCCATTTTCAATTTGCGCCCATTTACCACAGGAACAACGGCAAAACCACCGGCTTTTCCACCCGATGCGCCAGATACCGTCCTAATCTTACGCCGAGCAGCCTTAGCACGAGCAAATACAGCACGGTTGCGGACGCGAGCGCTGCCGCGAGGGCGGTCACGGCGTTATCGAACCGGCAGGCGAACGTCTGCGCGAAAAATCGCGTCCACAGGAAAACAGCCGCGCCGCAGAGGGCCGGCACGCCGAACCGCCGGAAGGGTTTCAGGCGGAACGCTGTCCGCCGGTGCAGGATGGCAAGGTTGACCGCGGCCGCGGCTGTTCCGGTCAAAAACATGGCGAGCAGGTAGCCGTAGATGCCGAGCGTCGGCCGGGCGCACCAGCGGTACAGCAGCGCCAGCTGGCACAGCTCGGCGCCGATGGCGGTCGCCACGTTCCACTTTTGCAGGCCGAGGGCGTTGAGCAGGCTGCCGGAGGACATCTGGTAGTAGGCCGCCACGGCTGCCGCGCCGAGCAGCGCGGCGTAGTCGCCGGTAAGCGGCTGCCGGAAGAACAACTCGCTCAGCTGCGGCGCCAGCGGTACGAGCACGGCGGTTGCCGGTATGCCGATCAGGCCGACCGTCGTGACGGCTCTGCCGGTCAGCACGCGCACGCGGGCATGTTCGCCGACGGCCTGCGCTGCCGTGACGGCCGGCAGCAATGCCGTGCAGACCGAGCTGACGAACGCGACCGGAAACAACAGCAGCGGCATGGCCATGCCCGAGATGACGCCGAGCGCGGACAGCGCCTGCTCGTAGTCCAGACCGGCCGCCATCAGCCGCTGCGGCAGCAGCACCGCGCCTGCTGAACCGAGCATGTTGCCGATCAGCGCCGAGGCCGAAAGCGGTGCCGCAATGCCGAAAAACTGCCCCAGAAGTGTCCGATCCGGCCTGGTAAAGCGAATATGCCGCATGTTCCGCCGAAACAGCCGTGTGAGGAAAAGTGCGCTGAACACTTCGCTGCACACCATGCCCGCAAAGATGAGCATGGCGATTCGACCGTAGTCGCCGCTGCCATATTCATACAGCAGAAAGCTGACCGCGAAGATGCGGATGAGCTGTTCGCCGACCTCGGAACAGGCCGTGTACTGCACCTGCTCCAGCCCGATGAACAGCGATTTAAAGATGTTTTCCACGCCGGTGAGCGCCAGGCACAGCAGCATGTACGGGAACGCTCGTGCACAGCGTCCGTCGCCGAGCAGGCGCGACGCAATGCCGTCGCCGCACAGCAAAATCACTGCCGCGCAGGCCGCACTCAGCGCAAAGAAGGCGCGGAACGCCAGCCGCAAAACCGCGCCTAAGCGGTCCCTCTCCCCTCTTGCTTCGCATGCCGCGCTCAGCCGCGAACACGCGGTTGTCACGCCCGCCAGGCAGCCCGCATTCAATACTAAATACACTGAATTGACCAGTCGGTACACGCCCAGACCTTCCGCGCCCGCAAAGCGGCTGAGCACCACGCGATAGACGAATCCGAGCACCTGCAGCAGCACATTTCCGCACGCGAGCACGCCTGCCGCGTATAAAATCGTTCCTTTTCTGACCCGCACAGCATGACCCCATTTCACGAAATTCTATGCGGATTTTGAGTGGAATATGCGCACAAAAAACTCCCGCAGCAAACCGCCTGCGGGAGTTTTCGGAAAAGAGTATGTCAGGAAAAACGCCGATTTACCGTATTTGAGGAGACATGAAGGGAATTGTCTAAAGTCGTGGAATAAGTTCGGTTTCTCGGCGCATATCCACAGTTTTTATACGTTCAGCATCAGATTGGTGAGATAAACACAGCATCCGGAGAGCGCGATCAGCAGCAGCAAAATCACATGAATATAGGCGATTTGAAAACGAGAGAATGTCTTTTTCATCGTCAGGACCTCCTGCTGTATGTTGAATTTTTATTGGTTACACCTTGAGTTTTTCGCCAAAGCGTTTCTCGAATTCCTCGGCGAGTTCTGCGCGGAACTTCGGGTGTGCGATAGCGATCAGGCGCTTGGCCCGTTCACGGAGCGTCTGTCCGCGAAGCTGTGCCACGCCGTACTCGGTTACAATGTAATTTACATCGCAGCGGCTGGTCGTGACCGGACCGCCGGTCGTGATCGTGGTAACAATCTTGGACGCAGATTCATCCTTGGTGGTCGAGTGCAGCGCGATAATCGAGCGGCCGCCCTTGGAAAGATTTGCGCCGCGGACAAAGTCCATCTGGCCGCCAATGCCGGAAATCTGTCGCAGACCGATAGCTTCTGCGCAGACCTGCCCCTGCAGGTCAACCTCAACGCAGGAGTTGATCGAAACGACGTTGTCGTTCTCTGCGATAATCGCCGGATTGTTGCAAACATCGACCGGAAGCATGTTGATGATCGGGTTATTATCGACGTAGTCGTACAGCTTTCTGGTGCCCATCAGGAAGGTGACGCTCACCTTTCCGACGTCACGCTGCTTGCGCTTGCCGTTGATATTTCCATTTTCAAGCAGCGGCAGCACGCCATCCGAGATCATCTCGGTATGCAGGCCGAGGTCGTGCTTGTCACCGAGGAACGAGCAAACTGCATCCGGTACAGCGCCGATACCAAGCTGCAGGCAGTCACCGTCACGAACCAACTCGGCGATATATTTGCCGATTGCACGGTCTTCCTCGCCGATTTTCGGCGGCTTGGATTCCGGCAGCGGCTCCCACGAGCACAGGAAACCATCAATCTCAGATACATGTACAAAGCTCTCGCCGTAGGTGCGCGGCATGTTTGGGTTGACCTCAGCAATGACCGTTTTCGCCGATTTTACCGCCTGTGCGCCGTAGTCACAGGACAGGCCGAGCGACACATAGCCGCGCTCGTCCGGAGGCGAACAGGTAAACGCGAAAACATCAACTGGAAGCGTGTTGTCACGGAACATGCGTGGTACGTCCGAGAAGAAAACGGGCGTGTAGTCGGCTCTGTGCTCGGCAATCGGCTTGCGCGCCGGACCGCCGACGAATAGTGCGTTGTGGCGGAAGTGACTTTCCATGCCCGGCTGTAAATACTCGCCCGAGCCAAGGTAAACCATGTGTGCAACTTCCACGTTGTGGAACTGCTCTGCCATGCGAGCCATTGTTCGCTGGAAAATAATCGGCTCGCCTACCGCGTGGCCGAATACCACGCGGTCGCCGTCATGGATCACGCTGACCGCCTGCTCCGGCGTCATCGTGTGCTCCTTATAATACGTTCTCCAATCCATTTCTCGTCCCTCCCGCGCTTAAAATGCCTTGCGGTAGATGTCGAGCAGGTCGTCCTCGGTCAGTTCAACATAATTGTTGCCGAGCAGGCGCTGCTGGGTCTCGATTACATTCTTTGCAAATACCGGCAGTTCCTCAGCCGTTACGCCATGTGCGTGCAGCGGACCCTTTTCGAGCACTTCGTCCATCAGTTTATACAGGGTTTCGAGGGCAAATACCGGTTCTACATCGAGTTCGGCACCCAAAAGTTCCTCCAGCTGATTCAGCTTGCCGATGGGTTTCTTTTCCTGGTACTTACGCATAACGTCCGCAAACATCAGCTGATTTGCCTGACCGTGCGGAATGTGGTGCACGCCGCCGAGCGGATACGCCATCGCGTGAACGGCGGCGCAGCCTGCGTGGCCGAAAGCGATTCCGGCGTAGTTGGACGCCCGCAGGAACTCGAGCGCGTGCTTTTTCCAAGCGTCCTTGCCGCCGGATGCAACCGCGTCCTTCCAGCAGGACAGGATGAGGTGCAGCGCCTTTGCGGAGAACAGCTCACTGAGCGCGCAAGCGTTCGGAGACAGATAGCTTTCCACTGCGTGAACCATCGCGTCGATGGAAGAAGTTGCAAAAACCGGGTACGGCAGGCTGAGCAGCATGCCCGGAACGAGTGCTGCCTCGTCCGCGAACATCGCCGGAGAAACCAGACCAACCTTGACGCCCTTGGTCGTGCGATTGATGATGGAAATATTCGTAACCTCGGAGCCGGTGCCGCAAGTCGTCGGCACAATAATCAATTCGTGCTCTTTCTCGAGAGCGGACATGCGGTCGTAAAGATCGTCCACACGGTCGGTGGACTTGGCAACGGTCAGCACCTTGGCAATGTCGATGACGGTGCCGCCGCCGACTGCAATAATGCGGTCGAAATCCTTGCCGCGCAGGTCGTTGAGAATGGCGTCTACCATGACGTCGGTCGGCTCACCGCCGCCAAACTTTTCCTGAAAACAGGTGTGGCAGCCGAGATTGAGCGCCGCAATCGTCGGGTTGTAAATATATTCATTCGTCAGAATCAGGTCGCGCTCGCCGAGGTTCAGTTCCTTTGCCAGCGTGCGAAAATCCGCATATTCTGCGATAGAAGGTACAATTTTGAAGGCTTTCATGCGTTTTCTCTCCTTAAATATCCGGGAAATACTTCGCGTCGGCCTTGGTTACCCACTCATACTCGGGCACTACGGTCGTCACAATGTTCTTGTCGTCCTGCAGGCGAATGCACCACAGGTAGTACTCCGCGTAACCGGGTGCAGCAGCCTGAGAATGGGTGACATTTTCCGGCATACCGGTCAGGTCGTTGTTCTTAACCTTGAAGGCGTCGTCGCCATATTCTGCCAGACCGTAGCCATTTTCCGGCAGAAACTTGTAGTAGTACAGCTCCGGCTCAACGTGCTGATGCGGTGGATAAGAGGACCATTTTCCGGGAAAATGCACGACTTCACCGATGAAAAAGTTCGTTTCCGGACAGTTGGAACGGTCAAAGAAGGTGCGTACCAGACGGGTCGAGCACTCGTTCATCTGGCCAGCGCCACGCTCCTCGTTGGCGCACAGGCAGTCCTCGGGACGCAGCAGACGAGCCGCGAAATCGCGCTTGTTTTCGGTACGGGAAACGGCGATTTCTACATCGCTTTCGGCAGAAATTGTTACCTTGGTATTCTGCGGAACGTGCAGCAGGATAGCGCCTTCGTGGAACACGTCCTTGCGGGTAACGTTCTCGGACTGGCCGTTCCACTCGAAGGTGACCGTGCCGCTCATCAGGTCGTAAACGACTTCCTGCGCGTAATCAAAGTGCATAACGTCGCCTGCGGTCATCTTCAGAACGCCGAATTCCATGCCCATCATTTCCGGGTTCTCGACCGCGGAAACCATGCCGTTGTAACCCTTGTCAAAGGGTGCCTTGTGCGTGTATTTCATAATTCTTGCTCCTCTTTTCTTCGCTCGATACCTTATATAATATAGTAAGCCGCCCGTCCGAAAACGGGCGGCTCATATTGAATTTGCGTTTAATTAGTACATACGTGCTTCTGCCAGATGATCGTCGATGCGCTTGCGGGCAGCCTTAACCTCGTCAGACTTGGAGGTGGAAGCTACGCCGATGTGCCACCAAGATTCATAACCCTCGGCCATGGTCTTCGGCAGAACCTTAGCGTCGATGATGCAGGAAACGCTTTCCTTCTTAGCGTCCTGAACGGCCTTGCGGAACTCGTCCGGGGTCTTCGCATAGAAGGCCTTCATGCCGAAGCCTTCGCCGATCTTGCCAAAGTCGGTGTAGCAGTAATCGCCGTCCAGCTTGCCGGTGGTCTCGTTGCGGTGACGCATCTCGGTAGCCAGAGAACCAACGCCATTGCCCATCTGCAGGTTGTTGATGCAGCCGAACGCGCAGTTGTCGAATACAACAACGGTGATCTTCGCATTCTCCTGCATAGCGGTCGGGATTTCGGAATTCAGCATCATGAACGAGCCGTCGCCAACGAGTGCGTAAACTTCCTTGTCCGGCTCAGCCAGCTTGGCACCGAATGCGCCTGCAATCTCGTAGCCCATGCAGGATGCGCCGTACTCCATATTATAGGAGTTCGGTGCGTCGGTCACCCACAGACGCTCGAGGTCTGCCGGCAGCGAGCCTGCTGCTGCAACCACGATGGCGTCGTCATCTGCCTCTTCGCGGAGGATGCCGACTGCATTGGACTCGGTGATGGTGCCGCCGATCTGGTTTACATAGTCGTTCATGATCTTCTCGGTCCAGCTGGGCACGCATGGCACGAACTTGCCTTCGCCGAAGCCTTCGCCCTTGTACTGAACGCCCAGAACGCGCAGGCGCTCTTCTTCCCAAACCTTGCGGATGTCCTGAATCTCAGTGGTGTAGCCGGACTTGTAGCCGTCTGCCTTGAGCTTTGCCATGATAGCCTCGAGCGTTACCTTTGCATCGCCGATGCAGCGGGTCGCATCCAGCTTTTCTGCGTGGAACTCGGAGGTGTTGATGGCGAGTACCTTAATATCCGGGTTGCGGAACAGCACCCACTTGGAGCCGGTCACGAAGTCGTTGAAACGGGTGCCGACACCGATAACGAGGTCGCAGTCCTTGCAGAGTGCGTTTGCAGCCAGACCGCCGGTTACGCCGATGCCGCCGACAGCCAGCTCGAACGAATCCGGCAGGCAGGAGTGGCCGGCCTGCGTCTGAGAAACCGGAATGTTGAACGCCTTGCAGAAGTCCATCGCGGTCTGACCGGCCTCGGAGTAGCGAACGCCGCCGCCTGCGATGAACATCGGCTTCTTGGAAGCCTTAATCATCTCAACAGCCTTCTCGATATCGTAGTCATCTGCGACACGACGTGCAACATGATGTACGCGCTTCTGGAAGAAGTAGTCCGGGAAATCAAAGCTCTCGCCCTGTACGTCCTGCGGCAGGGAGATAACGGCCGTACCACAGTTAGCGGTGTCGGTCAGAACGCGCATTGCGTTGACCATGGCGCTCATCAGCTGCTCCGGACGGGAAATGCGATCCCAGTACTTGGCAACCGGCTTGAAGCAGTCGGAAGCGGACATCGACAGGTCGTTCGGAACTTCCAGCTGCTGCAGAACCGGATCCGGCTGACGGGTTGCGAAGTAGTCCGACGGGAACAGCAGCAGCGGAATGTTGTTAATGGTTGCAGTCAGCGCTGCGGTTACCATGTTCGCTGCACCAACGCCGATAGACGAGGTGCAGGCGATGATCTTGCGGCGGTTGTGCTGCTTAGCGTAGCTGATGGCCGCGTGTGCCATGCCCTGCTCGTTGCGGCCCTGATAAACTCTCAGGTGACCCGGGTCTTCCTCGAGGGCCTGGCCGAGACCAACGACCATACCGTGACCGAAGATGGTGAACATGCCGTCTACGAAGGGTTCCTCTCTGCCGTCCATCTCGATGTACTGCTGGTTCAGGAACTTTACGATTGCCTGGCCTACCGTCATTCTGGTTTTGCTCATTGTGGTTTCCTCCTCAAATACTTTACTCTTTTCTCATTTAGCCTGCCGGAGCGTTTTCTTAACTCGCTCTCAGCGGTGTTCTCTTTTGATGATTTAAGTTTAGCATTTGAGGGTTCGCTTTTCTTCTAACATCTTGAGGAATTCCCATTTCATCAGCAATTTGCATAAAACATTCGGATATTTTCACGATTATCTGTGGAATTGCAAACTTTCTGCTCCGCTTACCCTTTCTTTTCCACACCTCTGCTCTGCCCTGTTTTTCCGCTCCCAGACACCGGTTTTTGAATATCTCGCTATTTAGCCGAAAATATCGCAAACGGACACGCGCACGCATCAAAAACCGCCGTCTAAACCGCTCAATAAATACCAGAATAACAATTATCTATAAAAATTCCGCACACGGTTTCTTCCTGTCTCGGAACGCACTTGTGCCCTGCCGCAACAATTCTGCCGTTATTATCGGCTAACCGCTGCCCTATCCCCAAAAAATCCTTCTTTTTTGCTGATTTTTCTCATTTTCGCAAAAGCGCAAGAAATTGAAAGAAACTTCACCGCCCGTCTGCTATACTCTTAACTGCAAACGAAAGTACGGAATTTAAGCCTAAATGCCGCATTTCCCGTTTGTTTCTCCAAACCACATTTGCATCTCATCTTTATCTCTCACTTTAATCGGCGCGACGCTCTCTCTGTCGCGCCGATTCACTTTTTCTCACAAAAAGAAAAACCCTGCACAGAATTTTCACTCTGTGCAGGGTCTTTTTTACTTACGTTTGCGCTTGGGCTTCTCCTCGGCGCCGGTCGGCACGATGTAATTCTGCCGGAACTTATTCGGCGGCATGCCCACATTTTTGGTGAACTGCAGATTGAAATAACTCTGCGTGTCATATCCTACCATCTCTGCGATACGCGTGATGGACAGGTCGGTCGTGATCAACAGCGTCTGCGCTTCACCGATGCGGCGGCGCAGCAGATACTGCACGGGCGAGTATCCGCTCATCTGCTTGAACACGTGCGATAAGTAGTACGGACTGATGTGCAGTGCCTCACCCATGCTCTGCAGGGTGATCGGCTCCATGTAATGCTTGTCAATATATTCCTTGATTCGGCGTCCGAGAATGTGCGGCTCCTCTACCGGCTTCTGCTCCTCAACATGTGCACCCGCGGTGACTGTCAGCACCGACACCAGCAGTGCATGCATGACCGAACTGCAGAACAGCTCTGCGTTTGGCTCTCCGGCCGCCAGATTGCGGAACATCATCTCGAACAGGCAGCGCAGATCGCCGAAATACTTTCCGGTCGGGAACACATAGCCTGCGTCGTCCGGGATGAGTGCGTTCTCCCGCAGACCGGGCATATGCAGTCCGCCGACGGCAATACAGTAGCTGCCGACCTCCATATCCGGTCCGGAAACCTCGTCGTGCACCACGCCTGCGTTGTACACGATCAGATCACCCGGTTTGATGATGACCTTTTTATCATGGATCAAATATTCGCTCGAACCGCTGCAGATCAAAATCAGCTCGACGAAATCCTCGTGCGCGTGCATCACACGCGGGTGTGCACTGGCATCCGGCCGGATTTCGCTGACATAAAGCAGCTTCGGCTGGTTCTCGCCCGTAAAAATCGGATGGACTTCCTTCTCCACAAAACACTGTACGTTCAGGCTCGCCTTCGGCATAGTTTTTTGCAGCTCCTCTCTTTCTCTGACGATGATTTTACTCCTATAAAAGTATAGCACGCGGCGCTTGTGTGCGATAGCACATGTTTGCTTTTGCGTACCGCCGTATATCGTGTTTTTTTGCGGTCGGACCGATAAAAATTATAGATTCTTGCTATTTTGCAGATTCTTGTTTTTCGTCCTGCTCTGCCTTTATTATAGCACAGCAGGCGGCTTATTTTAAGTCAAATTCTCCGGTATTTTCTGTCTGCGGTCAGCTGTCCGTTTCTGTGGTGTGAGACAGGCCAACCGCAGGATTTTTAAAAACAGGCGCACGCTGTCCATCCGGTGCTGAGAAGAAAATGCGCGTTTTTGCATCGCGCTTTACCTCTAAATATAATATAATAGCCGATTTTTTGCGACTCAAAAAATCTTTTCGCTTTTTGCAATCAAGCCAAGAATCTAAAAGAAAACGTCCGTCCTATCTGTTAAACTAAAAGCACAAAGAGAAGAAAGAAACTCACACATCAGTTGTGAGATATGACAAGAACGAAAGGATGGAACATTATGTTAGATCCCAACAAGGTTAAAATCGGTATCGCGCCTATCGCGTGGACGGAAGACGATATGCCGGAAATGGGTGCAGAGAACAGCTTTCTGCAGACCATCAGCGAAATCGCACTGACCGGTTATGTCGGCACCGAAATCGGCTGCCAGTTCCCGCGTGACCCGGCTATCCTGAATAAAGAGTTTGGCCGCCGTGGTATCTCCGCTATCACCGGCTGGATCAGCACCTACTTAAACGAGCTGCCGATGTGGCAGAACGAGCGTGCTTTCGTGGACCATATGAATTTCCTCAAGTCCATCGGTGCGACCATCATTAACACCTCCGACCAGTCGTTCTCCATTCAGCACCAGTGGAATACCCCGCTGTCTAATAAGAAGGTGCTGAACGACGATGAGTGGGAAGTCCTGACTAAAGGTCTGGATCACCTGGGTAAAATCGCTTACGACAGCGGTATGAAGATCGTTTACCATCACCATATGACGACTACCGTACAGCGCACGGATGAAATCGACCGTATGCTCGCCATGACCGACCCGAAATACGTCAGCATGATTTACGATACCGGCCATCTCACCTTCTCCGGCGAAGATCCGATCGAAATCCTCAAGAAGCACCACGACCGTATCGGTCACGTTCATCTCAAGAACGTCCGCAAGCCCGCGATGGACAAGTGCTACGCCGAGAACAAGAGCTTCCTGCGCTCGATTCCGGAAGGCGTATTCACCGTTCCGGGCGACCCGGAAGGCTGTGTAGACTTCCCGACCGTTTTCAAGCTGCTCGACGAGTACAATTACGAGGGCTGGCTGGTAGTCGAAGCAGAGCAGGATCCGGCAATCGCAAATCCGCTCGAGTACGCGCGTATGGCTCGTGCGTATGTTAAGGAGCACACTGGACTGTAAGTTAAACCATCCTATTTACATAAAAAGAGCAAGAAAAGAGCACAAAGGAGAGTATTACTATGAAAAAGCTGAAGATTGGTATCATTGGTGTTGGCCGTCTGGGTTATGAGCACGCCTGCAACATTGCAAACCGTGTTCCGGGTTCCGAACTGGTTGCTATCGCGGACGCAAACTTCGACCGCGCAAAGCAGGTTGCGGAAGAACTGGGCGTAACCGCTGTTTACAACGACCCGAAGGATCTGTGCGCTGACCCGAACGTCGAGGCTGTTGCCATCATCACGAACACTGCATCTCACGTTGAGATGATCAAGATTGCGATGGACGCCGGCAAGCATGTATTCTGCGAAAAGCCGCTGGCGGACACCGTAGAGAAGTGCAAGGAAGCAGAAGCTATCATCACGGCTCACCCGGACCTCATCTTCATGCTCGGCTTTATGCGCCGCTACGATCACTCTTACCAGATTGCCAAGAAGAAGATGGAAAACGGCGACATCGGCGACGTAATTCTGGTTCGCTGCTATTCTCAGGACCCGATTTCCATTATCGAGGGTACGCTCGAGTATGCTCCGCGTTCCGGCGGTCAGTTCATCGACATGTCCATCCATGACTTTGACCTGATCCGCTGGCTGACCGGCTCCGAGGTCAAGGAACTCTGGGCAACCGGCGGCTGCTACGAGTTCAAGCAGTACAAGGACTGGGATGACGGCGACAACGTTTCCGGCCTGATGAAGATGGAAAATGACGCAATGGCCTTCTTCTTTGCCGGTCGTGCCGCTGCACACGGCTCTCACGTTGAGACCGAAATCGTTGGTACCCGCGGCACCCTGCGTATCGCTTCCGTTCCGACCGACTCTCTCGTAGAAGTTATGAGCCAGCACGGTGTATGCCGTGAGTGCTATCAGGACTTCATCACTCGTTGGCACGACGCTTACATCACCGAGATCGAGGAGTTCTGCGATTGCGTAGCAACCGGCCGCAAGGCTACTCCGGGTGTTATTGATGGTACCCAGTCCACCAAGATCGCATTCCGCTGCAAGGAATCCTTCCTGACCGACAAGAAGCTGACGCTGGAGTAATTATCACGCATAAAAAAACGAGGGTCAAATGACCCTCGTTTTTCTTTTACTCCACCGCTAACACGCTGCGGATGGTTCGGCACACGCCGTCCTCATCGTTGGACGGACAGACGTGCTTTGCGACCTTTTTGAGCCGCTCATGCGCATTCGCCATCGCGTAGGACTCGCCCACCGAGCGCAGCAGCTCCAGATCGTTCAGATAATCGCCGAACGCCATGCACTGTGCGGGCGTGATATGCAGATCATCGCACATGACGCCCACGGCAACGCCCTTGCTGAGACCAAGCCGCATCAAATCCACCCAGTCCGCGCCGGAGAGCGCCACCTGCAGCTTGCCGTCGAACATCTGCCGATAGTACGGCAGCACGTTGGTTTCCGCGGCATTTTTGCAGAAGATTGCGACCTTGCACACCGGCTCCTGCTGCACGGCTGCGAGCAGATCCGGCACCTTTTTACGCCGTGCGTAATACATCGCCATGTTCTCCACGAACACCGGATCGTCGTCCTCGTAGGCCGCACCGTCCCGCATGGACGCGATCGCGTGCACGTTCGGCAGCCCGCGAGCCAGCTCCACAGCCGCGCACACCAGCTGCTGCGGCATCGCCTCGAACGACACGATCTTGCGTCCGTCGCACACCATGCCGCCGTTTTCGCTGATATACATCAGCTCGTCCGCGATCTCGCCGAACTGCTCGTACAGGTTGTAATACTGCCGTCCCGAGGCCGGTGCAAAGCGTACACCGAGCTTTTTCAACGTGCGCACCAGCGGGAAAAATCCCTTGGGCAGCTGCTTGCGGCTGGACAGCAGCGTGCCGTCCATATCTGCGGCGATCAGTTTGATCGACATGGTTTACCGTTCCTTTCCGGCGGTCTCCTCCGCCTCGAGCGTGTGTTCTTCCTCAATAAACATAACTGCAAAGACCAGAATCAGCGGGATACAGGTCAAAAGCAGCGATTTTTCGCCAAATCTCGTGGTGGTCAGCGCACCAACCGCACCGCCGATAATGAAAAACAGGATGATCGAATAATAGTTGCGCACCTTGCGCAGCGCGTTCCGGTCGCCGGTCTGCGACCAGATGATAAGCTGTTCGGTGCCCGAACGCAGGTTGCCCGTGCACATCGTGGTGGCGAACGCACTGCCGCGCACCTTGCGGAACGACTCGACCTGCATGGCGCAGATGAACGAGATCATGATGTTGACCGTGGTGTTCAGGCTCTGCGGCAGAAAGGCTGCAATGACAAGCAGCACGATCTCGACCAGCACGACGATCTGCCGCCAGTGGATGTTGATATCCTGGTTCTGGCGGCTCTTGTACCGCCGCTTGACAATTTCCGCCGCCACAACGCCCAGTGCAAACGCCAAAATCGGCAGAAAATACTCGACCGCACGCAGCCAGTCGCGTTCGGCCAGCTTGGCGCCGAACAGCACAATGTTGCCGGTCTGCGCGTTGGCGAACACCTTGCCGCGGCAGAGATAGGTATACGCATCGAAAAATCCGCCGGCAACCGCCAGCAGTGCGCCCAGCAGCAGCGATTCCGACATCTGCCCGTGCGCTCGTTTCATGGAAATTCCCCCAGTCACTATCCGGCAGAGGATTTCTCTGCCTTCCAGCGGCTATTATAGCACAAAAAATCCCCC
Organism: Bulleidia sp.; assembly: GCA_963661675.1. Classification (GTDB taxonomy): domain Bacteria; phylum Bacillota; class Clostridia; order Oscillospirales; family Butyricicoccaceae; genus Agathobaculum. Next base: position 15,214 of record CAVLCS010000035.1, read on the forward strand.
GATTCAATCAAATCGAGGGATTTATGTTCGGTCAATCTGCCGAATTATTCAGTAATCATAACACAATCTCTCTGCGGAAATTTGTGTTATTTGCTCTCCGCGATGCGAATACGGTTTACCGCCTTTTTCAGCTTGCCCTGTGCGATATCCATTTCACGGTCGCCGGTCTTTTTCTGCAGGACGGCTTTCGCACGGTCTGCAGCTTCACGGGCACGGGCCACGTCAATTTCGTCCGCCCACTCGCAGGTACGCGCCAGCACGACCGTCTGGTCCGCCGAAACGTCCACAAAACCGCCGGAAACGGCCGCAACACGGCGTTCTCCGTTCTGGATGATGGTCAATCCGCCGACACCGAGCGCTGCAACATACGGCACATGGTTCGGCAGGATGCCGACATCACCCTGAGAGGTGCGCACCACGATACGGTCCACATCGCCGTCGAAAAACTGCTTATCGACCGTGAGCACCTTGAGATGAAAGGTAGCCATATTATGCCCCCTTCTTAGCCTTCTCCACTACCTCGTCGATCGTGCCGGCAAACAGGAACGCCGACTCAGGCAGATCGTCATGCTTGCCGTCGAGGATCTCGCGGAAGCCGCGGATGGTCTCAGCGACCGGCACATACTTGCCCGCCATACCGGTGAACTGCTCCGCAACGTGGAACGGCTGCGAGAGGAAGTTCTGGATCTTACGGGCACGCGCTACCGTCAGCTTATCCTCGTCGGACAGCTCGTCCATGCCGAGGATGGCGATGATATCCTGCAGGTCCTTGTACTTCTGCAGAATGGACTGTACCGCACGGGCGACCTCGTAATGCTCCTTGCCGACAACGTCCGCCGACAGGATTCGAGAGGACGAATCCAGCGGGTCAACGGCCGGATAGATACCCATGGAAGCGATATCACGCGATAGTACGACCTTCGCATCCAGATGCGAGAACGTGGTAGCCGGAGCCGGGTCAGTCAGGTCATCGGCAGGCACGTAAACGGCCTGTACGGACGTGATCGAGCCCTTCTTGGTGGAGGTGATTCGCTCCTGCAGCGCGCCCATCTCGGTTGCCAGCGTCGGCTGATAGCCTACGGCAGACGGCATACGGCCGAGCAGCGCGGAAACCTCCGAGCCGGCCTGCGTGAAGCGGAAAATGTTGTCGATGAACAACAGTACGTCCTGGCCTTCCTCATCGCGGAAGTACTCCGCCATGGTCAGACCGGAAAGCGCAACGCGCATACGTGCTCCGGGCGGCTCGTTCATCTGGCCGTAAACCAGAGCGGTCTTGTTGATAACGCCGGATTCCTGCATCTCGTTGTACAGGTCGTTGCCCTCACGGGTACGCTCGCCGACACCGGTGAATACCGAAATACCGCCGTGCTGCTTTGCGATGTTGTTGATCAGCTCCATGATGATGACCGTCTTGCCGACGCCAGCGCCGCCGAACAGACCGATCTTGCCGCCCTTGGCGAACGGTGCGATCAGATCGACGACCTTGATGCCGGTCTCGAGGATCTCGGTCGTGGACTGCTGCTCCTCGTAGGACGGCGCCGGACGATGGATCGGCCAGCGTTCCTCGCCCTCGACGGCCGGCTTGTTGTCCACCGGCTGACCGAGCAGGTTGAAGATACGTCCGAGGTTCTTGTCGCCTACCGGCACCGTGATCGGGCTGCCGGTATCGACTGCCTTCATGCCGCGCACCAAGCCGTCGGTGGATTCCATTGCGATGCAGCGCACGGTGTCCTGACCGATGTGCTGGGCAACCTCGACCGTGATGATCTGACCGTGGTTGTCGATCGTAATAGCATTCAGCAGCTTCGGAAGCGCGTCAGCGGCAAATTTAATGTCAAGCACCGGTCCGGTGATCTGGACAACGGTGCCAATATTCTGCTCACTCATTGGCAAAACTCCCTTTGTGAAAAGAGTGAAGAGTGCAGAGTTTAGAGTGAAGAGACGAGAGTTATCTCCACTCTCCACTCTTCTATCTCCACTCTCGATTAAGCTCCTACCTCGCCCGAGCCGGCTACGATCTCCGTGATCTCCTGCGTGATCGCTGCCTGACGCGCACGGTTGTAGGACAGATTCAGATTTTCGATCATCTCGCCTGCGTTATCCGACGCAGCCTCCATCGCCATGCGGCGTGCGGACTGCTCCGAGCAGTAGCTTTCCACTACCGCGCCGTACAGCACGCCGTACATATACTCCGGAATGACTGCATCAAACACGCTCTCCGGCGAGGGATCGTATTCGGTCAGAACATGGGCGCCCTTGGGCTGCTCGTCTGCCGCATCGAAATGTGCAGGCAGCAGCTTGAGGCACTTCGGCTCCTGCTGCAGCGGAGAGATAAACTCCGTGTAGCACAGGAAAACCTCGTCCACCTTGCCCTCGCGGAACAGCTTCAGCATGTCCTCGACGATGGGATGCGTATCACGGATGCGCATGGTCTCGGCAATGCCGGGATAGTCCGCCGCCACCGGGATCGGCCGCTTGGCGTAGTGCTCCTGCGCCTTTTTGCCGATGGTGATGACCTGCGCCTGCTTGCCCTGCATCTCTGCAGCGGCCAGCTTGAACAGGTTGGCGTTGTAGCCGCCTGCCAGTCCGCGGTCGCCCGCGATGACGATGTACAGGCTGTTCTTGACCTCACGCGGCTTGGTGTACACCGACTCACTGCCGCGTGTCGCACCGGCGAGACGCGTAATGGTCTGGTACAGGGCGCTAAAGTACGGACGTGCACCCAGGGCACGCTCCTTGGCGCGGCGCATCTTGGAGGACGCGACCAGCTCCATCGCCTTGGTGATCTGCATGGTGGACTGCACCGATTTGATACGGCGCTTAATGTCCTTCATATTTCCGGAAGCCATTTTCAGTCCCTCCCTTTCGCGTTAGTGCTCGGAAAGGAACTTACTCTTGCATTCCTCGATTGCCTTTGTCAGCTTTTCCTTCACGTCGTCCTCCAGCTTGCCGGTGGTGCGAATGGACTCCGGAATGTCGCCGTAGACGCTGTCCACGAAGGAGAACAGCTCCTTCTCGAACTCGCCGATCTGGTTTGCCGGAATATCGAGCAGTGCACCCGAAACAACGGCAAAGATGATGATAACCTGCTTTTCAACCGGGATCGGGCTGTTCTGCGGCTGCTTGAGCACCTCTACGATACGGGCACCCTGTTCCAGACGCTTCTTGGTGTCTGCGTCCAGGTCGGAACCGAACTGCGAGAACGCCTGCAGCTCACGGAACTGCGAGTACGCCAGCTTCAGCGTACCGGCAACCTTCTTCATCGCCTTGATCTGGGCGTTGCCGCCGACTCGGGATACCGAAATACCCGGGTTTACCGCCGGACGGATACCGGAGTTGAACAGCTCGGTCTCGAGGAAGATCTGACCGTCGGTAATGGAAATTACGTTGGTCGGGATATACGCCGAAACGTCGCCTGCCTGCGTCTCGATGATCGGGAGTGCGGTCAGGCTGCCGCCGTTCTGGATGTTCGCTGCACGCTCGAGCAGACGGGAGTGCAGATAGAATACATCGCCCGGGTACGCCTCACGTCCTGGCGGACGGTGAAGCAGAAGGGAAAGTGCACGGTAAGCTACCGCGTGCTTGGACAGATCGTCGTAAATGACGAGCACGTCCTTGCCCTTGTGCATGAAGTATTCACCGATCGAGCAGCCTGCATACGGTGCAATGTACTGCAGCGGCGCAGACTCGGATGCGGTTGCGGCTACGATGCAGGTATACTCCATCGCACCGTTGGCTGCCAGCGTTTCGGCAACCTGTGCAACCGTCGAGCGCTTCTGACCGATGGCTACATAGATACAGATAACGCCCGTGCCCTTCTGGTTGATAATGGTATCCAGACAGATCGCGGTCTTGCCGGTCTGACGGTCGCCGATAATAAGCTCACGCTGACCGCGGCCGATCGGGATCATGGAGTCGATGGCCTTGATACCGGTCTGGAGCGGCACATTAACGGGAGCACGCTCGATGATGCCCGGTGCGGGCATTTCGATCGGACGGCTCTCCTTGGTTTCGATAGCGCCCTTGCCATCGATGGGCTTGCCGAGTGCGTCAACAACGCGGCCCAGCATCGCTTCACCGACCGGGACCTCTACGATGCGCTTGGTGCGCTTTACCGTGTCACCCTCACGGATGTTCTGATCCGAACCGAGGATAACGGCGCCGACCAGCTCTTCTTCCAGGTTCTGCGCCATGCCCTGTACGCCGCCCGGGAATTCGAGCAGCTCGCCTGCCATGCAGTTTTCAAGGCCATGGATATGCGCGATACCGTCACCGACGGTAACAACAGTACCTACGTCGGTCAGCTTGATCTGGCTCTGATAATGCGTGATCTGCTCCTTGATAATGCTGCTGATCTCTTCGGAGCGCAATTCCATAAAAATCACCTGCTTTCCTGTGTACCGGTCAACCGTGCCGCAAGCTCTTCCAGACGGGTGCGCAGGCTGGTATCGAACTGCTCGTTGTTGACCTTAACAACGATGCCGCCCATGATGCTCGGATCGACCGAGCACTTCAGCTCTACCTTTTTACCCGTTACCTGTTCCATCTTGCCGCGCAGCTTGTCGGTCAGTGCCGCACTCATCGGCACCGCCGTGACCGCCAGCACCTCTACGATGCCGTTTTCAAAGTAATACTGCTCCTTATAGGCCTGACACATCTCGTGGATAAGACCGATGCGGTTCTTATCCGTTGTCAGCATCAGGAAATTGAGCAGAAAAGGCTCGATACGTCCCTCAAACACGGTTTTAAGGACATTCCGTTTGTCCTCTGCCGCGATCGAGGGCGTTGTGAGCATTTTGAGGAAATCCGGTTCGCTGTCAAACGCGGCGCACACCTCGGTCAGCTGATCGAGGTACAGCTTCTCCTGCTTCTGGTCCTGTGCGACCTCATACAGGCTGAGTGCGTAGCGCTCGCTTACCATATCCGCCATGTTTGCTCACCCCACCTTGTCAATAAAGTCTTCGATAAAGCGTTCGTGATCCTCCGGCTTTACATCGCGCTCCACGATCTTGGAGGCGATCATCACGGACAGATCCGCAACCTCATCCTTGAGTTCCTTCTGCGCCTTGATACGCTCCTGCTCGATGACGCGCTCGGCCTTCTTGACCATGGCAGACGCCTGCTGAGAGGACTCACGCAGGATCTCATCGCTGCGCTCTGCGGCACGGCGGGTAGCGGAGCCGACGATCTCGGCGGCCTCCTCCTTCGCCTTGGACAGACGCTCGGTGTATTCGCTGCGCATCTGCTCGGCCTCGGACTGTGCCTTTTCGGCGGTGGAGTACATGGACTGTACCTCCTCCGTGCGGGCAGCAAGCATTTTGCGCACCGGCCCATACAGGAACTTCTTGATAATCAGGAACGTAATCAGCGTGTTGCACATCGTCACGAGGATCTCCCACCAGCCGATGCTGACAAACGCTTCATATAATGCTCCCATTGTTTACCTCCTTCCCAAACGGAAGAATCCGTTTCGATTTGTAACACAGCCTGTCGGCTGTGTCCAGTCAATCTCTGGCTGCCGCTAAAAGCGAAGCAACCGAGAAGTGTCAATGGCCTGACTGGCAAGAGCGATTTGCGAGACAAAATTGTGTGCGAACGAGGCGTGGTGCCGCAGCAATACTTTGTGTATTGCAAGGTGCCGCAACGAAGTTCCCGCGCAATTTTTCCGCAAAGCGCCGCAGACAGTTAGGGCATTGCCACTTCCAATTAGAATTGACCAACAAACGGATTGGCAAACAGCAGGATCAGCGCGATAACCAGCGCGTAAATACCGGTGGACTCGGCCATTGCGATACCAAGGATCATGGTACGGGTGATATCGCCCTGTGCCTCCGGCTGACGGCCGATTGCCGAGCACGCCTGACCTGCGGCATAGCCCTCGCCGATACCAGGGCCAAGGCCGGCGATCATTGCCATACCTGCACCAAGAGCGGACATACCTGCTACGAATGCTTTGGGATCCATACTTTTCTTCCTCCTAATCAGATAACAATGGAATTTGTTTTTTCTTCACGTCAGCTGTTGCGTGCATCACCTACATACGCCATGGTGAGCATACTGAAGATGAACGCCTGCATGCAGGCCGTGAAGCAGTCAAAATACAGCGACAGCACACCGGGCAGACCGATCTGCAGCAGCGGTACGGGCAAGAAGCCCAGGATCGCGCCGGACAGCACCTTGAGTGCGCCCATGATCAGCGTGGTGATAACAAGACCGCCTGCCATGTTGCCGAAGTGACGGAACGACATGGAAACCGGTGTTGCGATCTCGCTGAGCACGTTGAGCGGCGCCATCACGAAGATCGGTTCGAGGAAACCCTTGAGGTAGCCCTTGATGCCGCCATACTTGATCTTGTTGAACGTGATCAGCACGAATGTGATCAGCGCCCAGCCGAGTGTGGTGTTCAGATCCGCCGTGGTCGAGCGCATCCAGAACAGGCTGGCCAGCGAACCGAACAGCGAGCTCATCATCAGCGTCATAATGTACGGCGAGAAAGCCTGACAGCCTTCACCCATCGTGCTTTCGACCAGATTATCGATCATCAGCACCGCCTTTTCGGCCAGTGCCTGCTTGCCTTTGGGGATCTTCTGCATGCGGTGTGTTAAAAAGATACACAGGAACAGGATAAACGCCATGATGATCCATGAGTTCCTCATGGTCTCCGTGATCGGCAGATTGGTGTTGCCGAACAAATAACCCAGTATTTTAGGACCGTTTATTTCGACGTTCAACCGTTTAACCTCCTTTCCGCTGAACTGCGTGGTGCCAGAGCAGCAGCACCTTGGTGAAAAACAGCGGAATGACCGCTGCGGCAGCATTCAGATACGGCAGCTTGATGGCCGCGATGACGAACACCGCCGTGAGCACGTAGCGGAGCACGTAGCCGCGCCGCGTAATGCGGATGCCCTGGGCCGGCGGAAAGGCGGTTGCCCTTACCGTGCTCCTGCCGATCATGTAGAACAGCAGCAGCGAGAACGCCGTACCGAGCAGTACGCTCACGCCCGAGCGGACGATACCCTGTCCGCACAGAGCGAACACGCCGAACGTGACCAGCGCCAATGGGATCATGCCGCGCAGCATGCGCTTCGTTTCCTCATAAACGATGTGCATTTCCGTCACAGCTCCTTTTCCTTTTGCGCGCTTTCTCTGGCTTTGCGCTCGGTGAATCGCAGGAAGTCGCGCAGGCTGCAGGCTGCAACCGCGATGCCGAGCAAGATTCCGATAATCACCACGCCGTTGCCCCAGCCGAATCGGCTGCGGAGCCATAATGCTCCGAAGCAGCAAAGCACCGGCGGTGTGATCACTGTGAAGCCTACCTGAGAAAAATAGATCAGATAGCGCAGCACACTAAACCCATGTTTCCCTCTCTGCAATCGCATTCCCCCTTTGAAACGCCATAGCAACATTGTACAAAACGCGGCGTGCTCCCTCGGCACGCTATATTAACTATTATAAACAACTTACCCAAAAAGTAAAATACTTTTACCCAAAAAAGCTAAATTATTTTTTGTAACTTTGTGGCATATCATACAAGGTGCACAATTCATACCGGCTAAGTATATGGAATATGCCGTATTGTCTTTTTTATCACAAAGAAAAAAAGCAATCGCGTTTGAACTGCCCCAGTAAAACTGGACAATAGACAAAAAGCCCCCTAATGTAGGATAATAACTACATCAGGGGGTAATTGCATGTCAGGAAGAAAAGGAATGA
>CAVLCS010000036.1:0-22881 GCA_963661675.1 Bulleidia sp.
CTCTGATTAACTAATTTCTACCGTGCAGGTGTCCAACTTGCACTTGCAATTTGCGTGTTAATTTTCATTAACTTTTTTGTGGATAAAGACAGACGGGATCGCATGGTCTGCCTTTTCAGAAAAGCGGAAACGACATCCGCGTACATATAAAGGCAACACCACACAATTAAAGCTGCGGCGCTTTGCGGAAATTTTGTGCCCTGACTTCGTTGCAATTTCACGGTAATACAGCAAGTATTACCGCAAAACTGCGCCTAATCAGGACGCAAAATTTACTCGCAAATCGCTCTTGTTCAATTATGTGGTATCGCCTTCTAAACAACAATCGGATAAAGGAAAGTGATAATACCATTATGAAAGAAAAACTGAAGATCATACCGCTCGGCGGCCTGAACGAGATCGGTAAGAACATGACGGTGATCGAGTACGGCAACGACATCGTAGTCATCGACTGCGGCGTGGCCTTCCCGGACGACGACATGCTGGGCGTTGACCTGGTCATTCCGGATACGACGTACCTCAAGCGCAACATGAACAAGCTGCGCGGCTATGTCATCACCCACGGACACGAAGACCACATCGGCGCCATTCCGTATGTTCTGCGCGAGTGCAATGCACCGATCTATGCGACCCGTCTGACCTGCGGCATCATCGAGACCAAGCTGTCCGAGCACAAGATGCCCCAGAAGGTCCGAATGAACCGCGTGCGTGCCGGTGACACCATTAAACTCGGCTGCTTCAAGATCGAGTTTATCCACACCAACCACTCCATCGCGGATTCGGTTGCGCTGGCGATCACCACGCCGCTGGGCACCATCCTGCACACGGGCGACTTCAAGATCGACCTGACGCCGGTCTCCGGTGAGATGATCGACCTGGTTCGCATCGGTGAGTTGGGCAAGAAGGGTATTCTGGCGCTGATGAGCGACTCGACCAACGTCGAGCGTCCGGGCTACACGCCGAGCGAGAAGATCGTCGGCAAATCGCTCGAGAAGTTCATCATGGAGAGCGACCAGCGTATCATCATTGCGACGTTTGCGTCCAATGTATCCCGCCTGCAGCAGATTTTGGACATTGCCGCCAAGGCAGGCCGCAAGGTGGCCGTCTGCGGCCGAAGCATGGAGAAGATCTCCAAGGTTTCGATGGAGCTGGGCTACCTCAAGGATTCCGGCAAGGTCATGATCGACATTTCCGAGATCAAGCGTTATGCACGCAGCCAGCTGATCATCGTGTCCACCGGTTCCCAGGGCGAGACCATGTCCGCGCTGTACCGCATGGCGTACGGCAGCCACAAGCAGGTGGAGGTCAACTCCGGCGACCGTATCCTGATCGCAGCGTCCGCTATCCCGGGCAACGAGAAGTCGATCAACAACATGGTCAACGAGCTGTACAAGCAGGGTGCTGAGGTCATTTACGACCGCTCGGCAGCCATCCATGTTTCCGGCCACGCCTGCCAGGAGGACCTCAAGCTGATGCTCGGTCTGTGCAAGCCGAAGTACTTCATTCCCGTACACGGCGAGTACCGTATGCTCGTGCAGCACGCACGTCTGGCACAGGAGATGGGCGTCAACCCGAAGAACATTCTCATCAGTGAGATCGGCCGTCCGGTCGAGATCGGCGAGAATTCCGCTCGTCTGGGCAATTCCGTGCCGTCCGGCCGCCTGCTGGTAGATGGTCTGGGTATCGGCGATGTCGGCACCGCCGTTCTGCGTGACCGTAAGCACTTGTCCGAGGACGGTCTGCTGGTTATCGTTGTCACAGTTGATGCAACGACCGGCGTTGTCATTGCCGGTCCGGATATCGTGTCCCGCGGTTTCGTTTACGTCAAGGAAGCCGAGGCGCTCATGGAAGAACTGCGTACCATTTCGCAGATGGCGCTCGACCGCTGCTCGATCGAGAACCTGCGTGACTGGAACAGCCTGAAATCCGCCATCAAGGGCGATGTCAGTGATTACCTGTTCAAGAAGACCAAGCGCAGCCCGATGGTCCTGCCGATCATTATGGAAATCTAAAATTTGGCTGAATAAGAAAAGACACCGAGAAATCGGTGTCTTTTTTCGTATGCGGATGTTTTGTGCAGTCAATCTATCTTTCGGCATACGCTGCCGTAGGGGCGGACCAATGTGTCCGCCCTGTTAATCGGAACGCTGTGTGTGAAACTGCGGATACCGTGCAACCGGAATCGGGTGAACCTGCGGATATAATCCGATGGTGGGTTGGGGAAGGGCGGACACACTGGTCCGCCCCTACGATGATGTGTGCAGGTTGATTAACCGCGTGAATCAATATCAGCCTTTGTACATACCAATCTTGCACAATTCCTTGATCATATCCGGCACGGTCTGACCGGCGATCTCGAGCCGCTCTGCGGCACCGGGCTTTTCCTCGGAGAACGTATCCCATGCGGTAACCAGATGGCCGGTCGGCTCTACGCCGTACTTCTTCAGCAGGGGAACAAAACGCTTTGCGGTCTCGCTGTAAATCGACAGAACCTTATACTTCTGTACGAAAAGTTCCTCCTCGGTGGTCAGCGAGCCGATGGCAAACGCCGAAAGGCCGTCCTGATACAGCAGTTCGCCGTAGCCGTCGAGGATCATGGTCAGCTGCTTTTTCGTCATGCCGTCCAGATACCAGACCTCATCGCTCTCCGCGTCCGGGTGGATCGCGAGGAACAGCGGCTCGTCCAGCTCGGCGTAGAACGAATGAACGAAATCGCTCAGCTTTTCAAAGCTGAGGTTAGCGGTGATGGTATTGCCGTCCAGCTCGTACTGCTCGGACAGCTTTTCGGGGAACGGAATGGTCACGCCTGCAGCGGTTTGAAACATAGTGAAATACTCCTTATATAATATAGTATAATTTGCGGTTTACAGTCGAATGCTGATCTCACCTGAGGACAGGGCATTGACCTGTCCGTCTGCGGTTTTCACCAGCAGATGGGCGTTCTCGTCCAGACCGACGCACTCGGCCTCATAGCGGCCTGCCGGACTGATGACGGTCACCGGTCGGCCGATGCAGCACAGTCGTTCGCGGTAGCGCTCAAGCAATTCCGGCTCCTTGCCCTGCTCAAGCAGCGTGTATACGTCCTCAAAGTGGTTGAGGATAGCCGCTGCCAGCTCGGCTCGGCGAGGCGGCTTGCCGAAGTCGCTGATGGCACCTGCGACTGCCTTGACTTCCTCGGGCCACGCCGGATTGGGCCGCAAATTGATGCCGATGCCGACCACGAGCGAGCTGACCGTGCCGGTTTCACCCTCGATGGTCGCTTCCGTGAGGATGCCGCACAGCTTGCGGCCGTTCATCAGCACATCGTTCACCCATTTGATCTGCGGCGTAAAGCCTGCCGTCTGCTCGATGGCCCGCACAACCGCAATGGCCGCCGAAATGGTGACAAACGACAGGTGCGACAGCGGCAGCGTCGGATGCAGGAGAATGGTCATGTACACGCCGGTGTCGGCAGGGGAAAAGAATGTGCGGCCGAGCCGTCCGCGTCCGCCGGTCTGCGCTTCGGCAAACAGCGTGAAGCCGTGTTTGCGGCCGAGATACTGCTGTTTCATCGTCGTGTTGGACGAAACGAGTTCAGGCTCGACCAAAATCTCGCGTCCGATGACCGCGGTATCCAGCAGTGCGTCAATGCCTGCGGCAGTCAGGCTGTCGTCGTCCGACGCCAGACGGTAGCCTTCGCCTGTCACGGCGTCGATGGCCAGTCCGCTTTCGCGCAGCGCGGCAATGGCCTTGTGCACCGCGGCCCGGGATACGCCAAGCTGCTCGGCGAGCCGTCCGCCGGAAAGGCGGGTGCCTCGTGCCTGTTCGAGTGCCTGCAGAACGGCATCTTTCACGGTCAATTCGATCATCTCCATCATAAAGGTTGCTGTTTTCTATTGTAAACGAAAAAATAAGATAGTACAATACCATAAGAGAAAACAATGTGTCGGTACAGAGAAAATCTGTGTCGTGATGGAGGAAACCAACTTGAAAACCAAGCAAGAGATACTGACCGCGCTTGCGCACAGCGGCGACGACAGGCTGCTTCTGGCCGGACTGCTCGACAAGGAGCAGACCTGTGAGCAGCGCGGCTATTTAACGCATACCAAGTTCCTCGACCTCAAGCAGCGGGCGCTGTGTACGGACGCCGTGCGGCTTGCCGGTGCGACCGGTCATGCGCTGTTCTGGGGCGGCTACGAGGACGCAGAACGCGGCATTTACCTGTTTTATCCGGATTACATGGACGGCGAGAGTGCAAAGCTGTCTGCGCCGCTGGCATTGCTGCGTGCCCACAAGCGCAAGGAGGACACGCTCACGCATCGCGACTACCTCGGTTCTCTGATGGGCCTGCAGATCGACCGTTCGGTGGTCGGCGACATTCTCGTGCACGAGGAAGGCGCGGATATCATCGTGCTCGAGGACATGGCCGAGTTCATCCTCATGCACTTCGCCAAGGCAGGCCGCAAGCAGCTTTCGCTGACGCGCGAGGACCTCAGCGACCTGAAACACGCGGCAGTCGAGGAAAAACGGGGGACCGGTTCGGTGGCGTCTCCGCGTCTGGACAGCGTAGCCGCGCTTATCTTCAACCTGCCGCGCAAGGACGCACAGGCGCGGATCGAAAAAGGACTGGTGTTTGTCAATAACGCGCCCTGCATGAAGCCGGAGCACCAGATTGCCGAAGGCGACCGCCTGACCGTCCGCGGAGTAGGACGTGCCCGCGTGGAAGCGTTCGGCGGCACGAGCCGTAAAGGACGAATTTTCATCGAATATGTCCGAAATGCGTAAACATTGACAAAATGTGTCTGGCAATGCCTGTTGTCAAGCGGGTTTGTGTATGTTATACTAATATCAGCACCAACAAGGAGTGTATCTTATGAAAAAACGCTTGCTATCCGCTTTCCTGTGTGCGGCGATGCTGGTCACGATGATACCGGCAGCGTTTGCGGCGTCCGATCTGGACGGGCACTGGAGCAAAACCTTTATCGAATATCTGGATGATGAGGGCATCATCAATCCGAGTGCGACCACCGGCAAATACGAGCCGGAACGCAGTGTCACCCGTGCAGAGTTCATGCGCTACGTCAACCGTGCGTTCCACTTTACGGAGAAGGCAAGCATTTCGTATAGCGATGTGCAGTCCAACTCGTGGTACTACGACACGGTGCGTATTGCCGAGAAATACGGCTACATCAACGGCACCGGCAACGGCAAGATGAACCCGGAGGGTTACGTCACCCGTGAGCAGGCGGCTGTTATCCTCGGTCGACTGTACAAGGCCAATCCGGGCAGCGTAAAGCCGGCAAACCTGTCCTTCAAGGATAAGGCGCAGGTCGCAACGTGGTCGGCAGGCTATGTCAAGGCCGCTGTGGACAAGGGTATCATCACCGGCTACAAGGACAACACCTTCAAGCCGACCAAGGTCATCACCCGTGCGGAATTTGCCAAGATCCTGTACTATTACCTCGGAACCTCGCTTTCCACGGCAGGTAAGGCCTATACCGGCGCTGACCTCAAGAGCGATACCGCGAACGTCACCATTTCGGAGAGCTGCACGCTGTCCGATGCGACGATCGACGGCGATCTGTATCTGACCGAAGGTCTGGCCTCGGACGCGGTACAGCTGAATGACGTGTACGTCAAGGGTACGATCATCGTAGCCGGCGGCACGGTAACAATGACGAATACAATGAGCGACCACATCGTTGTGTCCTCGCCTATGGGTCGCCTGCTGCAGGTTACTGCGGCAGGCGCCGCTCGTTTTCCGAGCACTGAGGTCCGCAGTACGGCGGTGCTGTACGAAAAAAAGCTGACCACCGCAGGCTATGAGGGCTTCGGCGATGTGACCACCAACGGCGATAAAAAGGTGTCGCTGACATTAGATGCGGACATTACCAATCTGACGCTGAACACCGAATCCACGGTTTCCACGACCGCGAATGCGTCGGTCTACCGCATGACCGCAAACAAGCCGGCGTCCGTCACCGGCTACGGCACGATCTACCAGGCGGACATCAAGAGCACGGGCGTGAGTTTCGCGAGCAGCGTGCAGGTTTCCGGCTACACGATCGCAAATGGTGTGACCGCTACCGCAGGCGGACAGACGCTGACGGGCAACGTAACGGCGGCTGTTTCGCCGGAAAGCATCGCGGTCGATCTGGATAACGTATCCGCACTGGGCAAAAATGTTGCAGTTACTGTGCCGAACAGCCTGAAAATCGAGAAAATCGAGAGTAACGGTGCGGCTCTGGCCGCAGGCACGGACTACACGGCCACCTCGACCGGTGCCGCCATCAGCACGGACTGGCTTGGTCGGCTGTCGAGAGGAAACTACAAGCTGATCCTCACCCTGTCGGATGGCAAAACGGCGGCTATCACCGTGACCGTTACCGACTCTTCGGTGAGTGAAAACGTGGAGAACGCGTCGTTTGACCGCTATTACAAGTCGGAAAACTACGCAGACGTGCACACGCGCCTGAGCGGCGCCAACAACTCGGACGACATTCGGGATGTGGTGCTCGGCCTGTCGAGTATGGACTACACGTTCGATTCCTCGACGCGTTCGCTCATCCTGCCGCGCGGCGTACTCGCGCAGCTTCGAGCGGGCAGCTATACCATCAGCACCGAACTGAAAAACGGCAAGACCGAGGTGTTTACGCTGACCGTGAGCGATTCCACGCCGACCGGCGAAAACTGGGCTGTCGAGGAGTACAACACGTTCTCGCCGAGCGAGCCGAAGTTCACGCTGCCGCTGACGCGCACGAGCCTTAAGAGCGTGACCGTGAACGGCGACACCCTGACCGCGGGCAAAGATTACACCGTGAGCGGTCAGACGCTGGCGCTGCTCAAGTCTGCGCTCGAGCGATACCGCAAGGACGGCACGGCTGTCACGTTCAGCGCCGATCTGACGGACGGCACGACGTATGCACTCGTTATTGATTATGTAAAGCGCAAGTAAGACAGAAAAAAGACCTTGAAACTTGGTTTCAAGGTCTTTTTGTTTCGGTTTAGCGTTCGCATCTCCAGAAGTAAGCCGAATACGGCGGCAATTCACTTCCGCCGCCAAAGTCGTGCATTTCTCCGGTGATGAGGTCCACGGCACGGCCGCACCGTGCGTCAAAGTGGGCATGATACGGCTGCTCGTCGATATTCACCGCCACGAGCACGCGCTCGCCGTCTGCCTCGCGTTCCCAGATGCACTGCTTGTTGGTGAGCACAAGCTGCTTGAAGCCGCCATAGCAGAGCGCACGGCTTTCTCGGTGGGCCTTCGCCAGTGCGGTGATCCATTTGGTCAGGTCGTTTTCCATCGGCTGCTCAAACGACGGACGCAGAGCGTCATCGCCGTCCTGCTTTTTGCCTTCCGCACCCCATTCACTGCCGTAGTAGATGCACGGAATGCCGGGCATGCCGAACAGCAGGGCGTAGATCAGCGGCAGGTGCGCCGGATTTTGCAGGATGGACGCCACGCGCGTTACATCGTGGTTATCCACAAACGAGAGCAGGTGCTTACCTTTATATAGCGTCCAGTTTTCCGGACCGAACTGGCGCAGCAGCGAATGCGTGATCTCGAACAGGTTGTAGCTGTTCATCGAGGAATACAGACCCTTGTAGCACTCGTAATTCGTGCAGGAGTGCAGCATACCGTCTCCGACGAACTGGTTGTAGTCGCCGTGGAGCAGCTCGCCGACCAGGAAAAAGTCGGGCGAAAGCGTGTCGCAGAAGCCGCGCAGCGCACGGATAAAATCTTTGTCGAGACAGTAGGCCACGTCCAGACGCAGACCGTCAATGCCGAATTCGTCCTTCCACTGGCGAATGCACTCAAAAATGTGGTGCTGCACGTCCGGGTGGCGCAGATTGAGCTTTACCAGCTCGAAATGGCCTTCCCAGCCTTCGTACCAGAAGCCGTCGTTGTAGTTCGAGTTGCCGTCAAAGGAGATGTGGAACCAGTCCTTGTAGGGGGAATCCCATTTCTTCTCCTGCACGTCCTTGAACGCCCAGAAACCGCGTCCGACGTGGTTGAAAACGCCGTCCAGCACAACTTTGATGCCGTTTTCATGCAGCGTTTTGCACACAGCGGCGAAATCCTCGTTGGTGCCGAGGCGGCAGTCCACCTTGCGGAAGTCGCGGGTGTCGTAGCCGTGGCTGTCGGATTCAAAAATCGGGGAGAAGTACACGGCATTGCAGCCGAGCGACGCAATATGCTCCGCCCAGTCAGCCACCTTGCGGATACGCGGCACGGTCACGCCATCGTTGACGCGCGGTGCACCGCAAAAGCCGATGGGATAGATCTGATAAAATACGCTTTCATATGCCCACATGAAAAACACTCCTTTACAGCGGGTGGTATTCTTAGTATAATAAAAATAAACAAGAAATGCAAGCGATTCGTGATAAAAATTATGCAAGGTGGCGATAGGATGCGAAAAACTTCTTATGTTGTGGGATTGGGAATTTGCCTGCTTTTGTGCGCCTGCAGCAGGCGAAAGCCCATCAGACTGCTCGCTGACGCAGAAATTGTGTCCAAAGACAGCGCAAATCAAACCATCACTGTGCAGGATGCAGGCGAAACAATCGTGTTCGGCAGCCGCGGCACGGCAGACTGCTCGAAGGCGGCTCTTTCCGCTTATGATGCCGACACCGGAAAAACACAGGAGATCGGGTTCGAGGACCTGCAGGTCGGCGATTATGTGGTCATCGGCTTTTACGAAAACGAGAAGGCACAGGCGCAGACCGAGACCGTTCATGCCGAATCCATCGAGCGCATGCGACAAAAATCTGAACAGTGACGAAAAAACACTTGCAATCCACCGCATGATATGCTATGATAGTCAAGTAACAATGAACACGGGCATTCCTCTGCTCATTTATGGGTTTACGATGCGGCAAGAATGTCTAAGACGAAAGGAAGACTAAAAATGGATCTCGTTAAAGTCCTGTCCGAGCAGCAGCTCAAGAGCGATCTGCCCACTCTGAAGATCGGCGATACCGTTAAGGTACACGCAAAGATCAAGGAGGGCAACCGCGAGCGTATTCAGGTATTCGAAGGCATCATCATTGCTAAGAAGCACGCTGGCGTAAACCAGACCGTAACCGTTCGCCGCATTTCTTACGGCGTAGGCGTAGAGAAGACCTTCCCGGTACATTCTCCGAACGTTGCTAAGTTCGAGGTTGTTCGCAGCGGTAAGGTTCGCCGTGCTAAGCTGTACTACCTGCGCGGCCGCGTAGGCAAGGCTGCCAAGATCGCAGAGAAGGTTTAATCGACCAATCACAGAAACGGGGAGTAGAAATACTCCTCGTTTTTTGTTTTTACTTGCGCATACGCTGTATTATCGCTATAATAATATTGTATGCTATCTTTTTGATGGAGGAAATCATAATGCAGCAAACCGAAAATAAAAAGAGTGAGGGACGCTTCTCGAGCGAGCTGTTCGGCTGGGGCGAATCCCTGATGGCGGTTCTGGTGTTCTTCGTGGTCGTATTCACGTTTTTCGTGCGCCTGATCGGCGTGGACGGCATGAGCATGTACCCGACCCTCGAGGACCACAGCATCATGCTGGTAAGCAACCTGAACTATACGCCCGAGCGCGGCGACGTTGTCGTGCTGCGCAAGGAAGGCTTTTACAACAACCAGCCGATCGTCAAGCGCATCATTGCGACCGGCGGCGATACGGTGGATATCGACCCGATCACCGGCGACGTAAGCGTCAACGGCGAAGTCCTCGATGAGCCGTATATCAACGAGAAGATCGACGTGCTCGAGCATATGGGCGATCTGACCTATCCGCAGACCGTACCGGAAGGCTGCGTGTTCGTCATGGGCGACAACCGCAACGCCTCTACTGACAGCCGCGACAGCCGTCTCGGCATGGTTGACGAGCGCTACATCCTCGGTCATGTACAGAGCGTGGTTTTCCCGCTCAGCGATTTTGGAACGGTGAAGTAATATGAATATTCAATGGTATCCCGGACATATGACAAAGACCCGCCGACAGATGGCGGAGTATATCAAGCAGGTGGACGCGGTCTGTGAGGTCGTGGACGCACGCATTCCGCAGGTGTCCCGCAACCCGGATATGGATGAGATTGCGGCAGGCAAGCCGCGCATGATGATCCTTAACCGCATTGACCTGGCGGACCCGAACATGACGGCCGTCTGGGCGAAGCATTTCCGTGAACAGGGCATGGCGGTTATCCAGACCGACAGCCGCAGCGGCAACGGCACGCAGGCGTTCTCTGGTGCGGTCCGCACACTGCTGGCAGATAAAATCGCCCAGTGGAACGAAAAGGGTCTGGTCGGCAAGTCCGTCCGCGTGATGGTCGTCGGCATTCCGAATGTGGGCAAATCCACGTTCATCAACCGCATTCTCGGCCGAAAATCCGCCAAGGCGGCGGACCGTCCGGGCGTGACGCGCGGCAGCCAGTGGTTCCGCGTGGAGAGCGGCATTGACCTGCTCGATACCCCGGGTATCCTGTGGCCCAAGTTCGACGATGAGCGCGTCGGCATTCTGCTGGCGTGCACGGGCGCGATCAAGGACGACATTCTGGACGTCGAGACGCTCGGCTGCAAGCTGATGGAGCTGCTCTCCGAGCAGGCGCCGCAGACCATCATCGACCGCTACAACATCGCCATCCCGGAGGAGGAGTGCGATTTCCTCGGTTATGAGCTGCTCCAGCAGGCAGGCAAGCGCCGTGGTTTCCTGCTGCGCGGCGGTGAAATCGACACCGAGCGTATGGCACGCATCCTGCTCGATGAGTTCCGAGGTGGTGTTCTCGGCCGCATTACGCTCGAGAAGCCGGAATAAAACGAAGATTTCGAGGGCGAACCGCTGTGTTCGCCCTTGGTTTTAGGAGAGACAAACATGACTTGGGAATACGAAGAAAAAGCATGGGCGAACGGCTACGGTTCGGTGTGCGGCGTGGATGAAGCCGGCCGCGGTCCGGTGGCCGGACCGGTGTGCGCTGCCGCGGTTATCCTGCCGGCCGGAATCGTTATCGAGGGACTGAACGATTCGAAAAAACTCAGCGAAAAGAAGCGCGAGAAGCTGTTCGATGAGATTACCGAGAACGCACTTGCGTGGTCGGTTTCGCTCGTGGACGAGCGCGTCATTGACGAGATCAACATCCTGCAGGCGACCTATCGGGCGATGAAGCAGGCGGTGGACGGTCTGACACGTCCGGCGGATTTCGTCTATGTGGACGGCAATCGTTCGCAGGGACTGGAACTGCCGCACGAGTGCGTGGTCTCCGGCGACGCGAAAATCCCGTCTGTCGCGGCGGCATCCATCATTGCCAAGGTAACGCGAGACCGCTTGATGCGCCAGTTCGCCGAGCAGTACCCGCAGTACGGATTCGAGAAGCACAAGGGCTACGAGACCAAGGCACATGACGAGGCACTGCTCGAGCACGGACCGTGCCCGATCCACCGGATGACGTTTCTGAAGAAATTCTACGAAAAGCACCCGGACGCACCGCGATGAAGGGTGCCTGGGGAGAAAAAGCGGCACGGCTGTACCTCGAAGAGCGCGGCTGGCACACGGTGACGGTAAATTTCCGCACCCGATTCGGCGAGATTGACATTATCGCGGAGAACGCGCAGTATGTTATCTTTGCGGAGGTCAAGACGCGCAAGAACGCGCGTTACGGTATGGCGTGCGAAGCCGTCACACCGATAAAGCAGGCGAAAATTATCGCGGCGGCCGAGGCGTGGCTGCAGGAGAACCCGACCGAAAAACAGCCGCGGTTTGACGTCATTGAGGTCTACGGCGAAGAGCATTCGCCGGTTCCGCCGCGTATCAACCATCTGGAAAACGCCTTTGGAGGGTGAGTATGAAACTGTTTGATCTGCACTGTGACACCATCTACGAGTGCTGCGAGACAGGAAAACACCTGCGGGAGAACGATTTACATATCAATTATGCGGCAGCGCGGAAGTATCAGCCGTATGTGCAGTTTTTTGCGCTGTTCTGCGGCGCGAGACAGCCGTATTCGCCGGAAACGCGCGACTGCCTGCTCGATACGCCCGCCGATGAGCGGTTCGACCGCATGTTGACGACCGCCAAGCGGGAGTTTGCCGCCAATGCCGATTGGCTGACGTTCTGCCGCTCGGCGGCGGATATTCGGGCGGCTATGGACAGCGGAAAAGCAGCGGCGCTGCTGTCCATCGAGGGCGCTGAACTGCTGCCCGACCGACCGGACGCGCTCGACTACGTTTACAATGCCGGTGTACGGCTCATCACGCTGACGTGGAACTACCGCAGCCGTTTCGGCTGTCCGTCCGCCGTCGACCAGAATGAGGGCCTGACCGAACTCGGCAAGCAGCTTGTCCGCGACTGCGGAAAGAAGGGCATCCTTGTGGACGTGTCGCACCTGTCCGACCGCGGCTTCTGGGACGTGTGCGAGACGACCGACCGTCCGTTTGTCGCGACGCACAGCGACTCGCGGGTGCTGTGCCGCAACTCACGCAACCTGACCGACGAGCAGTTCGCCGAGATCGCAAACCGAAAGGGCCTGGTCGGCGTCAATCTGTACACGCCGTTCCTCGTGCGGCAGAGCGACTCGGTCATCGACGACGCCATCGACCACATCGAGCGGTTCCTCGGCATGTACGGCGAGAAGGTGGTCGCGCTCGGCTGTGATTTTGACGGCTGCGACACCCTGCCGGTCGGCATTGACGGTCTGGCGGATGTGTACCGTCTGGCGGACCGCATGTTGACACTTGGCTACAAGCAGGAAACGGTCGATGGGCTGTTTTATGACAACGCATTCAACTTTATGCAGAAAATGTTGTGACAGGACGGCAGAATTTCCACGGATTTGCCTATTGCCCAAACATACACATTTGCTATACAATAAAAGAAGCATTAAAACAACTGCGGAGGTTGTAAAAATATGGATTATGTAAGCACAAGAAATAAGGAGCGCAAGGTTTCCGCGGCATACGCCATCGCCAACGGTATCGCACCGGACGGCGGCCTGTACTGCCCGACCGCGTTTCCCGCGCTTACCGACGCGGATTGGAAAACGCTTGCGGAGAGCGATTACAAGGGCCGTTCGGCGCTTATCCTCGGCAAGTTCCTGACCGACTTTACGGCAGAGGAACTGGCGGACTTTGCGTCCAAGGCTTACGCCGATGAGAAGTTCGGCGGCGCAGATACTGCACCGGTGGTAAAGCTGGGCGAGGGCAAGAACCTGCTCGAGCTGTGGCACGGTCCGACCTGTGCGTTCAAGGATATGGCGCTGCAGATGCTGCCGCACCTGCTGACCGCCTCGCTGCGCAAGACCGGCGAGACCCGTACCGCCTGCATTCTGGTCGCCACCTCGGGCGACACCGGCAAGGCTGCACTCGATGGCTTCCACGATGTTGAGGGCACCAAGATCATGGTGTACTATCCGGTGGACGGCGTTTCTCCCATGCAGAAGCTGCAGATGGTAACGCAGGAAGGCAAGAACGTCGAGGTCGTAGCCATCCACGGCAACTTTGACGATGCACAGAGTGCGGTAAAGCGCATCTTCACCGATGACGACACCCGTGCAGCACTCGACAAGGACGGCATGATGCTGTCCTCGGCGAACTCCATCAACTGGGGCCGTCTGGCGCCGCAGATCGCGTACTACGTTTCTGCGTACTGCGATATGGTTGCCGCAGGCACCATTGCACAGGGCGACAAGATCAACGTCTGCGTACCGACGGGCAACTTCGGCAACATCCTTGCGGCGTACATCGCCAAGAAGATGGGTCTGCCGGTGAACAAGTTCATCTGCGCGTCTAACCGCAACAACGTGCTGACCGACTTCTTCAAGAAGGGCGGCGAGTACAACCGCAACCGCGATTTCTTCACCACGACGTCTCCGTCGATGGATATCCTCATTTCGTCTAACCTCGAGCGTCTGCTGTTCTTCGCTTCCGACTTCAACGACAAGCTGGTAGCCGATCTGATGAACAAGCTGAACACCGAGGGCAGCTACCAGGTAGCTGAGGACGTATTCGCCAACATCGAGGCCGAGTTCGACGCAGGCTGCTGCGATGACAGCCACGCGGCGGATACCATCAACAAGCTGTGGAAAGACGAGCACTACCTGTGCGACACCCACACCGCAGTTGCTGTTCGCGTGTACGAGGACTACCGTGCCCGCACCGGCGATGAAACGCCGACCGTTATCGCGTCCACTGCGTCTCCGTTCAAGTTCTGCCGCTCGGTCATCGAGGCCCTCGGCGGCACGCTCGAGAACGACGACGTGACCCAGCTGGAGGTCCTCTCTCAGCTGGCGGGTGTACCGGCACCCGCACCGCTTGCCGCTCTGGCAGGCAAGACGCCGCGCTTTAACCGCGTGGTAGATAAGACCGACATTCTCTCCACCGTCGGTCTGCTCAAGGATCTGTAATGGCGCTTTATACGCTTGCCGATTTGCACCTTGCCACCGATGTGGCCAAGCCGATGGATATTTTCGGCGGCCGGTGGCAGGGGCACACGGAAAAGATCATCAAAAACTGGCGTGCGCTTGTCGCGCCGGAGGATACCATTGTTTTGGGCGGGGATATTTCGTGGGGCATCAACCTTGCGGAAGCGAAAGGCGATTTTGCGCTGATCGACTCGCTGCCGGGCAAAAAGATCATTTTGAAGGGAAACCACGATCTGTGGTGGGAGACCGCCTCCAAAATGCACCGTTTCTTAGATGAAAACGGTTTTTCTACCATTGATTTTCTGCATAACAACTGTTTTTTCTACGAAAAGACCGCACTGTGCGGCACACGCGGTTGGCCCTTCGAGGAGGACTTCGCCGACCCGCACAACGAGAAAATTTTCAAGCGGGAGCTGCTGCGGCTCGAAGCATCCTTAAAACTTGGTGCTGCTGCAGACCCGGAGGAGATCCTCTGCTTCCTGCATTATCCGCCGCTTTATGCTTCCTACCGCTGCGGTGAGATCATCGAGCTGCTGCATAAATACGGCGTAAAGCGCTGTATTTACGGACATTTGCACGGAAAAAGCCTGAGTCACGCGGTAACAGGCGTGCAGGAAGGAATAGAATGGAAGCTCGTATCCGGTGATTTTGTGGATTTTATCCCGATTTTTCTGAAAAAATAGAAAAAACTATGGAAATTCTCAAAATAATCTGGTAGAATGATTTAGATACAATCGAAAGTAAGTAAGGAGATTGGCAACATGGAACTGAAAAACACTGAAAAGCAGGAGCACAGCGTCGTTGCTCTGACCATCGAGATCACCAAGGCTGAGTTTGAAGCAGCTAAGGACAAGGCATTCAAGAAGACCGGCAAGAACATCACCGTTCCGGGCTTCCGCAAGGGCCATGCACCGCGCAAGATGATCGAGAAGCTGTACGGCGAAGGCGTGTTCTTTGAAGAAGCTTTCAATATCATTTACCCGGATGCTATGGAAATGGCTGTCGAGAAGGCTGGCATCAAGCCGGTCGGCCGTGCAGACGTTGATCTGGGCGACCCGGCAGAAGAGGGCGGCCTGACCATCATCGCTAAGGTACCGGTTGAGCCGGAAGTTGAGCTCGGCGAGTACAAGGGCATCGAGGTTGAGAAGGAGACCGTTAAGGTTCTCCAGGCTGACGTTAAGGCAGAGCTGAACCGCATGGCACAGCGCAATGCCCGCACCGAGACCGTAGAGCGCAAGGCTAAGAAGAACGATACCGTTGATATCGACTTCGAGGGCTTCGTAGACGGCGTTGCATTCGAGGGCGGCAAGGCTGAGCATCACGAGCTGACTCTGGGCTCCGGCGCATTCATCCCGGGCTTCGAGGATCAGCTGATCGGCTGCAAGGCTGGCGACGAGAAGGACGTAGTCGTAACCTTCCCGGAGGAGTACCACGCAGCAGAGCTGGCTGGCAAGGAAGCTACCTTTAAGTGCAAGGTACACAAGGTTGAGGAGACCATTCTGCCGGAGATCGACGACGAGTTCGCAAAGGACGTTTCCGACACCTGCGAGACCCTCGACGACCTGAAGAAGGAGATCACCGAGCGTCTGAAGGCTGAGCGTCAGGAAGCTGCTGACACCGCTTTCGAGGAGAAGGTTCTGGACGCAGTTATCGACGGTATGAAGGCTGATATCCCGGCTGCAATGATCGACGCACAGGTTGACACCATTGTACAGGACTTCGGCTACCGCCTGCAGATGCAGGGCATGGGCCTCGAGCAGTACCTCAAGATGACCGGCACTGAGATGGGTGCATTCCGTGCAATGTTCCAGGGCCAGGCAGAGCGTCAGGTCAGGACCCGTCTGGCACTGCAGAAGGTTGTTGAGCTGGAAGGCATTACTGTTTCCGACAAGGAACTCGAGGAAGAGTATGCTAAGATGGCAGAGCAGTACAAGATGGAAGTCGAGAAGGTTAAGGCCATCGTTTCCAAGGAAGCTCTGGAAGGCGATCTGAAGATCTCGAACGCGCTCGAGTTCATCAAGAAGAACGCCAAGGTCAAGAAGGCAACCAAGAAGAAGGCTGCCGAGGAGACCACCGAGGAGACTGCAGAGTAATTCTGCGTTTCCGATAAGCGCGCAAACAACAGCAAACCAGACGCTTAGCGTTGGTTCATAAGAAAAGCGCGAGCGACGCTCGCGCTTTTTCACCTATATTCAAGGAGGACAAAATCTGCGGTTTTTCGCGGAAAATCCGCCTTGCTGAAAGGAGTTTTCCCAAGTGAGTTTAGTCCCTATGGTCGTAGAGCAGACCGGCCGCGGTGAGCGTTCGTTCGATATCTACTCCCGTCTGCTGAATGACCGCATCATTATGCTGTGCGATGAAGTAAACGACACGACCGCTTCTCTGGTCGTTGCTCAGCTGCTGTATCTGGAAGCACAGGACCCGGATAAGGATATTTCGCTGTATATCAACAGCCCCGGCGGCTCTGTTACCGCGGGCATGGCGATCTACGACACCATGAACTATATCAAGTGCGATGTTTCGACCATCTGCATCGGCATGGCGGCCTCCATGGGCGCATTCCTGCTGTCCTCGGGCGCCAAGGGCAAGCGCTACGCGCTGCCGAATGCCGAGATCATGATCCATCAGCCGTCTGCAGGCACCCAGGGCCAGATCACCGATATGGCGATCCACCTGAAGCGTCTGCAGATCATCAAGGAGCGCATGACCCGCATTCTGGCTGAAAACACCGGCAAGCCGATCGAAACCGTTCACGCCGACTGCGAGCGCGATAACTTCATGACTGCAGACGAGGCTGTCGAGTACGGCCTGATCGACAAGGTGTTCGATAAGCACTAAGACGATTCGCATTGTCGTAACCCAAATTTTTTTCGTAGTATAGAGGTGGCATATGCCGAATTATGATGATAAAGAACTGAAATGCTCGTTCTGCGGCAAGCCGCAGAGCCGCGTGCGCAAGCTGATCGCAGGACCGAACGTGTATATCTGCGATGAGTGCATCGGCGTATGCACCAGCATTTTGGACGACGAACTCGACCTCATGCCTGAGTACGAGCCGCAGAGCCATGCACTCGAAAAGCCCGAGCACC
This sequence comes from Bulleidia sp., assembly GCA_963661675.1. Classification (GTDB taxonomy): domain Bacteria; phylum Bacillota; class Clostridia; order Oscillospirales; family Butyricicoccaceae; genus Agathobaculum. Next base: position 17,466 of record CAVLCS010000036.1, read on the forward strand.
TGCCGACGCCGCAGGAGCTGAAAAAGGTGCTCGATGAGTACGTTATTGGTCAGGATCGTGCCAAGATCGCCCTGTCGGTTGCGGTTTACAACCACTACAAGCGCATCTACCATCCGGAGACCGAGGTAGAGCTGCAGAAGTCCAATATCCTCATGCTGGGTCCGTCCGGTTCGGGCAAGACCCTGCTGGCGCAGACGCTGGCCAAGACGCTGCAGGTTCCGTTCGCGATCGCGGACGCGACCACGCTGACTGAGGCTGGCTACGTCGGTGAGGACGTTGAGAACATTCTGCTGCGTCTCATTCAGGCGGCGGACTTTGACGTGGAGTTGGCCGAGCACGGCATTATCTACGTCGATGAGATCGACAAGATCGCCCGCAAGAGCGAAAACCCGTCCATCACCCGCGATGTTTCGGGTGAGGGCGTGCAGCAGGCGCTGCTCAAGATGCTCGAGGGCACGGTTGCGAACGTTCCGCCGCAGGGCGGCCGCAAGCATCCGCATCAGGAGTTCATTCAGATCGACACGACCAATATCCTGTTTATCTGCGGCGGTGCATTCGACGGTATCGAGGGTATCATCCAGAAGCGCACCGGTAAGCAGGGTATGGGCTTCGGTTCTGAGGTAAAGGGAAAAGAGGACGAGCAGACCGACCGTCTGCTGGCCAAGATCGAGCCGCATGACCTGATGAAGTTCGGCCTGATCCCTGAGCTGATCGGCCGACTGCCGGCTATCGTTTCGCTCGACACGCTGGATAAGGACGCGCTCGTCCGCATCCTGCAGGAGCCGAAGAACGCGCTCGTCAAGCAGTACGAGACGCTGTTCGCGATGGACGGCGTAGAGCTGAAGTTCCAGCCGGAAGCGCTGGAGCGTGTGGCAGAGGTCGCACTTGAGCGCAAAACGGGTGCACGCGGTCTGCGCGGTGTACTCGAGAATGTGATGACCGACATCATGTTCCGCATTCCGTCCGACGAGACGGTCTGCCGCGTCGAGATCACACCGGGCGTTGTGGACGGCACCGGCGAGCCGGTCGTCGAGCACGGCGAACGCACGGCTGTTGCTGCGGAAAAGCAGCCGCCGAAAAAGACTTCGCGGAGAAAGCCGACCAAGAGCGCATAACGCAAACATGATACGGGCGGGGAACGAGATTCCCGCCCGTATTTTTGTCGTTTAACTGCTTTACAAACCCCGGAAGATATACTATACTGAAACTAATAGACAATTTTCCGTGCAAGGAGAAACGAACATATGACAGAACTCAACGGAATCGTCCTCAGCCGCCTGCCGGTGCTGCCGCTGCGCGGACTGACGGCGTTCCCTAATATGATAGTCCACTTTGATGTGGGCAGAATGATGTCGATTCGCGCTCTGGAAGCGGCGATGAAGAACGGCCAGACCATCTTTCTGACCGCGCAGCGCGAACTGAAAACCGATACGCCGACGCCGAGCGACCTGTACCAGATCGGCACGATCTGCCAGATCCGCCAGATCCTGCGTCTGCCGGGTGACAACATCCGCGTGTTGGTCGAGGGCAAGACGCGTGCGCTCGCGCATAACTTTACCGCGGCCGAAAAGGACGAGGACTGCATGTACGCCGAGGTTGAGGAACTCGAGGACTACGTTTACGGCGTGACCGAACGCCGTGCACAGGCACTCGTGCGTACCGCACAGGAGCGTTTCAGCGAGTACGCGCAGTACGCGTCCCGTCTGTCGCCGGACGTGGAACTGACCGTGGCCGAAGGCGGTGATCCGGGCTATCTGGCGGACTATATCGCCCAGAATATTCCGGTTGACGTGGCCGCCAAGCAGGAGATTCTCGAGGAGCTCGGCATTACCCGTCGTCTGGTGATGGTCATCCGCATGCTCGGCGAGGAGACCGAGGTCCTCAAGATCGAAAACGAGATCCAGGACGAGCTCAAGACGCAGATCGACAAAAACCAGAAGGAATACTACCTGCGGGAGCAGATCAAGGTCATCCAGACCGAACTCGGCGAGCAGGACGTAGCCGCCGAGGCGGAGAACTACCGCACGCGCGTGCTCGACCTCAAGCTGCCGAAGGAGTGCGAGGACAAACTCATTCGCGAGGTGGACCGTTTTGCCAAGCTGAGCGGCTCGACCGCCGAACAGGGTGTTGTGCGCACCTATCTGGATACCGTGCTCGACCTGCCGTGGAACAAAAAGAGCGAGGAACGCCACGATTTGGCGGAAGCGCAGGCTATTCTCGACCGCGACCACTACGGCATGGAGAAGGTCAAGGAACGTATTATGGAGTTTCTGGCTGTAAAGTCGCTTGCGCCCGATTTGAAGGGTCAGGTGCTGTGTCTGGTCGGCCCGCCGGGTGTCGGCAAGACCTCGATTGCCAAGTCGATCGCAGAGGCCATGGGCCGCAATTACACGCGCATGAGCCTCGGCGGTGTGCGTGACGAAGCGGACATCCGCGGTCACCGCAAGACCTACATCGGTGCTATGCCCGGCCGTATCATGGATGCGCTGAGACGTGCGGGTACGTCCAATCCGCTCATCCTGCTCGACGAAATTGATAAGATGGGCAACGACTTCCGTGGTGATCCGGCGTCTGCGATGCTCGAGGTGCTCGACACCGAGCAGAACGTCGCGTTCCGCGATCACTACATCGAACTGCCGTTTGACCTGTCCGACGTGGTATTTCTGACCACCGCGAACGACCTTTCGACCGTTCCGCGTCCGCTGCTCGACCGTATGGAGGTCATCGAGCTGCCGTCCTACACGGCGGAGGAAAAGCGTCTGATCGCACGCCGACACCTGCTGTCCAAGCAGATGAAAAAGCACGGTCTGAACGAAAATCAGCTGATCGTGGACGACGAAACGCTCGATGCGATCATCAGCGGCTATACCCGCGAAGCAGGCGTGCGCCGTCTCGAGCAGGTGATTGCCAAGCTGTGCCGCAAGGCGGCCAAGCATATCGCGGACGGCGATGAGAGCCTGACGGCCACTAAGGAAAACCTCGAGGAACTGCTCGGCACGGCGACCTTCAAGGACGATCTGGTCAGCAAGAAGGACGAGGTCGGCATTGTCAACGGTCTCGCGTGGACGAGTGTCGGCGGTGAAATGCTCGAGGTCGAAGTGGCTGTCGTGCCGGGCACCGGCAAGATCGAAGTTACCGGCAACCTCGGCACGGTCATGCAGGAGAGCGCAAAGGCGGCTGTGACGTTCGTGCGCTCTAAGGCTGAATCGCTGAACATCGACCCGATGTTCTACAAGAACAACGACCTGCACATTCACTTCCCGGAGGCGGCCATCCCGAAGGACGGCCCGTCCGCTGGCGTGACGATCACTACGGCGCTTATCTCGGCGCTAACCGGTGCTCCGGTCCGTCACGAGGTCGCCATGACCGGCGAGGTAACGCTGCGCGGCCGCGTGCTGCCGATCGGCGGTCTGCGTGAGAAAACCATGGCGGCGTACCGTGCGGGCATCAAGACCGTGTGCATTCCGAAGGACAACGAGAGTGATTTGAAGGATATCGTGCCGGTCGTTCGCGAAAACATCAACTTTGTGATTGCGGAGCACATGGATACGGTAATGGAAACGGCGATCGACTTTTCGCGCCGTCCCAAGCAGAAAAAACGCAAGTCCGCACCGGTAAAGCGTGCTGCGGACTCGGCATCGACAACGGTGGTGCAATAATATGGAAATGAAGAAGCCGAATCTGCATAACGCGGAATTTCTGCGCTCGGCGGTCAAGGAAAGCGATTTTCCGCAGGATCCGCTGCCGCAGATCGTGTTTGCAGGCAAATCCAACGTGGGCAAAAGCTCGGTCATCAACAAGCTGCTCAATCGCAAGAACTTTGCGCGTGTCAGCGCTCAGCCGGGCAAGACCATTCACATCAACTATTTTACGATCGACAAGGCCATGTATCTGGTCGATCTGCCGGGCTACGGCTACGCACGCGTGTCCAAGGCCGAGCAGCAGAGATGGGGTGCTCTGATGGAGACCTACTTTGCGATGGACCTGCTGACGCTCGGTATCCAGATCGTGGATATCCGTCACAAACCCACACGCGACGACATGACGATGGCGGAATGGTTCCGTGCATCCGGCAAGCCGTGGGTCATCATCGCCAACAAGCTGGATAAGATCAAGAAGAGCCAGCTCGAGGGCAATATCGCGGAGATTCGTCAGACGCTGCTGCTGCCGGAGGAAGTGCCGGTCATTCCGTTCTCGGCAGAGAAGGGATTCGGCCGTGATGAGGTGCTCGACCTGATCTTCGAGCACGTTTGCGGAAAGGAAGAGGCATAAATGGATTTTTTCCGCCGTTTTATGGCAGGCCGCTACGGCAGTGACCCGCTCAATAACGCACTGCTGGTGCTCGGCATCGTGCTCATCATCGTGGCGCGTATTCTCGGCTGGGCCTGGATGAACGTGTTCATTCTCGCACTGCTGTGCCTGTGCTACTTCCGCATGTTCTCGCGCAACATTCAGGCGCGGTATGCGGAGAACGAAAAGTTTATGAAGTGGTGGCGTCCGGTGTCGAATAAGATTCGCGGTGCACAGGGCCGCTTTGCCGACCGCAAGACGCACTGCTATTTTAAGTGTCCGGAGTGTGGTCAGCGTCTGCGCGTACCCAAGGGCCGAGGCAAGATTATGATCACTTGCCCGAACTGTCACACAAAATTCGACCGCAAAACCTAAAATGGACTGTTGATTACTGTTCAATTTGCGAAACGGCTGTGCATTAAAATTTGCACGGCCGTTTTGCTGCGTTTTTTATGGCTAAATCACCAAAATTCTCCTTGCTTTTTCTTGCAGGTGTTGTATAATGAAGGTAGAAAATTGAGCAGGGGTGAGTCCAATGGATATTGATCAGCTGATCGGAAAGTTTTACAACAGATTAAAGAAGGCAGATATTGCCGGCACGGAAGGCAAAGTTGCAGTACAGTTTAACCTCACGGGCAAGGTGACCGGTGTGTTCTACATTGAGATCCTGAACGGCAATGTGTCCGTTATGCCGTATGAGTACATTGACCATGACGCGATCGTTTCCGGTTCGATGACGAACCTGGAGAAGGTGCTGACCGGTAAGCTGGTCCCGCAGGTTGCTATCGCCGAGGGTAAGATCAAGGTCGAGGGCAGCGTGGATAAGGTCATGCTGCTGACCGAACTGATGAAGTAACTGCTTTTAAGATCGGAAGAACCGCTCGTTTTCGGGCGGTTCTTTTTGCGTATAGAGAGTGGGAAAAGTGGGTATTCTATGGACCAAACAGGAACAGAAAAATATTTTTGAAAAAGTTGTAGAAAGGTGTTGACAAAGGAGTTCTCGTTTGCTATACTAAATAAGCTGTTGATGAGCAGTTAAGAACAACGAAAAGTTGTGAAAACTCTTTGAAAACAGCAGATTGTACCTTGTAAATTAAACAACGATGTGCTTAAACTTTTGTTCAAA